>JABSPW010000047.1 GCA_013214285.1 Halioglobus sp. | reverse complement strand
CGGCGCGGCGTTCCTTCAGCCAGCGGGTCAGTAATTCCTCCACTGCTTGGAACTGTTGTTTGGGGTCGCTAATCTTGTTCGTCATGGTAGGGGGTCCTGCGTGTGCCGCACAAAGCCTAACTATATGACTGCCAGCGCAGCCGGGCAAGCGGCTCAGCGGTTTGACCGGATAACGGCACACAATACCGTTCTCCTCAAGCAATGAAAGGTGTTGATGTTGGCAGCGGGTCAGTTGTTTGGTACGTAGCGGACTGTCTGCCACAGGCACACGAGCAACGCCACGCAGAACACCGCCAGAGTTTGTTCCGGAATGCTTAGGCCGAGGAAAGTCCACACGGTTTCCGCACAATTGCCGTCGCCCATCAATACGAGACGAAGAGTTTCTGAAAAGGGGAAGTTTTCCAGCATGTAGTCCAGGCTAGGCCCACAAGCGGGAACTTGGTCCTCGGGCAGGTTCTGCAGCCAGACATGGCGTGCTGCCACGGCGCCCCCTGTGGCGGCGGCCAGACCGCAAAGGGCGGCGTAAACCCGGCGGCCCCAGCCTGGCGGGTTGTGTATGGCCCCCGCCAGCGCGATACTCCCCCACAGCACCACAAAAAGCCGCTGGGTCATGCACAAAGGACAGGCCTCTAATCCGAGGTGGCCCTGCAGGTAAACTCTTGCAAATAGCATGGCGATAAGAGCGAATAGTACCAGTCCGATAAAGACCCATCGTGGGGAGAGTATCTGCAGCATACGTCGGGAGACCTCGCTAATAACGGGGTTTACGGCGCGACCCTACACCAGTGGCATGCTGTGGTGCAATGACCGGCGTCGCCTATTTTCAAGCGCCCTCCCTCCAGGCTACGCAGAAAGATTGTAAATCGGGGTAAAAGCGCAAGAACGCCTTTTCGATTACAGTCTTTTTTCCGACGAGTTCTGCGTCCAAGTTGAGAAAAGGGTTGTGCCTGTTGAAGCGCTGCCCGATGCGCTGTGCTGATTCGGTTACGGTGTGCCATCGCAGGTAAAGGCAGAGGATGTCATGTTTGATTAGACGCGCGGCCATTTGGTGCGCTTCACTGCTCAACGCGGCGTCATGTTTCCGCAGCACGGTGTACACGGCGGTGCTGAACGTCCGCAGCGGGATATCCGAGAAAAGTGACCAGTGCAGGCAGAGGAAGTGGTCAAAGCTCAGATCAACGACAATGCCCGCGTAGCGGCGCAGTGATGGTGGCAATTCTCGTCGCAGCTGCGTGGTGACTGGGTGGCTGTCTGTGAAGGCATCGATCGCGCGGTGCAATTTTACGCCGCGCTCTATCTCCGCAGGTAGGGCTCCTCGCAGCGGGCCCTTACAGTAATCCCCCTCTAGGCCACCGATTATCAAGCCACTTTCAGGCCAGGCCAGATGGAAGTGAGCAAGAAAATTCATAATTACAGGCTCTTGTATTGGGCGTAAAAATTCTCCAGATAGTTTTCGAAACTGAGTTGGTCGGCGCGCTCAGTGTCTTTTTGGGCCTGCAAGGAGCGTTGGGATGCCTCCTCAAAGAGTGACTGTGTCTCATGGGAGAGAGGGCGTTGCCGGAAATACCGTGCCCATTGTTCGCTATAGGCCATCGCGACCTTGAAAAAGGGCTGTCGGCGCTCCCGCATTTCCCTGAGTACGCGTGCGCTTGGCGTCAGCTCGGGATTATCGAGTTTGAGCATCTGATTTCCCAGGCTCGTTTGGTAGTCGTGGATGTTGTATGCCGAATCCAAAAGTGCAGCCAGCGGTGCCATTTCCTCCAATAGTTCCCTGGCCCACTGCACCATAGGAACATCACCCCCATCTCTCTGCAGAGACAGTCCCGGTTCTCTGCCCCGACTGATAATGGCCTCCAGGTTAGCGACTTGGCGTGCCTGTTCATTGTCTTCGCAGGCGGGACTTTCCTGCAACAGACAGTACAGGAGGAACGTGTCCATGAAGCGCAGCTGTTCCGCATCCAGACCGACGGGAGTAAAGGGACTGATGTCTACGCAGCGCACTTCGATATATTCGATGCCCCCTCTGACCAATGCGCGCAATGGTGCTTCTCCAGACATAGCCACCCGCTTGGGTCGGATTGGACTGTAAAATTCATTTTCAATCTGCAGCAGACTATCGTTCAACTGCTGGTAATTGCCGCCTTTACCACTGGGGATGTCCCGGTAGGCGGGATGGGGTTGCATGATCGCTGCGCACAAGGTCTCGATATAGGTGTCGAGAGAGTTGTAGCACACGTTAAGGTTTTTCTGTGCGTCGCTGTTATAGCCAAGACTGCCCATTCTCAGTGCTGTACCATAAGGCATGCACAGGCTCCTGGCATCCCCGTCAAAAAGCTGCAGCCCGTGATCACGACGACCATTGAGAAAACTGGCACAGACCGCGGGTGATGCACCAAAAAGATAAATGAGTATCCAGGACAGGCGACTGAAATTGCGTATCAAGCCAAGGTAGTGCTGGGTGGTGTAGTCAGCGATATCCCCTGGACTGCCTGCATCGCGCCAAGTGCGCTGCCAAAAAGTCGCGGGCATGGAAAAGTTGTAGTGGATACCCGCAATGGTCTGCATTAGCCGGCCATACCGATGACCAAGGCCGTATCGATAGACGGTTTTCATGCGTGCCACGTTGGAACTGCCATACTGCGCTACGGGAATTCCTTTTTCGCCCGTCATCAGGCAGGGCATGCTCGCAGACCACAGCAGCTCTTTGCCAATTTTCTGATAGGTGAAGCTATGGATGTCTTCTAGTTGCAGCAGGCTTTGGTCAACGCTACTGCTGACTGGTGTAATAAATTCCAGCAGGGCCTCGGAGTAATCCGTAGTGATGGAGGGGTGTGATAGCGCCGAGCCCAGACCGTATGGGTGGTGTGTCTGGGCGAGATGGCCCCGTGCCGTTATGCGCAGACTCTCTTTTTCTATGCCGCGATTGATGGCGGTGAGATCAGCGCGCGCCTCTGGCTGTTCTAACGCCTTGAGTTGCTTGTGCATATGGGATGACACGGTTCCTCCTTATCTGGTCAACCGAGCCGATCCAGGTTTTTCTGCAGTAACTGGCAGGCAAAATTTGTCTGTACCTCATCGTTCTGGCCAGTTGCGAGCATAATGCGAGACAGGATCAGGCCAAAACGCATGCCGGCAAACACGATGTAGTAGCTGTAGTCCCGCACTGAGCAGCTCGACGCGTTTTGCCATTGGGTGACGGTTTCCTCGTAACTGGGCAGGCCCTCGAGCCGAGGCATGCCCAGGCCCTCTGCGAATGCCGAATCCAGATAGTTGAACCAGGCCAAATCCTGCACCGGATTGCCTAAGACAGCCATTTCCCAGTCCAGCACGGCGGCGATGCCATCGAGCGATGGTTTGAAAATTATGTTGGCCAATCGTGCGTCGCCCCAGCAGAGTGTCGTGGCCTCTTCCTCTGGTTGGTTGGCCTGCAGCCAGTCTAAAGCCGGTTGGCAGATGCCGTGCTGCGCGCCCTCCAGTGCCCAATCGTGATAGGTCTGCCAGTAGTTCAGCTGTTGTTGTAATGGCGTCATACCGGGTGCGTGCAGCCGCTCGAAGCCCAGCGCTCTGTAGTCTAGCTGATGAAACGTTGCCAAGGTGTCCACTGTTGACCGCCACAGACTCCGGCGCTGCTCCAGGCTCGTTTCGTGCACCATCCATCCATCCATGTTGTACGGTGGCATATCGGTTGGTATTCGACCTTCGGTTTTTTTCATCAGATAAAACTGTACGCCAAGTACAGAGTCGTCAGTCTCTAAGCCTCTGAGTTCAGGGACCGGAACATCGCTTTCTCTGCCTAAGACCTCCATCACTTCATATTGCAGGCTCAGGTCGTAATCGGGGAATACAGGACGCTCTACAGAGGGCTGCAACCGCGCCACGATCGATTCGGTGCAGGCGGCACCCTGTTCTTCCCAGTTGATGTCGAACAAGAGGGTAACATTGGACATGCCTGTGGCCTCAGGGATGGTCAGCTCGGCGATGCTGACTGCTCGGCCCTGCTGCTCCGATATCCAGCACGCGAGCTTGCGTCGGGTGCTGTCAATGTCGTCTATCAGCGGTGTAGGACGGGCATTCTCCATATTGGAGTCTCCGGGTCGTCGGGTCGCAGTTGCGTAGGATACTGTCGGTGACATCATCTGGCTATACAAGACTTCGTCGCAAGCGTAGAGTAGAACGCGGTAGTGGGGAGAGACCAATAAATGAAAATAATTGAGTGGTTGAAGATACTGTCTGCGGAAGGAGGCTCTGATCTGTACTTAAGCACGGGTGCTCCGCCCTGTGTGAAATTCGAAGGCGAGCTGAGACCGATAGCTAGTGGCATTATGCAGCCAGGTGAGGTAGAGCAAATCGTCTACGAAGTGATGGACAAGGTTCAGCAGTCCGAATTTGAGAAAAACCTGGAGTTGAATCTTGCCCTACCTGTGTCAGGTTACGGCAGGTTTCGGATCAATGCCTTTATGCAGCGGGGCGAGGTGGGCGTGGTGGCACGGAATATGGTGTCTGATATACCCCGTTGGCAGGATTTGCGCTTACCCCACATCCTCACCGATATCATTTTGCAAAGAACGGGTCTGGTATTGCTTGCGGGAGCGACAGGCGCCGGTATCGGAGCGTCGCTGGCCTCACTTGTCGATTACCGCAATAGCAATAGCAGTGGGCACATTGTCACCATTGAGGATCCGGTAGAGTATGTGCATAACCACAAAAAGTCTATCGTGAACCAGCGCGAGGTAGGGGTCGATACGCGCAGTTGGCACAATGCACTGAATAATACCCTGCGTCAGGCACCGGATGTCGTTGTTCTCGGCGAGATTCGTGACGCAGAGACTCTCCAGTATGCCATGGATTTTGCAGGGGCCGGGCGTTTGTGCATCGCTACCCTGCATGCCAATAGTGCTGAACAAGCGCTGCAGCAGATCATGGCACTTTTTCCTGATGACAAGCGATCACAGTCGATGGTGGATCTGTCCCGGCTTCTGCAGTGTGTTGTCTGTCAGCAATTGATGACTACGTCGACGGGGGCTCGTTACAACCTCCACGAGGTATTACTGTGCTCCGATGAGGTGTCTCAACGTCTTGTCGCAGGCGAGATCAATGGCATGCAGGCCATCATGGAAAAATCCGAGAGCCATGGTATGCAGACGTTCGACGCCAGCCTTGTTGATTTGTACGAGGAGAGGCGTATCGATGAGGAAGAGGCGCTGCGTTGCGCGCAATCGGAGGATACGGTGCGATTGAAAATCAGGCTGGCCGGACAGGAGCAGGATCTGGGCCGCAGGGCTTTCGTTGATTTCAATCTGGAAGAGGTCGATGAGGGCGAGTTTGGACCGCTGTAACCGGTGGTGTTGTTTATCAATTGGCTTCCAGCTGTGCCACCAGATCTCGCCAGTGCTTGATATCCGAGTTATTTGCGTTCATCAGTTGGAAGCCAGCTACCCAGGCGCCGTCCACCGCCTCACTGGGGCGGGTCCAGCGCACCTCACCAACCAGGTACAAGGGCTCATCTGCATTCGGTAATTCCACGCCCAGCTGGAGGAGAGCGCCCACTGTGATCTCTTCTTCCAACTCTACCTTGAGTCCATTGCGTGAGACGTTGAGTGAACTGCAACTGATCACCTTGCCTGATTCAGACTCACTCATGCCAGGAGATTCCAGCTCTATAAATGCAACACTTAGCACTGGAAGCCTGATGTGTTGTCGTTCAGTCTTTTCCATCGATTCTGTACCCGACGTCTATTGATCTTGTTGTTTACGGACTTCCGACACCACATCTCGAAAGTTTTTGGTAGTTTCAAGGATTTCGACGAGTCCGCTATCGATCAGGACGAGGAACTCTAGTCGGCTGATTGTCCGCACTTTGACGCCCTTGCGGTTCACGAAAATGAAGTGGTCTTCTTGCGGGTCATGCACGGCGAGGCGCGCCATTACAGGCATCTCCCCGTCATGGAACCCTATCCAGACACCGACAGGTAGATTGATGCGCCGAGTCTCCCCCTGCTCAGTCGCCAATGCGCTAGGCTGGGTCGCTTGCGTGCTTCCTATGTCAGATGCCTGGTCCAAGAAGCGCCGACCCTCCTGTTCGAATGCACTGCGGTCTGTGGGCGTGACAACGGGCGTCGGTGTGTCGATCTCTGGTTGTGCTGTCGCGACCTCAGCGTGGTCCTCGGCTGAGTCGGGTAAGCTGTCTCCGTTGCCCGGTTCAGGTTCCGCCCTCGCATCCAGGCGCGTGTCTCTCTGCGGCAATCCGTCCACAGATTCATATTCGATGTAGCCGCTGTAACTGTCCTTTCTCTGCCCTTCTGCCGCTGTTGCGGCATCATCGCCTGGCTCTACCGGCAGTACTTCTGGTAGTGCAATCTCCCTCGAGATTGCCGGCGCCGCACCTGCGGTATGTGATTCTCCGCTGGTCCCCCGATTATCAGCGGACTCAAGGTTCGACGCTGGGTCTGCTGCTCGTTCTGGTGCGCGCTCCGGTGTTTGGTCCGGTGTTCGTTCTGGTGTGGGCTCTTCTGCTGACGCTGGGTTACGGTGTCCTAGACGTTCTGACTGTCCCATTGCACTGGCCAATGCCTCGAGTATCTCCACCGAATCGACGCCTGATGCCTTGGCCAGGCTGAGGCTGAAGCTGGCGCCGCTATGCAGAGCGGCAGCTTTCCTCTCGATTAGTAACTGGTCGAAATCTTTGAAGGTCATTTGCAGTACTTTCAGACCCGCCATATTGGTGAACAGGAGCTGTTGCGATTGCTCGATTTTCAGCACGAGCCGCACGCGAAGCACACTGCCTTCCGTTTTTACCACAAACCACTGCCCCTCAGACCACTTCTTCATGACAGTTGAGTGTCGGCCGGAGCCGGTCATGGCATGATCGTCGTTAACCATGATAGGTGGTATTTGCTCTAATTCGACATGCTGTTGGCGCAGTATGCGCAGGTGAACGAACTCCACCATGCCCATAGCTTCGTTGACTGCCTCGGTGTCATGGTGCAGGCTCAATAGCCAGCGACGCATATCTTTGGGTAGCTGGGTTACCAATTGGAAGATATGCTGGCGCCGCGTCTCATCGGCCTCCTCCAGGCTCTGTAATGAATCCAGCAAAGTCTCAGTCGTAGCTGACATGCTTTCCCAGTGTTCTGAATCCATCCCAAACTTCAGTAACAGTAGCTGCGCGCTGGTGTACCAGGGCCCTTTGATAAACTCACCGATCTCGCTCGGAAGCTGATATTTTTCCAGCTTGGAATTAATCATACGAGCAGCTTCATGCTTTGCCGCAGCCGTGCGCACCTTGCCCGACTCTGTATCAACCACCCGCTGCACCATGCGCTGGGCCCTTGCCTGGTCTCGCTCTGCGACCGAGGTAAACTGGTCGCACACCAGTTTCAGGTCCGTGTTGGGGTTTGCGAACCACGCGCGATAGTCGTCAATCGCGCGAGCTATTTGCTCTTCAAGGGCAGTGCCGACCCGGTCCAATCGTGTTTGCCAGCCGATTGCGCGGCTCTGGATTGCGTCGAGCAGCTGGTGCAGCGGGTGGGCGCCGGGCTGCATAAATCGCTCATCTGATAGTGCCAGTGCGGCCGCCAGGGGTTTCAATTTACGTAGATGGGTTGCGAGACGGCTCTCGAGAGGGAATTCTTTCTCCCAGATTTCCAATGATTTGCCGAGCCAGCGCAAGATTGCACTGTGTTCACGGGAGGGTGTCGCGGGATCGCCGATAGCCTCGGTTTTGTCCATGACGGCGACCCAGGGTGATACACTGAAATCGTCGATGTCTCGCAGATACCCGACCAGTTCGTCAAGATCCATGGGGTGCGCATTAGCACCGGCACCCGGAGGCTCGGCGTAGCGATCCAGCACCAGCTCACGCAGCGAACAGGGGAAGGGTATGTGTTCCGGGCCTAGCTTCAGATCAATTTCCTTACAATCATGACAATGAAAATGGTCCATAGAGCGATAAGGAATCGCAGGCGCCATTGCGATGGGGGTTTCTTTTCTTCAGCGGCAACCAGGTGGCGCTCCATATTATAAGAGCCGCAAGCCGGGCACTCTCCAAGTGGTCCGCTCTTTGCCCCGCGGTAGCTGCAATCTCTGCAGGAGTAAGCCATATGAGTTAGCGAGTGCTCTTTAGCAGTTGGTCGACGATGCGCTCCAGTTGTTTAAGGTTATTGCATTCAGCGCAAAAATGACAAGCGCTCTGATAACGCAGCATTTCCGAATCACCACTGCCCCACGCTCTGCGAGATTCGGGATTTAACCAGATTACCTGGCGGGAGCGCTGATAAATGCGCTGCAGAATTTCCAGCTTCGGGTCGCCATGATTGTTCCTGGCGTCGCCGAGAATAATAACCGTGGTATTGCTATTGATATCGTCCATGGCCAGCTCAGTAAAATCCAGCAAACTATTACCGTAATCGGTAGCCCCGCCGTAGTGCCAATTGATCAATTCCACCGCTTTTTCTACTGGGTGGTTGTCAAAATACGCGCTCACCTCACCCAGGTGGCTGGAAAAAGCGAAACTGCGCACCCGCGGCAGAACATCCTGCAAACTGTATAGGAAAAGTAGCAAGAACTTCGCGTAGGCGGCCACCGATCCGCTGACGTCGCAGACCGCCAGTATCTGTGGTTTCTCTTTTCTCACCTGGCGCCAGTAGGTACTGAACATTACCCCATCGCTGGCGGCGCTCTTGCGCAGGGTCCTTGGCATATCGAGCTGGCCCCGCTTGACGCGCCGTCGCCGGCGGGAGTGCCGACTGATCAGTTTCTTGGCCATTTTCCTGATCAACTCCTGTACTTTATGTAAGTAGATATGCTCGATATTGTTGAGGCGTGTTTTGCTGAGGATTTCCTCCATGAACTTCTGTGATTTACCGCCTGCGTGCAACAAAAATTCTCGCTCTACAAAATCGCGGACCTGTTCCCGCAAAATATCCCGGTACCGCTGCAACACAGGAAGAGCAGGGCTGTCGGCTTGCTCCAATGCGATGACTGTGTCGCGGATTTGAGCCTCACCCATCGCATCGAGGATGCGTCGTGTAAACTGTCCCTTTTGGGTGAACATCTCTATCTGATGCAGGTCGATTTGTTCGGCTGCCTGATTCATTGCCAGGGTCAACGCATTGCGGTCGTTGCTTGCGAGATTCTGCATTAAGGGGCTTGCTAGCATGGACTGCAGCTCGGGCAGGCTTTCCGCTGCGTGTTGCAGGGCGGCCATTTGCGCATCATTGTCTTCGCCATACTGCTGGCTGGCATCTACGGATTCTTGCGGTTGCGACTCCTCATTCATATCTGCTGTTTTGCGGGTAGAAAAATCTGCCAGACTTTGCTGGAAAAAACGATCGAAGCAATCCAGGACAATCACTTCTTCTTGCGCCGTTTTGGCTAGCGTAATTGCGAGCCCGTCACGCAACAGGGCTCTGTCCGCGTAACCTAAAGTGGCGGCAACATCCATTGCATCCAGTGTTTCTGCGGGCGAGACACGGACGTCCCGAGTGCGCAGGACCTGGATGAAATTGATGAGATTGGACTGCATGGTGCAAATTCCCCCTCCACTCTGCAAATACTGGCGTGCTTTTCGTACCCGGAGGCTTCAGCTAGACTATATGGCAGTGCTTTTGCGCACTAGAGAGCGCAGCTCGGGCGCAGTAGCTTCTATGTCATCCTCATATTTCAAGAGGACATTCAGGGTATCCCTTACCATCTCTTCGTTCAGTTGGTCCGCATGCATCAGCAGCAAGCTTCTCGCCCAATCGATTGTTTCGGATATAGCAGGTGCCTTTTTTAAGTCCAATTGTCGCAACGAATGAACAAATCCGACCAATTGATGACGGAGCTTTTTACCTACATCCGGTACGCGCGCAAGTACAATTCTTTCCTCCAGTTCGACCGATGGGAACGGAATGTACAAATGAAGACAACGGCGTTTCAGGGCGTCAGAGATATCCCGAGTATTATTACTGGTGAGGAACACCATTGGCGATGTACGTGCCTTCACCGTTCCAATCTCGGGAACTGACACCTGGTAGTCGGATAGAATTTCCAGTAGCAAAGATTCAAATTCATAGTCTGACTTATCAACTTCATCTATCAGCAGGATAGCGCCACGTTCTTGCTGCATAGCTTTGAGCAGCGGACGTGGCTCCAGAAATTCCTCAGAATAGAAAATATCGCCGAATTGGTGCAGACGTTCGACCGACTCCGCAAGGCCTGCGGCGCCTTTAAGCAGGTCACCCAGTTTTTCTTTAAGCACCTGGGTGTAAAGCAGTTGTTTACCGTACTTCCATTCGTATAATGCCTTGGCTTCATCTAGCCCTTCATAGCACTGCAAACGAATCAGGGGTGTATCCAGTAATAGCGCAATGGTTTTGGCCAGCTCCGTTTTGCCCACGCCGGGCGGTCCCTCTACCAGAATCGGTTTGCGCAACTGAAAGGCCAGAAAGACGGCAGTGGCAATCTTTTGGCTGCAAATATAGCCGTATGACGCGAAGCCCTGCTCAATACGCTCAATTGACTCGAGTTGTGGAAAATCCTGGCTGTGCACGGTGTTACCTCAAAAAAGGGGCCATGATTGTACGTAAAAAGCCGTATTGGGACCCATGGCTAGCCGCCGGTGGTGTTCATGAATCGGACGATTTGCGGTGTCTCGGAGAGGTCAAAATGGTGCCGCTCCGGCTTGATTGTCAGGGAGTCCACGATAGTGTTTTTGAGGAGGTCAAAGTGGTAGTTATCGCTGCGCAATACGGCGCGTAGGTCAACAGAATGTTCATTCCCTAAACACAATAGAAGGCGGCCTTCGGCGGTGACCCGCACGCGGTTGCACAGGTGGCAAAAATTGTTGCTATGGGGTGAGATGAAGCCAATCCTGCTGCGGCTCGCGTCAGTGCGATAATAACGGGCGGGACCAGCGCTACCGTTGGGGTCTCCGAGGGGACTCAGCGGATAGCGCTGCGTTATGATATTGAGGAGTTCCTCGCTACTGCAAAAACTCAAGCGTCTATCGTGCTCATCGATTAGACCTAGGGGCATCTCTTCTATGAAAGCAATATCGACGCGACGCGTTTGAGCGAATTCTACAAGGTCGATTACCTCGTCATCGTTACGCCCCTTGAGTATCACAGCATTAATTCTGATTTGTTTGAAGCCCGCGGAAACGGCAGCATCAATGCCCGCGATAACCTGATCCAAGTTGCCATGCCGTGTGAGCTGGCGAAATTTCCTTGCTTGCAGGCTGTCCAGGCTGATATTGAGTCGCGAGACCCCCAGCGCGCGCAGTTTGTGGGCCAGACGATGCAGTTGTGAGCCATTGGTAGTCAATGCCAGCTGCTCCAATGTTTTGAGTTGTCCCAGCGACTTGATCAGTGAAAGGATGTTGGTTCTGATCAGCGGCTCGCCTCCAGTCAGGCGTATTTTCCCTACCCCAAGGTCGACAAAAGCTCGCGCAATCTCAAGCAGTTCCTCCAGGGACAGTACGTCGCTTTTGGGTGCAAAGTGCATATCCTCCGACATGCAGTACACGCACCGGAAATCGCAACGGTCTGTGACCGAAAGCCGGACATACTCTACCCGTCGCTGGAAGCGGTCGATAAGTGCGTTGGGTAGGTAATCTGTCATAGGCCGCAGTGTAGCCTGTCACGGTGTGCTACTCCAGCGGGGTTTACAGTGCACGTCCAGTGGGACAGGATGTGAAAAAGTCTTGGGCGGGGTGAGTGAGTGGCGGGTAACAATCCTTGGGCGCTGTGGCTCGGACCGTTAATGGGCTTGGCTGCTGGCGGGTTCGCGGTGGTGGGTGGCAACAGTGGTGACATGGCGACAGTAATTTTTGTTGCCGTGGTGTGTGTCGTATGGTGGGTATTCGAGCCTGTACCCATTCCCGTGACATCCCTGTTGCCGATCGCCATTTTTCCTTTGTTCGGAATATTGACTCCGGCAGAGGTGGGCCAGGCCTACGGTTCGCCGCTGATTCTGTTGCTACTCGGTGGATTTCTGTTGTCCAAGGCAATGGAGCATTCTGGCGCGCACCGTCGTATCGCGTTGGGCATGGTTCACCTTTTTGGCGCCCACAGTTGTCGGACCTTGGTCATGGGTTTCATGGTGGCCTCGGCGACGCTAAGTATGTGGATATCGAATACGGCGACTGCGCTGATGTTGTTGCCGGTCGCGTTGGCAATTCTCGACGGAACTGATGAACGTGAGAGGCTCGCACCGCCCCTGCTCCTCGGGATTGCCTACTCTGCCAGTATTGGCGGTGTCGGTACCCCTATCGGGACGCCTCCCAATCTGATTTTCATGCAGGTGTTTGAGGAGACGACTGGTCGCTCCATTAGCTTTACCCAGTGGATGCGATGGGCGTTACCTGTGGTCGTATTGCTTGTTCCCCTGATGGCGCTGGTCCTAACGCGGAACCTGGGCGGAAGTGTGGCATTAAAGCTGCCAGAGGTAGGCCCCTGGCGGACCAATGAACGGCGTGTCATGCTGATCTTTGGTCTGACCGCACTGGCTTGGATAATGCGTCGGGAACCATTCGGCGGTTGGATGTCCTGGTTAGATCTCCCGCAGGCAAATGATGCGTCAGTCGCTCTGCTGTCGGTGATCCTGCTGTTTCTGGTATCCGATGGAAAGGGTGAACGTCTACTGACATGGGAACGTGCGAGCACCATACCCTGGGGTGTTTTGTTATTGTTTGCTGGAGGCATCTGCCTGGCCAAAGGCTTCACCAGCTCGGGCGTCAGTGCGTTGATGGGAGGGTGGTTGGCGGCGATGACCAGTGTGCCTGTCTATGCGTTAATGCTGATCATATGCATTGTAGTTACTCTGCTGACAGAGACCACCTCTAATACGGCCAGCACTGCGCTACTGATGCCGATACTGGCGGCAGCGGCAATCGTTGCGGGTTTACCGCCGGAGCTTATCATGGTGCCGGCGGTGATCAGTGCCAGCTGCGCTTTCATGCTGCCGGTTGCTACAGGCCCAAACACTGTGGTTTTCAGTAGCGGTGCTGTGTCAACGGCGCGTATGGCGCGAGAAGGTGTTCTGATCAATCTGATGGGTGCGGTGGTGATCAGCAGCGTGTGTTACGTGCTGCTGACCTGAGCTGTTACCTGATTTAAAGCAGGGCCATCATCGTTTCTGCGGAGCTGACGTCGATGCCTGGACCTTCTTCTACGTTGATATGGGTTACGGTGCCATCGTTGACGATCATGGCGAAACGTTGGCTGCGCGTCCCCATGCCAAAACCGCTGCCGTCAAGCTCCAGGCCCAGAGCGGCGGTAAACTCGCCGTTGCCGTCTGCCAGCATCAGTAGTTCGTCGGCGTTCTGTTCTTTACCCCAGGCGCCCATGACAAAGGCGTCGTTCACTGCCATGCAGATAATCGTATCGACGCCTTTGGCTTTTATCTTGTCTGCATTGACGACATACCCGGGTAGATGCGTCATGCTGCAGCCAGGTGTAAAGGCGCCTGGAACTGCGAAAAGTAAAACTTTCTTGCCAGAGAAAATGGCACTCGTGGTGATATCCTCTGGACCTTCCTTGCCCATCATCTTCAGGGTGCAGGGGGGAATGTTGTCACCGGTCTTGATGGCCATGTTACGCTCCTTACACTGTGGTACGTCTGATGAAAGGTCGAATCATAACAGATGATCTAAGAATTTCACTGCGCTGGTGCGTTAAGTTCCTCTGTTTGGCAATGGAGATTGCCGCTAGTCAGCGTTGTCCAGCATACTGCCGAAGATACTGTCGCAATCGTGGTAAAAACTGCGTTCCTCTTCACCGAGATACGGAGCAATCATGGTCAATAGTTGCAGGACACCTTGGTGAATGATGATCTCGGGGCTGCGCTCATCATGGACCAGGGCGCTGTAACTCAGCCAGAAGGTCAGGTTTAGGGTCATATTGTCCGCCAGGCCCAGCAGTTGTTGATTTTGGGCATCAATGACCTCCTGCTGTAGCAAGGCCTTACAGATGGCATACAGAGCGCTGCGTTTCAATTGCATCAGCCGCTTGAAGCGCCGCTTCACATGCGTATAACGTTGCATAATGTTTTCGAGATTGTGGTACAGAAACCGATACTGATACATCTCTTCGATCACCACATAGAGATAGTACCAGTTGTCTTCCGCAGTCCCCTTGCCGTCGCTCAGCGGCCTGTCAATAGGCGCTGAAAGTGTGAGGCTTATTGCATGCTCATACTGGCTAAAAAGCTCCGTTATGATCTGATCTTTACCCTTAAAATGGTAGTACAGATTCCCTGGACTGATTTCCATCTCATTGGCGATATCGATAGAAGTGGTGTTCGCCTCGCCATTATCGTTGAACAGAGCCAGACTAGTGTGCAGAATACGATCCCTGGTCTTCATTCAATGGCGCTCTGGTGATTGTTCAGGCGGAACGGTTGCGCGTTGTGGTTTTGCGGGTGTTGGTTTTCTTTACGGCGGGCTTTTTACGAGAGACCTTGGCCGCTTTCGCCTTTTTCTGTTGCGGCTTTTGTTTTTTGGGCTTGCCACGCCTGCTATCATTGTCAAGATCGAGCTGTGCAAGTGTGCTGCTGAGTTTGTTCACTTTGCGCGTCAATTGGTCTACCTTTTTTTGCAGTTTTTCTAGATCCTCGTAGCGCGCCGGGCGTTGGTTCTGGAAGTTCTCTCTTACACGGTTGATACGCTCCTCCACTGAATGTCGAGCCGCTTCCGTGGTCTCGCGAGCCTCCTCTTCCAGCGCTGCACCCGCCTTGACCAGCTCTCGAAACAACTTGGGCGGTTCCATAGCCTTCTCCAACCGGTCCTGTGCCTCCTCGACAGCCCTGCCGTAGGCGCCGACGCCTGCCAGCCAAATATTCTTGGCTATATCACCCGCCTTGCTCTTCTCATCGCTCATGTCACTGTTCCCTCGCGCAGGAATCAATCGCGCGTCTGTTCGGTTCACACCAGATTGTAGAACAAAAAAAGGGCCACAAAGTGGCCCCATAGCGCCCTTTGTGGGCAGTCCTGGATGGAATTCGATCAGGCAGCGGCCTTGATACGTGCTGACTTCCTGAGTTCTTGGAAGCGCGCTCTCACCTTTTTTAACTGCGCCTCGAGTTTCTTGCGATCGGTCAATTCGTCCAGATTGGGGATATCGATATCGTTGATAGCACCCTTTGCGTCTCTTTCTACCTTCTTGCCGCGCTTGACCAGGTCTTTGTAAACCTTGTCGGCATTCTTGCGGCGCGCCTTCAGCTTTTTCTGTAATGCATCCAAGCGTTCCTGCGCCTGGTCGTAGGTTTTACCGTAGAAGCCCAATCCGGCGAGAAACACCTCACGACCGGTTGTCTCAAAGCGTTTGGTGGCCGCTTTGGGCGCTGTGCGCTGTGTGGTGGTTTTTCGCCTGGGTGTTGTCGCACGTGCGGCGGTCTTGCTTGCGGTGGTCTTTCGCTTCGCTGTGGCTTTGGCTGCATCAGCCATGGCTAATCTCCTCTATCATAGTCGGTGGGTGGGATCTCCGCCCATTGCGATAAAGGCTACGATACAAAATTAGAATAAACATACTAAACCCCGTTTCGGGAGGCAGTTTGTGGCATTTTCCCATTTACCGGCTGTGCTGTGGACCAGAGCTACCGAGCCTGCGTAAATGTTCGGGCGAGCTGAATACTACAAATCTTTAATTTGTCTATTCCCGCGCTGGTGTAGACTACGGAAAAGTTGCGGGTTCAGGACACAGGCATGGCACAGGATTGGGTGCGTAAGGGGCTCTCGTCACTGCTGGTGTTGGCAGGAGGGCTGGTGCTGTCGTATGCATTGCTGGTGGGGAAGCCAGGGCCCGAGCCTCGAGAACCTGAGGAAGCTGCGTTGCCGCTGGTGGATGTGGTGGTGGCAGCACCACAGAATCAGGCGCTTCTGGTGCAAACTCAGGGCACTGTGCGCCCCCTCAGAGAAATAAAACTAGTAAGTCAGGTGAGTGGTCGGGTGGAAACCGTGTCTCCGCGTTTTGCTCGCGGGGGGTTCTTTGCTGCAGATGAGCCCCTGGTCAACATTGAAGATATTGATTACCAGTTCATGATTGCACGGGCCGAATCACAGGTGGCCGCCGCGAAACAGCAGGTTGCAGAAGAGGAGGGCCGTGCGTTACAGGCCAAGCGCGAATGGCGTGACCTGGGAAGCGAGCAGGGCAATGCCTTGTTTCTTCGCAAGCCACAATTGGCCGCTGCCCAGTCCGCTCTCTTGGCTGCTGAAGCCGATCTCGCAGCGGCGCGGCTGGATCTCGCGCGAACGTCGATTTCAGCGCCGTTTAACGGGCGCGTGTCGGAGAAGAATGTCGATATTGGCCAATTTGTCTCGCCTGGCACAGTTGTCGCCACGGTATACGATACCGACGTCGCGCAGGTCCGGCTGCCTCTCACTGACCGACAGGTGGCGTTATTGGATCTGCCGCTCAATTACGACACGGGTTCACTAGAGACGCTCAGTGGTTCTCACGTGTTGCTTCGTACGCGTTTTGCTAACAGGGATTGGGAGTGGGCGGGGCGCCTTGTGCGCACGGACGCCAGTATTGACGAAAATAGTCGCGTGGTGTTTGCCGTTGCGGAAGTCGACAAGCCCTTCGCTCGGGATGCGGAAAGTGAACGTCCGCCACTGGCGCCGGGACTGTTCGTCAGTGCCACCATTAGCGGTAGGCCGTTAGAGCAGGTGACGCAGCTGCCGCGCTCGGCGCTGCGCACGGATAGCACTGTCATGGTGGTAGACGGTAAGCAGCGGGCCCAATCGCGGCCAGTGCATGTGCTGCAAAGTGACGGTCGGTACGTGTGGGCACAGGGCCTCGCAAAAGGGGACCAGGTGATCGTCAAGGGCCCCGGTTTGCTGCTGGCAGGCACCGCGGTAGCCGTAAATGTGGCAGAGCTGGCTGGCGGAGAGTTCTGATGCCTGGCCCGATTCGTTGGTTCGTGCATAATCCCATCGCCGCTAATCTTCTCATGGTATTCCTGCTCATTGGCGGCGCGCTGGCGATCCCCTCCCTCAATAAGCAGTTTTTCCCCGATACTGAGTTGAGTATTGTGAGCGTGTCACTGCCCTATCCAGGGGCAGGCCCCGCTGAGGTGGAACAACAGATCAGCAAACGTATTGAGGAGGCGGTGCACGACCTGAATGGGATCAAGGAAATTCGCTCAACTTCGCGTCAAGGGGTGGGTACGGTGCTCGTCGAGGCAGAACCGGATTACGACATCCAGCGGTTGAGTGCGGAAGTGCGTAGTCGGGTCGACGCGATAACGGCTTTTCCTGCGGAAGCTGAACGACCGGTTGTCACTGAGCTTGCTCATCGCCACCGTATGGCTGTGGTGACGCTGGCCGGTGATCTGTCTGAGCGTGAGCTTAAAGAGCTTGGCGTGGAGCTACGCGATGAGCTGGCGGCGCAGCCTCATATCTCGGTTGTTGAGTTGATGACTCCTCGGCCCTACGAGGTGTCGGTTGAAGTGTCTGAGTACACCTTGCGGCGTTATGGGCTGACGTTTAATGATGTGGTGGATGCAATACGCGGTTCATCGCTGAATTTGCCGGCGGGTGTTATCAAGGGCAGTGAGGGTGATATTCAGCTGCAGACTCGCGGCCAGGCGTATGATGGCTATGATTTCGAGTCGATCCCCCTGCTGAGCACAGTGGATGGAACGCAGATTCTGCTCGGCGACGTAGCTACGGTGAAGGATGGTTTTGAGGAGGTGAACATCCGCAGGCGTTTCAATGACAAGCCTTCACTAAATATGCGAGTCTTCGTGACCTCCAACCCCAATACGCTGGCTACCAGCCAAACCTTGCACCGTTGGATCGAGGAGACCAGCAAGCATTTGCCACCCGGTGTGGAACTGGCACTGTGGCAGGACACTGCCGAGCTGTTTAAGGCTCGAGCCAATACCTTGGTCAAGAACGGTATTGGTGGGTTGATACTTGTGTTCCTCCTGCTGATGTTGTTTTTGAGGCCATTGCTTGCCTTGTGGGTATGCGTGGGTATTGCCGTCGCTTTCATGGGCACGTTCCTTTTGCTGCCCTACACAGGTGTTTCCCTAAATATGGTTTCGCTACTGGCATTCTTGTTGATCCTTGGCATTGTGGTGGACGATGCGATCATCGTGGGAGAGTCAGTGTACTCCCATCAGTCCTCGGGCGCGGCGGGCTATGACGGTGCCATTAACGGTACCCGGGCGGTGCTCAAACCTGTCATGTACGCCGTCATTTCTACTATGATTTTTGTCGCTCCTATGATGATGTTGCCCGGGCAGATGGCGCGGGCTGGCGTGCCCATTCCTGTGGTAATGATTCTGGCACTCACTTTTTCCCTGGTCGAGTGTATGCTAATTTTGCCTTCGCACCTGGCGCATATGAAACCGATGCGTCCCAGTCGGTTTGCCGTGTTCCGTCGTCTCGAAGTAGTGCGCCTTTGGTTTTCAAATGGCATGACCCACGTTGCCGCCAACGTTTATCGGCCCTTCCTGAGGCGCTGTCTTGAGAGGAATTTGTTGGTAATTGCTCTTTTTGCTGTGGCGCTGATGTTCAGCCTGGCCCTTTGGGGTGGCGGTTGGGTTAAGAAGGCGTTTTTCCCATCCATCAATTCGGATTTCATTTTTGCTGAAATCACCCTGCAGGAGGGTGGCGCGTTCAGTGAGTCGTTGCGGGTGCTGCAGCAGGTGGAGGCTGCGGCCCAGCAGGTGAAATCCGAGTACAATAGCGATCCGGCCTTTGCCGGTGAGGAAGTGATTGGGCACATTGGGGTTCGCGCGCGAAACAATGAGGTCGGGGGTTCCATATTTGTGCCAACGGATGCAGTGGATATCAGTGTCGTGGCGAATCGCTGGCGTGAACTGATGGGTGACCTTGGCCCTGTGGAAGACTTGCATATGGATTTCACTATCAACGACCGTGGCAAACCGATCACGCTGGTAATGGCATCCTCTTCCTTGGACGACCTTCGCGCTGTTTCGGACTACCTTCGTGTGGTGCTGAGCAAGTATCCCGGGGTATACAATATCAACGATTCGATGCAGTCGCCGCGGGAAGAGATCGAGCTGGGTCTTAAATCGGCAGCCGAGAATCTCTCGGTCTCTCTTGCTGACCTTGCCGGGCAGGTGCGACAGGCTTTTTATGGCGCGGAGGCGCAGCGCATTCCCCGTGCCAAAGAAGATGTGAAGGTGATGGTGCGTTACCCTGAGAATGAGCGAATATCAGTGGACAACCTCAACGAGATGCGGGTGCGCACACCGGCGGGCGAAGAAGTCCCCTTTGATACGGTGGCTGATGTTCGGTACCAGCCCGGATACTTAACCATTGATCGGCTCAATCGCAAGCGCACGCTGACTATTACCGCGGATGTCGCTTTCGGCATATCTGATCCGCGCGCGATCGTTAACGACGTTGTGACAAAACATTTGCCTGAGTTGCAAAGCAAGTATGACGGTTTGACCATGCGGCTGGATGGCGAGCTGCAGGAGGAGTCGGATTTTCTCCGGACACTGTTGACGTACATGGGTCTGTCGATGTTGATTGTTTACGCGTTGATGGCGATACCCTTTCGCTCCTATTGGCAGCCTTTCCTGGTTCTCACGGCTGTACCTTTCGGCATTATGGGAGCGATCCTGGGGCATTGGATCTTCAGCTGGCAAGTCAGTATGTTTTCCCTATTGGGCGTGATAGCCGCTGCGGGGGTCGTAGTGAACGATAATTTGGTGTTGATTGACCGCATTAATCAGGTACGTGACAAAGGTAATGGGTTGGTGGATGCCCTTCTGCGGGGTGGCCAGGACCGGTTCCGTCCCATCGTGCTGACGTCACTTACGACTTTTGTTGGCCTTATGCCTATTATGTCTGAGACCAGCGTGCAGGCTCAGTTCTTGATTCCTATGGTCATTTCGCTGGCTTTCGGTGTGCTGTTTGCAACGGGCGTTACACTGCTGCTGGTACCCTGCCTTTACCTACTGGGTGAGCAAGTGTCCGAGCGCCTGCTGCACAGGCGACAGCCGCTCAATCCAGCGCCCCAATGAGGGAAGGAGTAAAGTATACCATCAGGCGGTGTGCACACGGGCCCGGTTTAGCAGGATGATTTGGGTCCAGCGTTGACAATCGCGTCCGGTACATCGAACTTGGTGATGTTCTCCTCGAACAGGGCCGCTAGGGTCCTCGCTTGCTGGTCATAGGCGACGTGTGAAGCCCAGCCGCTGCGAGGGTCTACGTAGTGTGCGTCCACGCCGGGAACCGAAGTTGGAAAACGGAGGTTGAGAATGTCCAGATGATCAGTAGGGATATTCAGTAGGGCGCCGCTCTGACACGCTTTCACAACAGCGCGGGTTACCGGGATCGGGAAGCGTGAGCCTCCACCTCCAGGTGCTCCTGAGCCGCCGGTCCAGCCGGTATTGACCAGGAAGACGTGACTGTCAAAGTCTTCAATGCGCTTCATTAAAAGCTCCGCGTAGTCGGACGCCGGTCGCGGCATGAAAGGCGCCCCGAAACAGGTGGAGAAAGTTGGGTGGATGCCTGCTTCTGCACCCAGCTCGGTGGAGCCAACACGTGCCGTATAGCCACTCAGAAAGTGAAAGGCTGCCGCCTCCTTGGACAGGATGGAGACCGGAGGTAATACACCTGACACATCGCAGGTCAGAAAGATGACGCATCTGGGTTCGCCACCCGCATTGTGCTCGGTGCGTTTTTCAACATGCTCCAGCGGGTAGCAGCAGCGGCCATTCTCTGTGATGCTGGTGTCTGCATAGTCTGCGTGGCGAGTCTCACTGAGGACAACGTTCTCGATGATCGCGCCAAAGCGAATAGCGTCCCAGATCACAGGTTCGTTCTTACGACTCAGGTCAATCGTTTTTGCGTAGCACCCGCCTTCCAGGTTGAAGACAGAGCCTCTCGCCCAGCCGTGCTCATCATCGCCGATTAAGTAGCGCTCCTCATCGGCGGAGAGTGTCGTTTTGCCGGTGCCTGACAGGCCAAAGAACAAGGTAGTGTCACCGTCTTCGCCCACGTTGGCGCTGCAGTGCATGGGCATCACATCCTTTTCCGGGAGGAGGAAATTCTGCACGGAGAACATGGACTTTTTCATTTCACCCGCGTATCGCATGCCAGCTAGTAAGACCTTGCGCTGCGCGAAGTTGATGATAACCACGCCGTCTGAATGGGTGCCGTCACGCTGCGGGTCGCATTCGAAGCTTGCGACGTTCAAAACATGCCACTCTGGCTTGCGCGCAGCATTATAGGATTCTGGGCGGATAAACATATTGCGCCCAAACAGGGACTGCCAGGCAGTTTCCGTGGTGACCTTCACGGGCAAATAGTGATCACTGTGTTCGCCCACATGGAGGTGGGAGACAAATCTGTCACGCACGCCGATGTAGGATTCTACCCTCTCCCATAGCGCTTGAAATTTGTCTGCATCGAAGGGCCGATTTACATTTCCCCAATCGATGCTGTCTTCTGTGCTGGGTTCTCTTACCACGAAACGGTCTGCCGGGGAGCGTCCTGTGCGCTTGCCGGTCGTTACCAGGAGAGCACCGGTATCGGATAGCATACCTTCCCCCCGTTTCAGCGATTCCTCAATCAATGTGGAAGGCGCCAGGTCGGTGTATTCCTGGGCGGTCTGGATGTCTGCGGTCATGGGGCTTCCTGTGATTATACTGCGCTGGCCTGCCGGGGGGTCCTGGCGCTTTCTCCGGGGACGAAAAGGGGCGTAATTATGTCAGAATCGGCATAGCATGGACAATACACTGGTCACAAAGCAGGCGAATAGGGGTCAGTGTAGCGTTTTGGTCGTATTCCACCCGAAAACACTGCTCAGGTCGTTGCGCAGGAAGCGGTATTGCGCGTTGCAGAACTCGCAATCTACGGTGATGCAACCTTGCTCCTTGAGTAATTGGTTGGCCTCCGACGGGTCGAGGCAGGACAGGGCGTTCTGGCAGCGTTGCCGCGAACAGGAACAGTGGAACTGAACCCGGGTGCTGTCGAATAGACGAACAGGATCTCGCGGGTACAGCCGCCGCAGCAAGGCAGCGCCTGGCAGACTCAGGAGTATCGGTGCAGACACCGCGTCGGTCGAGGTCGAGGCGCTCTCCCATTGTTCGCAGCGCAGGTTGATGTCTTCCGTGATCTGGCGGGGGAGCTGTTGTAATAGGAGGCCCGCCGCGCGTTGTCCGTCCGCCGCCAGCCAGATGCGGCTGCGCAGTTGCTCTGACTGGTTGAAGTAGGCACCCAGATTGTCGGCCAGTGTGCCCGTTTGCAGTGCGATGATGCCTTGGTAGCGTTGGCCTTTCAGTGGATCCACCGTAATTGTCAGCTGGCCGTTGCGCAGCAGCGCCTCGTTGCTGCCGGAGGTCGCCTGTTCAACCCCGCGGGCGATGCCCCGCACCTGCAGTTCGTGGTTGCATTCGACCATTAGCAGAGGCACCTGGCCGTCGGATCTGGCCTGCAGCACCAATTTACCCTCGAATTTGAGGTTGCTGCTGAGCAAGACGGCTGCTGCCAGGAACTCCCCGAGCAGCCTGGTGACCCCGGGCGCGTATTGATGAATAGCTAGAATGTCTTTGAACGACGCGTCCAGAGACACGATTTCGCCCCGGATGTCTGCGTTCTCGAACAGAAAACGCCGTGATTCGTCTGACGTACTGTGCGTTTCTACTGTTGGTCTCACCTGCCTGAGCCTCCTGCTATTTCGAGCGCCGAAAGTGACGTTTCTTCATCGCTTAAGTGTCGGTCGCTCGCTCTGGTTTCGGTACTAAATTATTGCCTTTTTTTACTCAGCTATGGGGGCGTTTTGCCGTGCATAGTTTGCAAGCAGCACCTGACGCTTGAGCCCTATTGGTCATTGGCAAGGGCAGCATCACCCGCCGTGCTGGCAGGGGCACGTGGCCTCGCTTACGGTAAAGTACTTCGGGTAGACTGCAGGCGGACTA
>JABSPW010000002.1 GCA_013214285.1 Halioglobus sp. | reverse complement strand
GGAGCCAGATGTGAAAATGATGTACGCGGTTTGTTCAGCGACGTACGCAACAGCAGGGGGGGCAGCAGGACCCATTGCGACCGCTCGTTGCGTGAGCTCACTGTCCACTGCGATGCGCGTGCAATCGCACGGCAAATCGATATCCAGGGGACAGCAGTCAGTGTCGAGGAGACACTCCGGATGGACGTCTTCGACGATCATCGATAGGCGCTGAGCCGGCAAACTGGTATCAAGAGGAATGTAGGCCGCTCCCGCCCCCTGTACGGCCAACACCGCGACGAGCATCTCTACGCCGCGCTCTAGGTGGACCCCTACCCGATCACCTTCACCGATGCCATGCTCAATCAGGTAGTTCGCCAGGCGGTTCACGCGCAGCGCAAGCTCCGCATAAGTGACGGTACTATCAGCGCCTGTGGTCCCTCTAACTGCGATACGATTCTGGTAAAGATTGGCGGCTGTCTGGAAGAGTATATATAGGTTCTGTGGCTCATCAGGGGGCCTGCGAGCGTCATCATTGAGGCGATCGTAGACCTGCCGGTCGTCATCAGTGACAAGCGCCAACTCCGACAGTGAGCGCTCATGCCGAGCACCATCGATGAGCACATCCAGCGCTCTTTCGAGCAAAACTGCGATTCGCGCAAGCTGATCAAGTTCTACGAGTTGTCGATTGTAGGTCCAATGAATCACTAATTCCTTCCCCGGATAAACCCATAGCGTCAAAGGCAGCTCGGTACCGCCTGTCTCCGCCGCTAAAATCTCGATGCTGGCAACCGCCGTTCCTGCTTCACCACTCGCGACGCCTCGGGCGACCGGGTGATTTTCATAAACGATCAATGACTGGAAGAGGCTATCAACACAGTTCGACTGCCTCTGAATATCCAGCAAGGGTACAAAATCGTACTCCTGAAGACCCAATGCATTGTCCTGTAAGGCCCGTAAGAACGATGCCACACTGATCGCGTCATCCAGCTGAATGCGCAGTGGCACCGTGTTGATAAAAGCACCGATCATCTGCTCAGATCCCGGCAAGTCTGCAGGTCGCCCCGACAAGGTGACACCAAAGACGACATCCCGCTGCCGACTCAGCGTAGACACCACTAAAGCCCATGCGCCCTGTATCAGCGTGTTATGGGTAACACCAACCTTGCGTGCCGCCCGCAGTGAAGCTGCAGTGCGTTCCAATGTCAGACGACTAGTATAATTACCCATCGACTCCGGCTCGCTGGGCCCGAGGCGCACTGTCGGTGAACGCAAAGGTAATGTATTCGCCGCTTGAAAACCGGAAAGGTAGCCAGTCCAAAAACGTTCTGCTTTCGCGACGTCCTGTGCGGCAAGCCAGCACATGTATCCAGCCACATCAGGCCGAGGCGGCAGCGCACAGGATGGATCCATCAGCAAGGCGAAAAGCTCTTCGACCAGATGACCAATACTCCATCCGTCCACAACGGCATGATGGAACGTCCAAAGCAGGCGCTGACCGGCATCACTGTCTATCAGTGTCAGGCGCATCAAAGGCGCGCGTTGCAGGTCAAAACCCTCCTCTAATTGCTCACGCATTAAGCACGAGAGGTCAGCATCGATAAGCGCTTCACTGCGCCCACGCCAATCGCGCCGCCCAAGCCTTACGCTGAAGCCTGACTCAACAACGACATGTGGCTCACTACCCGCACAGGGGTCTCCAGCGTCTGACCAGGCACCGATGTCAAATCGGCTGCGCAGCGCACTATGCCGTTGCGCCAATTTTTGTATAGACGCAACCAGCACTTGTGGCTGCAAACGATGTGCCCTGAAACGCACGGCAAACTGGTTGATATAGAGGCCCCGATCTGGGGTCAGCATACTGTGGAACAGCATACCTTTCTGCGTCGGTGTTGCAGGATAAGCATCGACGATCTCGGGATTCGCGCGCCAGGCCTGCAACACTTGAGGCCTCACATTCGCCAGTGAAAACGCTGCAATATTGCCTGAGTGCAGGTGATGCATATCATCAAGCTGATTTGCAGTCTCAGACAGGCGGGCAGCGATAGCAGACACACAGGGGGCGGCAAAAAATTGTTTCGGCGTCAATGTGATACCCATGTCGCGCAATTTTGCAATCACCTGCAGTGCCAGGATGGAGTCACCCCCTAGCGAGATGAAATCGCTATGTCGGCGTATCTCCTCAGGCTCCACAGGAAGCACTTCGGACAAAGCGGCGACTACTTTTTGCTCGATGTCGCGCCCTGGGAAGTCAGCAATCTCGAGCACGCCCTCGATGGATTCTGCAGCAAACAACTGTTTGGGCGTAAAGCGTATCCGCGCTTCTCGGGCGCCTGCAATCACCTGTAGTCCGAGTATGGAATCGCCACCGAGATCGACAAAAGTGTGATTGACGGGCACATCATCGACAGATAATGCTTGAGACCAGAGCTTAGCCAGCGTTCGTTCAAGCTCATCCCTCGGCAGTATCGGCGCTGCTGACTCGCCCAAACCCCGCGCAGAAGAGAGGGCCACTTTCAGTGCAGCACGGTCTAGCTTGCCATTCCGATTGATAGGGAACGCTGTATAACACTGCCATACGCTCGGCCGCATATGAGCGGGCAATGTGTCCGCAGCGTGCTCAATAATTACAGGAAGCGACTCTTCCCTTGCTCCGGGTCCCGCTATCGCAACAGCAATGTGTGATACCTGGCCGACTTCAATCACGGTAGCGAAGACTTCGTCGACACCCTCCTGAGCGGCTAACCGACATTCAATATCAGCCAGCTCTATGCGGTAGCCACGCAGCTTAACCTGCCTGTCCTGCCGCTCCAAAAAAAGCAGTCTGCCATCTAACAACTGCTTGACACGGTCTCCACTCAGGTAGAAGCGCTGCCCGCCATGGTTTTGAAAAGCTCTATCGGTCGCCTCGGTGTCCGCGTAGTAACCCGTGGCCAGAGAGTATCCTGAGACCCAGAGCTCACCGGACAGACCAGGCGGGAGCGCCTCACCCAATGCGTTGCAGATATGTAACGCGGACTGGGGCAAAGCCCGTCCGATGGGCGCCTGCTTCCAGGGATACTCATTGACAGCGATAGAACTCTTGAATTTTTCTACCGCAACACCAACACAAGTTTCCGTCGGTCCATAGTGATTGATCACCCTCAGTGAGGGCGCCCTGGAACTGATTTCGCGCAGCAACGCCGTCGACAATGCCTCACCACCTAGCACGAGACAGTCAAGTGGCAACACGTCAGCCCCCTTGGTCACCTTTAGCATGGCCTGCAAATGTGTCGGTACCATTTTAAGACAATCGACCGGTCTATCTCGCAAAGCTTCAACCAACGCCTCTGGATCGGTGGCAGTATCTATATCAAGCAATCGAAGGCAACGACCAGTCAACAGCGCACCAAATACGGCCGTGTAGGCGAGATCTGCGGCGACACTGGACAGGCTCGCCAAGCTCGCGTCCTGTCCAAGCTCAAGCGATGGCACCACCGCATCGACATACGAAAGTAGTGCACCGTGCGAAATCTGCACACACTTGGGGGTGCCACTGGAGCCCGACGTCATGATACTGTATGCCGCACATTCCGCACCTACCTCGATAGCCCCGGGAGCAGTGCGCTTTATGTCAGCGTCTGCAGCAGAAAGCTGCGGCAACAGCGCAGGGTAAACTGGCACACCGGACAATACAGTGCTGTCAGCAACAGCATCCACGATCCGGCAACACGGCGAAAAGAAACGCAGCACGTCGGCCATCAAACCTAATGGTGTATCTACCTCAAGCGGCAAATAACTGGCACCCACGGCCATCACCGCAAGACTGTGCAAGACCTGGCTGCGATGACGCGGCATCTGCAGGACAACTCTATCCCCTTTGATACAGCCCATTTCCTGATACCAGCTCGACAGTACCGCCACCTGCTCCAGCAATTCCTGATAAGTGAGGCACCCCTCTTCGTCAATTACCGCGGTCGCATGCGGCCGCAGCGACACGATATGCTGCAGGCGGGTGATAATCGACTGGGCTGTAGGTCGGTTACCGTCTAATGTCGGCGACCGCGATCGCCATGGGCTGTCGTTTACCAGTGAAGCCAGCGACACATTTAATTCTTCAGGCCGCGAGAGTTTTTCCAACCAGAATCGAAACAGTGTTTCGAACCCCTTCAGGCTCTGCGAGTCCAATGCCTCTGGCTGGTATTCAAACTGACATTGGCAGCCTCCCTTCTCACTGTCTCGAAAGATACGAAGGCATAGATCAAAGTGCAGATCCGGGCCACTGTGGCTGCTATCAAACGGATCGAGCATCTTCAATGAGATATTTCCCGCCGAAAGCCCCGCATCCAGCAACTCACTATTGTCAAGCAGCACAAAAAAGGCACGACAGAGTTGCGCGAATGTGCCATCTTCTGCCGCTAATCGTTCTCTTAGCATAGGTTCCAACGCCACGTCGGACGCACCAAGCACCCTCGTCACTTTCGCGTGCTGCGCTTTTAACCATTCCTCGACCGATTGATCATCGTCGCGCGACACGGGAATCAGGATTGTGTTGACAAACATGCCCAGCGTATCTGCGAACTCCTGGCGAGAACGGTTGGCCACGGATGTCCCCAACGTAAGGCTCCGGCGCCCAACTGCCTGGCCCAATGCAAGTGCGAACGCACTAAATAAAAACGTATACAAGCTGATACTTAAATAATCGCAGCGATCGGATATCTGCTCGAATAACACACCATCGATAACAAAACGGTGCCGCTGACCGCCATCGGGGACCTTGTCAGGCCGCAAACTACCCACATCATTTGGCAGTACCAACGGTCTAAAAATAGACTCTCCATAGCAACGCGCTCGCTGCTCCTCTTCATCGAAAAGCGACGTCCAAACCTCTGCCTGTCGCTCATAGGCCGGACTCCGAGACCAGTCCCTTTGCCATAGACAGTAATCAATAAAGTCGGGCGTATTTTCCGTCCCCTGTGTGCTGCAATCCTGAGCATTTACCTGATATGCAGAGACCATACTTGCCGCAAGTAAAAGGAAAGACTGATTATCAAACACTAGATGGTGTGCCACCATTGACAGTACGTGGTGATCAGGCCCAAGTCGATACAGGCGGATACGCAATGGACTACCTTCTGTCAGGTCGATTGGACGGGTAGCGTCATCACGCAGAGCAGCAAAAATACTCTCCTGGGATATTGCAATCGCCTGCAACGACTTCTCTTCGAACGGCTCAATCTTCTGGACAACTGCTGCATCCGAAATATTGACCTCTTCCGTTGCCTCGACAAAGGCCAATCGCAGCACGCTGTGCTTGCGGTAAAGCTCATTCACCACGGAAGAAAGATTGTCGATGTCTAGCAAACCAGAGATATCCACTGCAAAGGACAATTGGTAAGAAGTATCATCCGGGTTCAACTGCGATGCTAACCACAGGGCCTGCTGCGCCGGCGATAGGGGCCAGGCACCATCATCACTTTTTCGGGAAACCACCGGCAGTTGATCGAAGCTGATCGACTTGTCATCCAGCTTCTGCATGAACAACAGCTTTCTTTCGTCGTCTAATGCACTGAATCGTTCAGCCAAAATGTGTAGCTGTTTCTGTACTTTCACTGTCTATCTTCTCAAGAGCCTGTCAATTAAACCCACGGCCGGGAGTCTAAATCACGGTAATTCACCTTACTGCTCCAACTCATGCATGAAAGCATCAAGGTCATCTAATGCAGATGCGTCAAGCCGCTGCGTATCCACGTCAATAGCAGACGCCATGTCTGCAAGGCTTTCGTGCTGGAACAGGTCTGCTAGGCTAATATTGACTCCAAAAACCTCATGAATTCGATTGCGTAGCTTCAGTACAAGCAGCGAATAACCCCCCAGAGCGAAGAAGGCATCACCGCGTCCAACCGTCGAAGCGCCCAGAATCTCTATCCATAGCTCGGCAAGTTTTTTTTCGGTCTCTGTCTCCGGAGGCTCGAATGCAGCAGCCACCGCTGTGATTCGGGGATCTGGCAGTGCCTTGCGATGCACTTTACCATTTGGCGTCAGTGGCAGAGTCTCAATCTCGACATACTGGCTAGGAATCATGTAATCGGGTAGCTGGTCACGCAACGCTTCAATCCAGGCCATTTGCGAACTGGGCGACTCAGAATCATTTAGTCCGTCGCGTGTCATCACAAGATATGCGACCAAGCGATCACCACCTACAACCTTAACCGCCGCATCATTCACCCGCGGCAAGTGACGTAAGCTGTGCTCTATATCACCGAGTTCAATACGGAATCCACGCACCTTGACTTGCTCATCTGCCCGACCCAGGAAAATCAAACTGCCATCCTCTTGCCAGACAACAAGGTCTCCCGTGTCATACCAGCACTGGTCCTGGGGCACATCCAACGCGTCACTGATCCAACCCGATATTGTGACGAAGCGATGCCGTGTCAGGTCCTCGCGCCCTAGGTAACCTTGAGTCACTCCCTCTCCAGCAATAAAGAGTCGTCCACTCACCCCTGGAGGCGTCGGCACACCCCAGGGGTCGAGGATCAACAAGAGAGTATTTTCGATAGGACGACCGATGCTTACTGACGACGACTGACAGCGTTCTGGGGTAACCTCACAGGCAGTCGACCACACTGTAGTCTCCGTTGGGCCATAGAGATTGATAAGGCGCACACCCTCTTTAGATAGAAGCTGTGTCGCAAGATCTCCCGACAGGGCCTCCCCACCGCATAACGCCAAAAGAGGTCTAGATGGCTGCCAGTTACTCGCATGTAGCAACTTCCAAGTTGCGGGAGTACCCTGCATCACGTCAATTTTCTTGTCAGCGATAAGGCTGGCCAAGTGCTCAGGGTCGATCACGTCCTCATCTGCAGCGATCACAACCTCTGCTCCAACGGTCAGTGGCAGAAACAATTCCAACACCGAAATATCAAATGATAACGAGGTGACTGCAAGCAATCTGGAGCCTGACTGTATGCCGGTCAGCCTCTGCATGGCACTGAGAAAATTGTCCACGCAGCGATGAGGAACGCTGACACCCTTAGGTCGGCCCGTTGAACCCGATGTGAAGATTACGTAAGCAGGTGCGTCATATTCGCAGAGAAAAGACTCGACACCGGGTGAACAGTCTTCGAGCAATCCGTCGATCCATACCTTTTTGGGAAGGTTTTGACTGCTCTCCCCGTCGCGGCTGATAAGGTCAGGAAGACGTTCAAGAGCCACATCCAACGCGGCAGCCGTCTCACTCTCTACGACGAGCAGGCTGAGATCGCTCTGCGCCAACATATCGGCAAGTCGCTCAGCCGGATAGTCAGGGTCAAGCGGGACATAACCGCTTCCGAGCCGCCACAGGGCAAGACAGACTACGACACGCTCTACACAGCGCGGCAGCGCAACACCCACCAGATCACCAGAATCAAGACGCTGAGAAAGCCCGGCAGCGACGCGCCCGACGAGCCGATCCAGCTCCTCATAACTCCATGCATCACGCGGTTCCTTTTTAATACAGCTGTAACCGCTCAGTGCAGGAATATCGGGATGAGACTCAACACAGCGAGCAAACTTCTTATCAAACTTCTCAAACGATGCTGCAGGCTCATGAAACCCACCAAATATTTTCAGCTGCCGCCATTCGTCGGGCAAAAGACAATCGATACTGTTTAATCGGGCTAACGGCTGAGCAATGCAAGCTCGCAGCAAGCGCTCAAATGTCTGCACCCAACACTCTACCGTATCGCGGTGGAACAAGTCCGTATTGTATTCAAAGTGCCCTGCAAGCTCCGCCTTACCGCCTACCTCTTTTTCCCACAGACAAAGTGTCAGATCGCACTTTGCACCGGTCAACGGCGATCCTTCCATCTGCAGCGACAGGTCAGTATCCGCCAGCGAGACCGCTGGCAAATTCTGCAGTATCAACATGGCCTGTACGACAGGCGTGCGACTGGTGTCCCGCGCGATATCGAGGACCTCTACCAGCCGCTCAAAGGGCAGATCTTCATTCGCATAAGCAGCGAGACTCACCGCTCGACTCTGTTCCAGCAGGGCACTAAAGTCCTGATTAAAATCCGGGCGCAACCTCATGACCAGCGTATTGACAAAGAGACCAATCATATTGTGAGTGTCCGGATGCACGCGGCCAGCAACAGGGCTGCCAATAGCAATGTCATCCTGCCCGCTGCAGCGGGCGAGAAATGCGGAAAATACACCGAGCAGTGCCATGTACAAAGAGGCTCCAGCATCGCGGGCAAGACTCTTTAATGCTGATAGCGTGTCAGCATCGATATTCAATGCCACGCTGTCCCCGGCGTAACTGTAAAGCTGGGGACGCGGTAGATCAGTGGGCAATGACAACACTGGGATGTCCGACAACTGTTGCCGCCAATAATGCAACTGCCGGTCCAGGCGGTCACCACTGAAAAAGTCACGCTGCCAAACCGCAAAATCAGCATACTGATGAGCGGGCGCGGGCAGTCCTCGGGCATCACCGCCGGATATCTCGAACTGGTAGGCCTCGATCAATTGCTGTACAAAAAGTCCGACAGACCATCCATCGGCAACGATGTGGTGCACCACTACCGCGAGTCGATAACAGCCCTCAGCCTCGGTAATCAATAATGCACGCAGAAGAGGCGGTGAGGATAGGTCGAATGGCTGCTTAAACCAATTCTGCAGCGCAAGATCAGTGAGGTCGACGGCATTCGCAGACTGCATGCTCCAGTCACCGACCGATTGCACACACTGACGAGGCTCACCTTCCAGCTCAATAAACGCTGTTCGCAGCACATCATGGCGCTCCAGCAGAGCAGAAAAAGCGCGCTGCAGAGCCGCCGCGTCAAGCTTACCGCTCAGTTTAGACACATGCGTTATATGGTAGAAATGACTGAATCCTAATAACTGATGCAATACCCAAAGTCTTTCCTGCGCCCAGGAAAGTGTTTGTGGCATAGCAGCAGGCAGTCTCGGAAGCGGCGTCATGGCAGCGGTCTCGTCGCCAGATATATACTCCTCAATGTAAGCGGCCTGTTCGGCCACAGAGACTTTTTTGAAAAGCGCATCAATCGCAAGAGACGCGGACCAACGCTGTCTCATAGAGGCAACGGCCCGCATGAACATGAGAGAATGAGCGCCCATGGCAAACAGATCGGCCGTAACAGACAACGTCCCTACTGAGAGCAGCGGCTGCCAGATTTCCTGCACCCCCCTCTCGGTCGCCGTGCGCGGTTGCACACCGACATCTTCAGAGACAAGTGCATCTAGCGACGGCAGCCCACGACGATTGACCTTACCATTAGGCGTCAATGGCAGGGCGGGCAACTCGAAAAACTGTTGCGGCACCATGTAGGAAGGAAGCCGATCACGCAACGGCGGCAGGAATCTTTCAGGGGACAGTAGCTGTGGGACAGTATTGCCGTCATTCAGTACCAAAAATGCAACTAACCGCTCTCCCTCGTGCACAGCAACAGCCGCATCCTGAACACCGACTATCATTCGCAGCGCGCCTTCAATGTCGCCCAGTTCTACCCGAAAACCGCGCAGCTTGACCTGGTCATCTTCTCGACCAAGAAAGCGAAGCGAACCAGTCGCATTCCATGCAACCCGGTCACCCGTGTCGTACCAGAGCTCCTCAGGTACGAGAGCGAATCCGGCCCCAGCTCCCGCGGGCAGCGCGAAGAAACGCTCTCGACTCAATGCCTCGCAACCGATATAGCCATCGGTGACACCAGAACCTGCGATAAGTAGTCGACCAGGCGCACCGACAGGCACAGGCTGCAACCATTCATCGACGACCAGAAAGCGTGTGTTGGCCACCGGATATCCTATCGGAACGGTGTCTGTTGCATCGAGGTCAGCAGAAACATCAAAGGTTGCAGACCAGACCGTGGTCTCGGTCGGCCCGTACATGTTGATCAGCCTGACGCCCGGTGTCGCTGTCAGTGCGCGGGCGAGATCTGTTGGCATCGCCTCACCCCCGCACAGCGCTACCGTGGCTCGCACCGGGCGCCAATCGGCGAGCTGCAACAGTTTCCACGTGGCAGGTGTCGCCTGCACCATGCTGATCTCATGCCGGGTCATAAGAGTCGCCAGTCTATGGCCGTCACGAACATCCTCGTCCGAAGCTACCACCAGCTCCGCACCACGCGACAGCGGCAAGAACAATTCCAGCACTGAGATATCGAAAGATAGTGAGGTGACCGCGAGCAGTCGATCCTCTCGCTTGATTCCGGTGATAGGAACCATCGCCTGCAGGAAATGGCCGACACATCGGTGAGGTACCTGCACGCCTTTGGGCCGTCCGGTCGAGCCTGAAGTGAAAATAACATAAGCCAATCCTTCAGGAGAGAAGTCCAACGGCGTTTTGATGCCACGCGGCCTGGGGGTATTCGTTAACAAACCCTTAATCTGCATTAACCTCGGTGGCCCAGGGACGCTCTCGCCAAAGCGATCGGCTATCCTAGGGATAGCAGCTACAGCATCCTTTACAGCGTCAACGCTGACATGATCTGTAACTACGCAGAGTAGACCACTCTGCAACACCATATCTGCGATACGGTCCGCGGGATACTCAGGGTCTAAGGGGACATAACCGGCACCGAGTCGCCACAGTGCCATGCAAGCTACTACCCGTTCAATGCACCTGGGTAACGCGACACCAACAAGCATTCCCGCGCGCAAATCCAATTCGATGCGCAATTGGACCGCTAAAGCATCTACCCGATCTACCAGCTCTCCATACGTCAACGTCGAGCCATTATGGTCCTCCAAACAGCTAGGACCACTGAGAGCCACAGCATCAGGATACTGGGAGGCATGGCTGCTGAACAGTTGGTCGAACGACAACGCAGGAGCATCAGAAAAAGCGCATTCAAGCTGTCCCCATTCGCTCAAGTCGCTGCGCTCTGTAGGCGTTAGCCACAACAAATCTGCCAGCCGGGTCTTCGGCCGGGCCATTCCTTGTTCAAGCAGTTGCCTGAGGCTCGCCGCCCAACGCTCAATAGTCGGCTTGGCAAACAAATCGGAGTTGTATTCAAGGTAACCCGAAAGACGAGGCACGCCATCAGCGCCTACTGTTTCAGACAAGCACAGACTGAGGTCACACTTCACTCCTGGCAGTGGTGAGGACTCCAAAGAGACGTCAAGATCGGACAGGGCTACGCCAGCTGCAGGTGTATTTTGTAATACCAGCATTGCCTGAAAAAGCGGTGTCCGACTGGGATCTCGTTGCACGCCAAGCAGGTCGATCAATTGCTCGAAAGGAAAATCCTCGTTGGCATAGCCGGCCAGACTTGTCTCTCTGGCCTGCGCCACGAGTTGCGCAAAACCACTGTTGAAATCCGGGCGTACTCGCATCGCAAGGGTATTCACGAACAAGCCAATCATATTTTCGGTATCAGGGTGCAGCCGGCCGGCAACCGGTGTACCCACTACGATATCGTCTTGACCACTGTAACGTCGCAATAGCGCACTGAACGCGGCCAGCAGAACCATGTAGCGCGACGCACCTTGTGCTCTTGCGAAACTATCTACGTCGATCAGACAGTCACCATCCAGTTGAAAGTCGACACGGTCACCACGATAGCTGTAGACCGGTGGTCTCGGGTAATCAGTGGGTAGCGCGAGGTCAATCACACCCCGCAGCTGTGCGCACCAATAGGCCTCTCGCGAGCGGCGTAACTCACCACTGAGTCGATGCCGATGCCAGCTGGCGAAATCCACATACTGATGCTCAAGTGGCGGCAAAGGGCAGCCCTGTCCGCCCGCGATGAGATGGCCGTATACCGCCATGACCTCGCGCATAAAGAGCGCAACGGACCATCCGTCGGCGACTATGTGATGCACCGTAACGGCTAAGCGGCGGTCATCCGGCGCAAGTTCAAGCAGCAAGGCACGCAAGAGCGGCGGACGCGACAGATCGAACGGCGCTGACATCCAGGTGCGTAAAATCGCATCATCATATGCATCATTCTCAGCGTGCTGCAGCGACCATTCGTCTACTGGCACGACTTGCTGTATCGCTACTCCGCCTTCTTCACCGAACGCCGTACGCAGTCCATGATGCCTCTCAAGCATCAAGCGAAAGGATTGTTCAAGAGCCCTGGCATCAAACTGTCCGCGAATGCGAAACACCTGGTTGATGTGATAAAAGTCGCTGTAGCCCAAAAGGCGGTCGAGAACCCAGAGACGTTCCTGGGCCTGCGACATAGGATGTGCTACACGCGAATCAAGCCGGGGTAAGGGCTCGAAGCTGTTCGGATCGGAAGAGCTCTGACATCGTGCGATGCATTCAGCTTGTTCAGAGATTGTCGCGCAGCGAAACAGCGCATCAATACTGATTTCGCAGATAAAGCGATCACGAGAAGCCGCCAACGCACGCATGAACATAAGCGAATGGGCGCCTTCAGAAAACAGGTCTGCTGTCACCGACAGATCGCTCACACCCAACAAGTCCTGCCAGATCTCAACAAGCCCTGATTCAATTTCTGTCGCGGGTGCAACACGGTCTACGACCCCACTTTGCGCGACCGGTGCGGGCTCGGGCAGCGCCTTTCGATCGAGCTTTCCATTGACTGTCAGCGGCAGACGCGGGAGCGGTACAAAAAGCGACGGCAGCATATAAGTGGGCAGCAGGGCTCGCAGATGTTCACGAAGATACGCCTGTTGCTCGCCTGCAGGCGCGCACTTCATGTCGCCCTCGGCCGGAACCCAGTAAACTACCAGCCGCAGACTGCCGGCATGATCAGGCAGAGCAAGCACCCGGGCGTCGCTGACAATTGTACAGATCGATAAGGCCGCTTCGACTTCAGCCAGCTCAATTCTGAAGCCGCGAATTTTGACCTGAAAATCCCTACGGCCTATGTATTCCAGCAGACCAGCAGCATTGAAACGCGCCAAATCACCGCTTCGGTAGACGCGGGTTTCTGGCATGAGGTCTTCCCGACCATCCAGAAGAGTTCCGAGATCCGACGACTGAAGAAGTGCCTCCAATGTCGTAAAGCGCTCTGTGGTCAAACTGTCCTTGTCATGGTACCCGGCACTGACGCCAGGCCCAACAACATGTATCTCACCAATGGCACCCTGGGGTAATAAACGACCCTGTTCGTCAAGTAACAAAAGAACGGTGCCAGGGATACCATGCCCTATCGCCACACGAACGGGCCGCTCTTCCAGAGTACGGACATCGCCTGCATCTAACCTATAAATAGAAGAATGCACAGTAGTTTCAGTAATGCCATACATATTGACCAGCGTAGCTTGCCGGTTTGTCTGTTGTTCCCACCAAGGCAGCAGTTTCTTCCCATTCAGCGCTTCACCTCCAAACACAATCCATTGCAAATGAGTTAGCTCCAGAGCATGAAACTGCTTTACGCTAATCAATGAATAGAATGCCTCGGGCGTTTGGCTAAGCAGCGAGATTTTTTCCTCCTGCAGCCACCGCAGGAACGCTTCAGGGTCTCGGCTGACTGAAGCAGAAGGCACACATACCGTTGAACCATTAAGCAACGCGCACCAAATTTCCCAAACGGAAAAATCAAAGGCAAAAGAGTGGTAAAAGCTCCAGCGTTGTCCTGGTACAAAATCGAAAGACTGAGCCGTGCTTGCGTATAGATACTCAAGTTGCCGGTGCGTGACCTTGACTCCCTTCGGCGACCCAGTGGATCCAGACGTGTAGATTACATAGGCTATGTCATCGAAACGCATTGCACGCTCTTGGAAGTCTATGTCATCTGCGCATGGGGAGAGATCGTCGTAATCAAGGAAAGTAACCGCAGGTACAGAGACATTGCTGTCATTCCCAGCCTCCAGAATCTCACGTGCAGAAAAATCCACTAAACATAATTTAGCGCCGCTATCTTCGAGGATGAACCGGTTACGGGTTGCTATATGCTCAGGGTCCAGCGGCACATAGGCGCAGCGAGCCCGCATTACACCTAACAGCGCGGCGATTAGTTTCCCCCCGCGTGACATAGAGACTGCAACGAAATCACCTGGCTGAGCGCCGTGCCGTGCCAAGCCATTGGCGATAGCGACAGACTGCTGGCAGAGTTCAGCGAAACACATGCTCTGCCTGCCGTCTTCGGTATACCAGCTGACCGCTTCCAGGTCTGCCTGGGTGTTACAACGCTCTTGCAGCATTCGAAGCGGATGCTCAGCAGTATCTCGCCCCAACGGAGCAGACTGCCAATCATGCAGCTGCAGATTTCTCTCTGTCTGTGACAACAGATCAATATCTGAGATAGGACACAACAGAACTTCTGGCAGCACTTCCAGAAGCGTCGTGAAATTCCTTGCAAACCGCTCAATAGTAGATAGATGGAAAAGCGTACTGTCGTACTCGATAAAACCCTCAAGACAGTCACCCACCTTGTTCAAAGACACCATCATTTCAAACTTAGCACCAACGTTGGCAATAGGCTCAAAGGTAAGCCCCGTCATGTTTAACAGATTAGAAGCGTCACCTTGCTGATCCATCGCCAGCATCAGCGATGACAGTCCTGCAGGGTTTTGGCGTGACGGATCAACCAGCGCCACCACCTCATCGTAAGGTAGTCGCTGATGAGACTGCGCGCGGGTCAGGCTGTTGCGGACCGATTCGATAAGCGACTTTACGGTCACATCGGGGCCGGGTTGCATCCGCAGTGCAATGGTATTGACAAAAAACCCCACCACTTCGCGCACGTCCTGATGATCGCGATTAGCGCTTGGCGATAACAGGCAAAAATCCTTTTCACCGGTATAACGCTGGACAAGGATCGCCAAGGCAGTCGCTACGACCGTGTAGAGCGTGCTTTTTTCCTCACGTGCCATCCGCTCAAGAGCCGCTAAGGACAGCGGCGACAGCTGCAGCGATACCCGCCCGGCTGGACGGAAAGAGCTCCGCGACCGAGCATAATCTGTAGGCAACTGCAGATACCCTACCCCGGACAGCTCAGCCTGCCAGAACGCCTGAAGATCATCACGATGATCCGCCAAATCTGCCCGCTGCCAGTTAGCATAGGCTGCATAATCGACAGGCAATGCCGCTAGCGCTTTATCAGGCTCGGCGTAGAAGGTGGCGAAGTCCTTTAATAACACGGGAAAGGACCAGCCATCAGCGATCAAATGATGCAGAGTAATGAGAAGATAGCTGTCCTTAGACCCCGCACACTGTGCACAGTGCACACGCATCAACGGACCGTGGGTGAGATCAAAAGCCGTACCGGCGCGTTCCCGGGCCAGACGGAGCAAGTCATCTTGGTGCAAAAGCGAGCCATCGTCCGCAAGAGGCTGCAGTGCAATCTTAAGCGTTTCCAGAACCAGCTGCCGCCCTTCTCCATCAATATCACGGAATACTGTACGCAGCGCTGGATGTCGCTGAACAAGGCGGTCCAGAGCTGTCGCTACAAGGTTGTGATCAAGCCTGCCCTCGACATGGACCAGCCAGCTCAAATGGTAGGCGCTGTCCGCGGCGGCCCCATCCAGAGACTGCCCCAATTGACTGAGAAACCACAGGCGCTGTTGCGCGAAGGAAAGTGGCTGCGGCTGCGCACTGTCGACCGCAACAATGGACGCCCTTCTCGCGCGCTCCTCTTCTCTTTTCTTCAGCAACATTACAATATCGGCCTTGTGAGCCTTCAGCTCTCTTAGCAGCGCAGAATCAATAGCACCTTGCGGCGCAGTGATATCCAAGCCCTCACCTTTCAGCGATAGGTTCACTTGCCGCTCATCAAGCGTCCGCAGTAAAGTGAGGACCTGACTGGTCATATCTCGAAACGCTCCACATCCTGAGGCGCGGAGTCGGTCACTGCGGTTTCAGGTCGACCAGAGTCTGTCAATCCTGCAGATAATTTTGCCAGTTCAATGGCTTCGGCCAGGCTCACCAATCGAGTATCCACGACCACCTGCTCTAGCGACATCGGCACCCCCCAGCGGGCTTCGACTTGGTGAACCAGCTGCAGCAACAATAGCGAGTGACCTCCCAGTTGGAAAAAGTCGTCGTCGGCATACAGTGTCTGGTCGACCGGCAGATTCAGCATTTCGCGCCACAGAGCCGCGAGTTCGTTTTGCATGGGGCCGCTCAAAGCAATGCCTTTACGGCGCCGCTCAGCAGGCGCAGGCAGCGCGTTACGATCAATCTTGCCGTTTGGCGTTTGCGGTAGGGCGGGTAGCACCACCCAGCTGGTTGGCACCATGTACTCCGGCAATCGTCGCGCAACGACCTCGCGCACACCTTGCGCCCACTCATCTTGCGACGACGTCTGATCTCCCGCCGCTACAATATAAGCAACCAACATCGGTGTACCCTCCCGATCATGGCGAACAACGGAGACGGCTTCCTCCACGCCCGGAACCGACCAGAGCGCGTGATTTACCTCGCCGATCTCCACCCGGAAACCACGCAGCTTGACCTGGTCATCCGCTCGCCTCAGATACACCAGATCTCCATCGGGCAGCTGTTTGACAAGGTCGCCAGTACGGTAAAGACGGTCACCATAATGATCCGGCCGTTGGAACGGATTGGGCAGGAACCTGTCGGCCGTGAGCTCATCACGAAAAAGGTAGCCGCGGGCCACACCGGAGCCCGACAGATACAATTCACCAACCGCCCCCAGTGGCTGCCGGTTCATGTGTGGATCAAGAACATAGGCCTGAGTATTGGCAATAGGACGACCGATACTTTGCCGGCCTTGCGGCGTGCGACGGACCCAGGTCGAGTACACGGTATCCTCCGAGGGTCCGTAAAGGTCAATCACATCTTTGATCTGTGGGAGATCATACAGCTCATCGACCACAGTTTGGGGCAGCAGCTCCCCGCACAGCGTCACGGTTTGCACCGTTGACGGAATCATGTCCTGACGACAGAGCACACGGATCGCCGAGGGCACCGTGTTGATGAGACTGATGTCCGGGAGATTAGGGTCGGCAGCCAAGTGTGCCGCCAGCGAGGACCATTCAAGCGAACTCTCCGCCACAAGCACGGTGCCGCCGGCACTCAGCGGCATAAATATCTCAAACACCGAGAGGTCGAAGCACACCGACGTGGAAAACAACACGCCACGGCACTGATCTTCAGCGAATACCGTGTTGGACCACTCAAGCAACGAGACCACATTGCCCTGCTCCACCATGACACCCTTGGGTCGACCAGTAGATCCACTGGTGTAAGTGACATACGCCAGGTCGCTGGACTTGAAATGAATAGGCTTATCCAACACGAGGCTCCGATCGATAACGTCCTCTAGATGCAATGCATAAGGCGTATCGAGTCCACAGTCCGGCAATGTCCTGTTAGTTACCAGCAGTGCGGCTTGACTATCTTCCCAGATATAGTTGAGTCGCTGCGCTGGATACTCCGAATCCAGGGGCAAATAGGCGCAACCCAGTTTAAAAATTGCCAATAGTGTGGCGACGAGATCACAATCGCGCGACAACATAACGCCGATCAACCTGTCCGGCGCCAGCTGCACACCCCTCGCTTTAAGCTGCTTCGCAATTGCCGCAGCAATACTGTCACTGCGACGATCCAGCCCCTCGTAGCTCAAGCTGCGAGCATCGTCGACCACAGCCGTGGCCGAGGGTCTCACAGCCAGTTGCGACAGGAAAAGGTCCATAACGCTGCAAGTTTTGTAATGACACTGTTCACCCATCCACGCATCGCGCAGCGCTACATCACGTCGGTCGAGGATATCCAACTGTTGCACCGGCTGCTCAGGTGACAACAGGCAGCTATGCAGTATTTTCTGGAAAGCGGACTCAAAGCTGACTATTGTGTCCGTATCAAACAAATCGGAAGCGTATTCAAAAACGCCGTTCACGGTGGGCTTTTCGTCAACATCAATGCCTTCGACAAGGTACAGCGAAAGATCCAGCTTGCTGGTCATAGTCGGGAGCGCAAACTGCTCAACCTGCAGCGAGCCTAACGACACTGCAGCCTGAGACGCCGGTTGCCATGAAAACAGGGTTTGTACCAGCGGCGGCCTGCTGGCATCCCGCTGGTCCATTAACGCGTCCACCAGTTGTTCGAAGGGTACCGACTGATGGTTCTGTGCTGCACCGAGCTGCGTCTGCAGGTTTTTTAACAATTCAATAAAGGTCACCGGCTCTGAAAAATCGGCGGCCAACGGCAGGGTATTGAGGAACAAGCCCGCAATCCCATGCACCTCTTCCCGCTCCCGGTTCATCGCCGGTACACCGGTGAGGAATCGCCCCTGACCGCTCATACGATTTAAGAAAACCTGGTAGGCAGCCAGCAACACCACAAAGGGTGTCACTTTAAACCGCCGTGCCATGCGGTTAACCTGATCAACAGATTCACACCCCAGTTCTACCGGCACAAAGGCACCGCGGCCGGAAGGCCTATCTGGACGTCGCCGGTCCGCAGGTAATTCCAGCGGCTCAGGTAGCGGCGCCAGCGCACAGCGCCAGTAGTCCAACTCGCTAGCAAGCACTGCTGTGCGCGCATCAGAGCGTTGCCAAATTGCGTAATCGATATAATCGATGCCCGCCTCACCACTACCCGTTTGCGTCAGGTTTCCCATGTAGTAATGCGCCAGATCGTTTACGAGGATGTCGCGTGACCATCCATCCGACACGATATGGTGAAGCACCCACTGGAGTAGATAACTGCCGTCCTCCAGCTCATAAAGGCACTGTCGACTCAGAGGTGGCCGGGTCAGATCAAAGGGGCGAGCAGTGTACGCCTGAAGTGGGGCCAATGCTTGCAGGGCGATTGCAGAGCAGGGGTCGCGTAGCAACGTACGCAACGCCTCCACACCCCCCAACGGGAGAAACGCCGATTCCCAATCCACCTCGACAGCGGGAAGCACTTGCTGGATAGGCTCACCCAGCGTGAGTCGCTGGTTTTGCTCACTGGAAAAGTCAAATCGGGTACGCAGCCCGGGATGCCGCTGCACCAGTGTTTCAAAGGAGGCCCTTAAACGATCGACATCCAATGCAGCTGAAAAATGAACGCAGTAAGCGATGTGATAGGCAGTCTTCTCTTGCATTATACGATCGAGGAAAAATAGGCGCTGCTGGGCATAGGACAGCGGACCGCTGCGCAGGCCATGATGTTGTGAGCAAGTGTGCGGTATCGACTCAGCCGGGGCTGCGACAGAGATTCCCTCCTCTGCAAGCAGTTGGTCCAAGAGCAGCTCCTCAGCGCCCATCATGCAATCGTCTTTATGTCGTTTCTTGAGCATCAGGCTGCCGGGGAGAGGTCGCCATCGCTGCTGCGCCTCTTGCTCACTGATCGACTCTCTAGCGCTTTACGCTCGGCCTCACTCATAGACGCCAGCCGCAGTCGCGCCGACGCTATCTTTTCAATTACCCCAGGCTGCGATTCAATCGAAGTGATGTAGTGGACCAGTTCTGAGGGCGTTGCAGCTTCGGTCATAGCCCCCGGGCCGACCTCCACACGAAACTGTGTACGCACCTGTGACAACAACTTTATACCGAGGAGAGAATGGCCGCCAATATCGAAAAAGTTATCCGCTATACCGACACGGTCAACGTCTAGCGTCTGCTCCCAAATGCTCACCATGAGTCGCTCTGCATCAGTGGACGGCGCTTCATACGAACGGCTCAGCACCGTATCAGGATCCGGCAGGCGTGACTTGTCTACTTTGCCATTTCGAGTCAACGGCAGCTGCTCAAGACTGATGAGTCGGCCAGGGACCATATATTCTGGTAGCCTGCCCGACAGCTCCAAACGCAGGTCGGCCGCCGCTAGGCTGACGCCGCGCCGGGGCACAACATAGCCCACCAACTGATCAGGATGGGCCGGATGGCTCGCAACAACTGCTTCTGAAACATCAGGTAAGCCTGTTAATACGCGCTCCACTTCAGCGGGCTCGACCCTGTAACCGCGTACTTTCATCTGATCATCTCGTCGACCCAGAATATGCACCCGTCCGTCTCCGGACTGCACAGCGTAGTCGCCGGTCAGGTAGGTCCGCAACGTATCGCCTTCAAGGCATCTCAATTCAATGAACCTGTCGCGGTTAGAGGACGCATTATCCCAGTAGCCACTGCTCAGGTTCTTGCCGACAATGGCGAGCTCCCCACGCACGCCGGGAGGCACCGCGCCTCCTTCATCGTTCAGTATATAAATCTTGTTATTCGCCAGCACATTGGCCAGCCCATGCGGCTGATCGGGTCGGAGTTCCGCCCACATCACACCGATAGTTGTCTCCGTCGGACCATAGTGGTTGAGCACCCTAGCGGGTGGATTGTCCGCCGCAAAAAGTGCCTCTAGAAGCGCCTGATTGGGTGCCTCGCCGCCCAGTACCAGTGAGTCGCGCGGCAGGAAGTCTGGCGCACTGCCTGCATCAGCTGCTGCCTGCAGAAGGGCGAGACAGTGCGAGGGCACAATTTTCAAAACGTCGAGCGGAAAACGGCGACAGTATTCATTCAGGCTCTGCACATCAATGGCATTTGATGCCTCTATAAGGTGGATACAGCACCCCTTAGCCAAGGCAGGAAACACGGCCGTGTAGCCGAGATCCGCGGCATAAGTTGAAATCCAGCCAAAATGTCCGCCAATCACCGGCGAGAGAACATTGGTAATCGCAGCCGTATAGTTTGATAGCGCGGCATGCGACACACAGACTCCGCGAGGGATGCCAGTGGTGCCTGATGTATACATAATATAGGCAGGATCATCAGCGTCAGGTGCCTCCAGTAAAGTATTCTGGTCAGTATCGCAGGCGTGTTTTTCAGAATTTAGAACGCACGACAACGCGATAACCGAACAGTCGGGAAACAGGACCTTCGCTTCGTTGGCAGGGTCAACCACCACACAGGCACAACCGCTGTCGGCAATCACCTGTGCAATTCTGCTTTGGGGCCAGACGGGATCAAGTGGAACGAAGACACGGCCAGACCACATAACACCCAGCAGGCAAGGCAACAACTCTAGTCGACGCTCCATCAGCACGCCGACACGGTCTCCGGGTGCGCTTACCTCTGACAGGGCATCAGCAACGCGTGCACATAAACTGCACAATGCCGAATAATCTAGGCACTGGCTTTTGAACCGGAATGCCGGCGCCTGCGGATTCTCGAGCGCCTGTCGGGCAATGGCATCAAACAGTCCAGTGTCAGTTTCCACCCTTTGTTCACCCTCAAGAACGGGCTGCCCAGGAGGATCACCGACTGCTAGGGCAGAAACCGTCTCCGAAGGCATTTTCGCCCAGCGCACCAAGAGCTGCTGCCACCGATTTGCGAGCTGCACGACGTCTTCCTTGCCAAGAGTGCGGTCATCCGCGCTCAGCGTACAGATCGTCTGTCCTGTCACCGCCCGCTGTACGGACAAATCAAGCGAATGGCAGTCGCTTTCGTGTTCTATTTCGCTGACTCCGAGCAACTCGCCAGACGAATCGGTCCAGTCTATACAACGAAAGGCAGCCGCGCAGGCGAGATTCGTTTCAGGAGAGACCGGAAGGCCACTTTCTGCAACATCTACACATGAAACACCGGGTAGATAAAACTCACTATGTAGCAAACCCTGTTCATCACTGCTTTTCAGCGCTGCCGCCAACTCAAACCAATTATAACTGGGTTCGATCACCGCCTGTTTTGGTTGGTAAATATCCAACAGGCCGAAGCAGTCCTGCAATTCATCCACTGACCGCTCACACTGATAGGCCGGCAAAGGCAGACTTTCCAACGCTTCGCTGCTTGCTACACAGACCGCCCAGGCAGATTGCAGCAACACGGCAACAGACAGCTCCGGCCTATCTGCTACGAGCCCATCCATGCACTCCATGAGATCCGACGACAAGCCAAACTGGTGCCTGTTACGAGTTAACGGCCTCTCGTTTCGATCCACACGAAAGCGCGGCACAGGAAACACCAGCGGTCTAAGCTCTCGCAGCCGCTGTTGCCAGAACCTCTCAGCCTCCTGCCTTTCGTTCGCCGCGTCTTTGTCCTCTAGCAGAGACTGTTGCCACTCTGCCACAAGACTATAGTCACACCATTCCGTTTCGCTTCGCTTACCCTGCAGACGCCGATCCATCACTTCGCAAAGAATCTCTGCGCTACGCACGTCGATACTCTTTGCGTCAAGGTGCAGGGAAAGCCAGTGATCGCCGGCAGACTCGCCCGCACTGTCCTGCCATTGCGCGTAAACTGTCCATGCGTATTTACCTCTCTGCCAATCATCCTGCTGGAAGGGCAACTTCGTCCACTCCAGGATGGAGTGATCATGCACATCCAGCACTTCAGGGACAGGTGCTTTCAAACCCCGAACCGACTTAAACCGGGTTCGCAGTGCCTCGAGGTCATAAATCGCATTGAGCAGCGCATTGCGAACATCAGATTCGCAGCAATCCCGATTAATACTAAACGATAGGGAAGCAAATAGCGGAAGGACACCGTCGGCCTGCAACTGAGCAAGGCGCTTCTGCTGTGAAGTGAGTACTCCGTGACTCATAAGGCTTCTCCCAAGCCTGGGGATACGGCAGAGATTTCACGCTCATATTCAGCGGAATCCATCATATGCCCCATCGCCACGCGAATACTTCGTTCTCCCTCAAAGGGGTCACGGCCGTGGGCCATACTCATGTTATCCAAGGCCAGGATATCGCCGCTTTGCCATTGGAAACGCAGTGCGTATTTCTCGTACAGCTCCGTCAAGCGTCGAACCCAATCATCGGGAATGGGCTCCTCGTCCCCAAAATAGACATTCCTGGGCATTCCCTCTTCGCCCAACATCGACACCAGCGAACTCCTAACGCTGTCTTCAAGGCAGCTGATGTGGTGAAGCTGAATCTGATTGAAGAAGGTCTTTTCAAGGGTACCAGGGTGCATGCGAACTGCAGGTGCAAACTCTCTGGTGCGCAAGGTACCATCGTCTTGCCATGCAAAGTGGATATGACGCGCAGCACAAATCCGCTCAACCACTGCCGAGTCATCAGTCTTGAAATAGTCCTGCCAACTGACATCCAATTGCGCTGTGAAGTTCCGCGTATAGCATAGCCCCCTCTGCTCAAAGGCGCTCCTCATATCCTGCTCAAGCGCAAGATAAATCTGCCGCGTGTCCACAATTGGTGTAGCGCCACCTTTCTCTGAGGGCTTAGAGCAAAAGAAAAATTGCTGTCGAGGCCAAGCATGCATATGTGAGCTTTCGTTGTGATAGAGGATCGCACGATCCGATGGGTACGGTGTTGACCGATAGATTTTCTTCCCTCTATCAGCTTTCGGAAGATCACCATACTCTCCGAATAAGAGAGGACATACCGTTTGCGCAAAACCTTCAAATGCCTCGACAGTTTGAACATCAAAACCACGAAACAATAATGCACCGTGCGCTAGCAGCTCAGAGTGAATCTCTTCCCTATTGTGCTGCGCCCAACCAACAGGATCGATGTCAGTGTTAGCTGTCTCGTATACCAATGGCAGATTCTGCTCCCACTGCTCAGCGCCTTGTTCTTTTAGAGTACGTTTACTTATCAAATCGATAGTGCCGTTCTGTCGCTGATCACGACTTTGTTTTAACTTTTTTAGCCTACCGCGAATGCTTTTCTTTCGTGGATTTGCAGTTTTCATCGACCCCTCTGGCCGAATAAACGCGTTTAGCCGTGCCTGAGAATCCGCCAACGCCCGCTCAATATTGGATTCAAATATTTTAGACATTGCCAGTATCCGCTGACGTGTAAAGAGGTCCGTAGCATAATTCCACTCGAGCTGCAGCCCTCCTTCTATCTCCGTCACAAACAGCGCCAGATCAAAACGGCTTGTAGCGGTATCTATCGGCACGTCGAAGGGCTCAAGGCCTTTTATCGAAAGACTATTTCTAAAGGTGTTTTGCAACACAAAAAGCGCCTGAATAAGCGGACTGTGTGCACTACTTCGAGGGATTTTAAGACCGTCCACAATCCTATCCAGAGGGAACTCCTGGTAGGGCAGCTGTTTCAGTAGACGATCCTTTAGCGCACCTACCAGATCAGTGAATCGTGGATCGCCTTCAAGACGCGCACGGACGGGCACCACGTTGACAAAGAATCCAATCAGGTCAGTATCCTCCAACGAATTCCGATTGGCGACGTCGGTACCTACAATAAAATCGCGTTGCCCACTCTGCTGACATAGCATGATGGCATAGCACGTCATCAACGTCGTAAACAATGTGGTATCGAGCGACCGTGATAGATGGTTTAACTTATCTAGCAGTGTCGCATCAAGCTGAACAATTTCCCGCGCACCCCGGCGGCTCCGCTCCACCGGTGGATCAAGGTCTGGCTTCAGGTCCAGCACGGTATCGACACCGGCCAGCGCCTCCTTCCAAAAGCTTAGCTGACGCCGACACTCTGCCTCATCAAATCGTTGCAATTGCTCACAGGAGAATTCTACGTATGTACGCGGAAGCGTAGGAAGATCCACGTCTGCCATATTCATTTCTTTGAGATACAAAGCAATGTAATCTCTGAATAAAAGGCCCAGTGACCAACCGTCGCAGGCAATGTGGTGCATCGTAATAACAACTGCGTGCAGGTCATCTCTGAAGCCAACGACACATACTCTTATTAGTGGGGGGCACTCAAGATCAAACGGAGCGGCTGCCTGCTTGATCGCAATCTCGTTCACTGCCCGCCGCACCGAGTCAAGCTGCTCTTTATCACTGCCGTGCGGTAACGGGATCGAGACATCATTGAGGAGTACTGACACATCGTTCCATACGGCCTGCATGGGCTCGTGATTGCGCATTGTGTAGGCCGTGCGAAGCGAAGGCTGACGCTGATATAGCTGACTGGCGGCACGCCGAGCCAGGTCAATATCAAAGCGGCCCTTGATGCCAAATGCAAAGGTGACATTAAGAGCCGAGCTACTGTCAGCGCCCAGACTATGTAGGTACCAAAGGCGCTGCTGTCCAAAACTAAGCGGGTAATAACGCCGGTCAAAACCTTCAGCCTGCAACCAACGAATGACGCCTTGCCGATGTGCTTGCAGTGCTTCAACAAGACTTTCATCAACCAACGATTTCGAACCGCTCAACTTGATCCGACCGTCCTCTGCCCAAAGGGAAAGACCGGAGGACATCAATTTACCGACCCGCAGGAGCAAGGATTGTAATTCCACCTCGCTGCTGGTTGATCTAATACACCTGCTCTCAGTCATAGCACCATCGATACCTGTTCTGAAGACGAAGTTGCACTGGACGGCTCCTCACGAACAAGCTCCGCCAATACAGCTCGCGACAGCTCCGCTATACTGGCACCCTCAAGCAGTATTTCCATCGGAAGGTCCACTCCAAGCATTTTCTGCAAAGCCATCTTGAGTTGAACGGCTAGCAGGGAATCCATTCCTAAGCTCACCAGTGACTCGTTGATCGACAAGTCAGCTTCGTCGAAACCGAAACCTATGGCGATTTTGGTTTTAAGCCTAGCGGTCAGAAATTCAACCTGTTCATCCTCATGCAACGACAGTAACGTAAAGACTGCCTGCTCGACGCCTCCCTCTAAATCGTCCGTATCGCCGAACTGATCCGAAAGAAGCGCAAATTGTGCATCCTGGCGACCACCCAGAACGGTTAACACGCGCGACCAGTCTGCAACCGGCATTACGATCGGCGCATCCGGCATCTCGCCGCTGGACTGACTTGCTATCATTATCCGCTCAAAAGCGCGCATACCGTCAGCCGTGCCAATCAACTGCCACCCCTGGGCCGCCTGTCGCGTCAGATGGGTGTGGCCCAATTTAGCGACCATGCCGACCTCTGCCCAGGTGCCCCACTGGATACTTAATCCGCAGTAACCTAGCGAGCGGCGATGCGCCATGAGTGCGTCCATGTAGAAATTTGCGCTCGCATAATTTGCAAGGCCGGGGGCACCAAGCAGAGCCGATGTCGATGAGAAACAGACAAAAAAATCAAGCGTGTGCTCCCTCGAATGCTTGTCTAGCAACCAGGTGCCATTAACCTTAGGGCCCATGACCCGCGCAAAATCATCACGGGTGAGATCTTCCAGCATCCCGTCGGCAGTTACTCCTGCCGTGTGAATGAGGCCTTTCAATGGCTGTGCGGGGTTTAAGGAATCAAACAATGTGGCCACTGCGACCGGGTCTGCTACATCCACTAAAGGTGTCGAAACCTCTACTCCCGCGTTACGCCACGTGTTGACAGCAGATCGCGCAGCTTCCGACACCGGCCCACTGCGACTGACTAGACATAGGTGGCGGGCACCACAATCAACCAACAATTGTGTCACTGCCAGACCAATACCACCGAATGGACCGGTGATCATGTATCTAGAGGTGTCATCCAGCAGCCAACGCTCATGTGCACCAATAGGCATTGCAGCCACCGACTCTAATCGCGGGACATAACTCGAATCGCCTCGCAGTAACCACTGGTATTCATGGCGCACATCGGCCGACACAAGTCGTTCTATCGCTTCATGCAGCTCAGCGGCCTCACCGTTCGCTGCCAGATCTAAGGCAGCACCAAGGCGATGGGGCATTTCTCTATAAAGGTTGCGGGCCATAATCCAGAGTGGGCTGTGGAAATGCTCGACACCAGGCGTTTCGCTGCCGACATTCCAAACCTGCCGCGTGGGTATCCAGACCCGCGCAGCACTCTTTCGACTTTCGAGCGTTTGTACAAGATCGAGCAATAGATCGACCGAATTCGCGCGAACGGCAGCAAAGTCAACACCAGCCGAATCCCTGGGGGTTTGCCAGTGCGCCAAGAGTAAGCAGTGATTTACATCCGGCAGAGCGGTGAGTCGCTTCACCAGAGACGGCTCCGCGGACGATGTGAGCTCATCCGTTTCTATCGTGCTGACCCTATGGCCAGCGCGTTGCAACAATGCTTGCATTGATAGTGCGAACGAACAGCTATCATTTTTACGCAGGATCAACCAGTGAGCGCTGATAGCTGCAGGGGCGTCCGGTAGATTCGTCGCGCACCAGGATAGCTGCAGGAACCATTCATCTAGGTCACCATACCGGCACACCTGTCGATGCCAGGTATTCAACCCTTGCAAAAGTTCTGCAGCCAGCGCTCGATTGGACTCACTGACGCTGCCCTGCTGAACCAAACTGCCAAGCAGTTCAGAAATATTTGTATCACGCTCCATAGACTGCAGTAACTGCAGAGGAGAGCCACTGGGAAAGGCGTGGCTCCCTTTACGCTCTTCCCCCTCAGGCCAAAAATACTTTCTTTCAAATGGATAGGCGGGCAAGGAAAGCTGCTGATCCGTTTCCACGCCCTGAATCCGCGCCCAATCAATATCAACCCCCGCGCAGTAGACAGCTGCCAGTGAATGCTGCAGTTGCCGACGTAACTCGACCTCTCCTTCCGCGCGAGGTCGACGCAGTGTGGGTATCCAGCGGACATCTCGGTCCTGATGGCGCGCCACGATCTCACCCATGGCACAGAGCACCGGCGCGGGCCCGATTTCAACGAAACAGTCGTAACCCTGTGCCACAAGGTGTTTCATGCAGTCGTTAAAGTTTACCGGCTGACGCAAATGACGCACCCAATAATCCGGTGTGAGCATATCGTCAGGATCGGCGAAACGCCCAGACACATTGCACAACACGTCAATGTCTGGAGCCTGAAACGCTATTTGGCCAGCCACCTCAAAAAAGGGTGCTAAAATCGGATCCATCAACGCCGAGTGGAACGCGTGGGAGACATTAAGGGGTTTCGTTGCCAACCCCCGCAGCGAGCATACGTCTGCAATTCCCGCGATGGCATCATGATGTCCCGAGACCACCGTCTGCTCGGGCCCATTTATCGCCGCAATGTCGAGCAACGACAGACCATCGACCAACGCACTAACGGTCGCGCGGTCAGCAGAAATGGCTAGCATCCCACCCAGAGCAGGCAATTGCGCCATCAACTGACCTCGCTGAGCTATGAGCCGCGCCCCATCTTCGACACTGAACACACCCGCTACGCAAGCCGCTGAATATTGGCCGACGCTATGGCCAACTAGAGCCTGTGGCTCAATCCCCCAGTGCCGCCAGAGGGCGGCAAGAGCTACCTCAAGGGCAAACAGAGCCGGCTGAGTGTAGGCCGTATCCGCCAGAGTGACCTCGTCACCGCGGAAAACTAGCTCGAGAAGATCACATTCCAGCGTTGGCGATACAGCTTGATTGCAGCGATCCATCACATCTCGGAAGACCGGCTCATGATCGTAAAGGTATTTACCCATACCAACATATTGCGAACCCTGTCCCGTGAACATAAACACCGTCTTGGGCGCCCGCCCGCTACTACCCGTATGCAGATTGACGCCCTCCATACCATCAGCATGCGCTCGCAGCGCAAAGCGCATGTCCTCGACCGTCTCTGCGGCCACTGCCACCCTATGGGGCCAATGATCACGCCGCTGAGCAGCCGCGCGACAAATCGCTTCAGCATTGTCCGAATCGATCAGATCAGCGTACTGCTCACTAAGTCGAGACAGAACATCTGGATGCTTGGCACTGTAAACGAGCAGTGGTGGCATCAATGCCGGCTTTTGTTGCTGGGTTTGAGCGCCCTGCTGCATCTCATACTGTTTTAGAATGACATGACCATTCATGCCGCTGAAGCCGAAGCCATTAATACCAGCCCTGCGCGTTACCCCTTCCGGAACCTGCCAGGCGCGCGTTTCGGTCGGCACCTCCACAGACATCGACGCCCAATCGATTTGACGACTCGGTTCAAAAGGCCCCGGCTGAGCAACGATCTGCTCACGCTGCAACATCATCACCACTTTGAGCAATGCGGCCATGCCAGAGGCTGCCTCAAGGTGCCCAATGTTTGCCTTACTAGAGCCCATTAACAACGGCACTTCACGATCACGCTGACCCAAGGCCGCAGCGATCGCCGCCGCCTCAATGGGATCGCCGATGGGCGTGCCGGTACCATGAGCCTCGATATACTGAATATCCTCCGGCGCCAAACCACTGCGCTGCAAGGCAGCTTCGATCAGGGCGGTCTGAGCATTACCATTGGGCACCATGAGACCGCCGCTGGCACCGTCCTGATTGATTACACTCTCTTCAATCAACGCGAGAATTCGGTCGCCATCACGTTCAGCATTGGATAAGCGCTTTAATATTAGTACCGCGCCTCCTTCACCACGGCCATACCCATCCGCAGAATTATCAAACGGCTTTGACATACCGTCGGGCGCAAGCGCTTGCGCATGCGACAGTGCGAGACAAGACTCTGGCGTGCTCATGACATGGGAAGCACCTACGAAGGCAAGGCCGGTGCGCCCTGCCCGGAGCGCCTCAACCGCTTGGTTGAGACATACCAGACTGCTGGAGCAAGCCGTGTCAATCGTCATGCACGGGCCGTTGATGCCTAGTAAGTAGGACATTCTTCCCGATGTCACACTGTAGTTATTGCCCGTGGCAACAAAGCCATCCATTTCCTCAATATCGGAATAGCGATTTAGCCGCAGCGCATAGTCCGAGCTACTTTGCCCCATAAATACTGAAGCATCCGTACCGCGAATAGACGCTGCGGTAATGCCTGAATCTTCCATGGCATGCCACATAATCTGCAAAAGCAGACGCTGGTGGGGATCTAAACTTCGGGCCTCTTTGGGAGTTACGCCGAAAAACTGACAGTCGAAATACTCCACGTCATCAACAAAATTCAGCTCCCTCACATACATTTTGCCCGGCGTGCCAGGGACCGGGTTATAGTATTGCTCGATGTCCCAGCGTGAGTCGGGGACCGGCGCAACCGTGCGCCGCCCTCCACTCAGTAAATCCCAGAACGCCTCCGGCGTATCGCACCCACCCGGAAATCGACAGGCCATTCCCACAATCGCAACGTCCTCCGTTGCGCGTTGTCTATCCTGCGACAATTTCTGTTTCAGAGAGGAAATAGCTACCAGGGCTTTTCTTAAAGTATCTTCGCGGTTACCTTCAGCGCCCTGCTGCGTCGATTCTATCTGCAGCTCAACATCTTGCTCCATCCGTGCTTCCTTCACGACAGTACCTTATCTAAATCATCGAGAGAGGCCGCCAACAGCGCCTCCAATTCGTCCTCACTGAGACCCTCTAGCGACTCTTCATCAGCAACGCAGGCATCCGTTTGAGGCAGTGTCTCGACGGCCAACTCAGTCAATTCGGCGGTCAGCAGTGCAAGTAATGTCTCGGTGAGTTCTTCCAAATTTCCAGCTTCGATCAGCACCGTTGGCTGAAGTCGCATATCAAGGGCCTGTTCAAGTCTGCCCTTTAATTCCATACCCATAAGCGAATCAAGACCGAGGTCGAAAAAGCTCGCGGAGGCATCCAGCAACTGATCGCCGGGAAGACCCAGGGTATTTGCCAGCTGCCTCTGCAGGTATTGTTGTAACGCCCTGCGACGCTGTGGCGTCGCAAGTCCAACAAGCTCTTCTCTCAGTTCACCCCGAACGGTGTCATCCACCCCAGCTGTCGTAGAAGACGCACCCTCATTCAATAGTTCGAATAAACTGTCATCGTTAATCTTGGTGAACGTATCCCACTGCGTTTCAGTGACTAACAAACGGGCGCGTCGCGGCGGCTCAAGCATGGCACGCTTCAAGACACCGAGGGCACGACTCGGCTGCAAAGGCCTGACACCTAACCGGGCGAATGTATCTTCCATGCCCGCCGCCATTCCCGCGCCGGCCCAGGGTCCCCAGTTGATGCCCAGCGCCGGCAAGCCGCTCGCCCAGCGTATTTCAACAAGGCGATCAAGGGCGGCGTTTGCGGCAGCATAGTTACTTTGGCCCGGTGTCGAGTACACAGATGATACGGAGGAGAAGACAATAAAATGCTCTAGCTGGTGTATTGTCTCGGTCGCTCGATGCAGGTGCCAGCCACCCTCGGCTTTGCCGGCAAACACATCGCGCAGTGCGCCCCAGTTCATATCGGCAAACAGGCCATCTGTCGTTGCCCCAGCGGCGTGAAACACCCCAGCCAATGGCGCCATGCTCTGCGCCACCTCCACGCAGCGATCGACATGAGCTGCATTCGCGATGTCGCCGGCAAGCCAGCGGATATTGATACGCTCTACCTGCAGTTTTTCTAACAAGGATTGCAGGTCCTCCGACGCTTTGCGGCTGGTCAACAACAGATTTTCAGCTCCCAGTCCTACCAGCCATTCCACCAACGCGATACCAATACCACCACTAGCGCCCGTCACCAGATAACTCCGGTCACTGCTAACCGGTGAGCCAGAACGGTGCCGAGGGAACCTGAGCGCGACTTTGCCGATATGGCGGGCCTGGCTCATGTGCCGCATCGCGCTTTCCGCCTCCTGCACGTCAAATACTTCTGTAGGGAGTGCGACGAACTCCCCAGACTCGAACCTGGACCAGAGCGCACGCTGCAGCTTGAGAAAAACTTCCGGCTGCTGTGAAGTAACATCCGCGAGATCGAACAGATGGTAGGACACATCAGGCCTGCGCTCGCGCATCTGTTCTGCAGTCCAGACCCCCACCTTACCGATCTCAATAAAACGACCACCCTCGGCGAGAGCGTCTAGGCCAGCTTCAATAAAATCCCCATTTAGGGCATTCAGCACCACACTCACTCCCGCACCGTCAGTGTCGGCAATGATCGCCCTGGCAAATGCCGTGTCACGTGAGCTGTATACATGATCAACGCCCTGTGACCGCAGCCAGGACCACTTCGATGGAGAGGCGGTTGCAAAGATTTTGGCACCACGAGCACGTGCCACCTGCAGCGCAGCCTGACCAACACCTCCTGCGGCGGCGTGAATCAAAACGCTATCTCCTGCGCCAAGCTCCGCCAACTGCTCCAAAGCATACAAGGCAGTCATAAAGACCGTCGGAAGCGCCGCACCCTCTGCAAAGCTCAAACCAACTGGCAGAGCTGCCACACAATTTCTAGAGACCGTAACTGCACTGGCCATACACCCCGTCTGGGTGACAACAACTTTCTGGCCCGGCACAAGATCGGTGACGCTATCACCCACCGCCGTTACCACGCCCGCAGCCTCAAATCCGAGTGGCACCTTGGAGGGATGCGCGTAGCCCACACTTTCTAAGTACTCTGCAAGACCTCCAAGGGCCACAAGCAGATCTTTGAAGTTCAATGCCGCCGCCTCTATACGCACGCTCACCTCTGCACCGGACGGCGAGGCAATGGACACCGGGTCCAACACCAACTGATCAAAGCCACCGTAATCCTTCAGCATAAGGCGATAGTCAGAGCCCTTATCCAGCAGCCTGAGGTCGGTTGGAGTGATCTGCGAAGCCTTTGATGTGAGGCGCAGAGCCTGACGGTCCGTGTCACGCAAACGCAGTCTGCGGTCGGGAAGTGGCCCCGCCAACTCCTTGGCCATTAAGTCGAATACCGTCGGGGTAGAACTGAATTCAATTTGTGCAAACAACCAGCCGCATTCTTTAGCAACAACACTACTCATTGCCGCAAAAGCCTCAGCAGCAGTGTCAGATAGCTGCGATTGCGCATCACTAGTCTGGGAGGAACGCAGTACAACAAGGCGATTGAAGCGACTACTGGGCAAGGCATTTATCGCTCTCAAAAACCGATAGCCAGGATCAAGTGTCTCGACTGCTAAATCGCCTGCGCCCTGCGCAGGCGGCATAACCAAGATACCTGCGACCTGCGCTGAGGCGCCAAGCGCCTCATCAAGCTCGACGTCAAAGCCTTCTGGTGTCAGCCTTTCCGTGGACCCCAGAGAAAAGAGATCTATATCTAGACCACGCTCGTGCAGCTGCGCCTGCAGGTCATTGGCGCCGCCCCAGTCCCAATGCACCAATAGCCAACGACCCCCTTCATGTTGATCAGCAAGAGCCGGAGCGGTGGTGTGCCAGACAAGTTCAAAACTAGCGTCGTCCTTCGCAACCTCTTCGTCTTGGCCCGCCAGCAGACTTTCTCGATTTGCGCTGAACAGACGCAAACCTGTAACGCTGATGACCGTCGTCTCACCTGCATACCGCAACTTGAGGTCTACACGGCTGAATGCGGGCCGCTGTTCGACGAGAGTCAACTCGGTTTGAGCGGTGCTTGGAATAGCTTCACAGGCTAATGGGACACTCACTTCGTCGATGGCTACCGGCAAAAACACCCGATCGGGGTGCAAGCCCGCTTCTTCTCCATCGATCAGCAACGCCGCTGCCGTTTGAAAGGCACCGTCCAGGAGCGTGGGATCGATCAGTCCCCTGTAGGAATCCAGCGCCACCGACCGTCGCGATAGCTCAGCGAATACCCGCGCCGTCTCACCACTTTCATCAACCGAGATGGCACTTACAGTTCGAAACGCGGAGCCGTACTGAAGCCCGTGTTCACGCATAGCACCATAGAATGCAGACACGTCGCGGTCAGCAGCCGAAGGAACGGCTGTCGCTAAAGACTCCACCGCCCTATCAGCAAAATCAAATCTTGCGCCAGCCACTGGCTGCCATTGCTCTGAATTACCATCGAGTACAAAAATAGTTACCGTATCGGTCTTACGGACTGTCTGCAGGGTAACGGGGTGCTTACCGAGGATGATCGGGCGACGAATAACAATATCGCGCAAGATCAACGCACCGGCAGCGGACGCCTTAGGGTGCTGGCGGACTGCCCCTACCAACATGTCCAGATAACCCGCAGCAGGAAAAACAATTTCCGAGAAAACTCGATGGTCGTCCAAAAATTCAGGCGTGTTGGGCGTCATCACCGCCTGATAAATGGAACAATCATCTATACCTACCGCCAGCGGTAGCGTTCGGCCTAGCAGCCCATCGCAGAACGTTCCAACGCTGGCCGTGGGATCTCTCAGCGCACTCTCCCAACGTTCGCGCGGCATGCGCTCCGAAAACCAGAATGACTGCCTCTGGAACGGATAATTAGGTAGCGTCAAATCCGTTCTGGCTGGCACCGTATCGCGCCACTGAAGGATTTCTGCCGACCAATCTGGAACGACGCCCCGGCCATAGCAGGCACCCAGTGTCAATCGAAAGGCCTCCACTGAGTCCTGACCGCGCCGACTGCAAGGGTAAATAGCCGGCATCTCCTCATCCGACATATCTTCAGCCAAACACAGTTTAGCGCTAGCGCTGAGCGTCGCCTGCGGTCCGACTTCCAGCAGCAGATCGCAATAAGCGGTGGCCAGCGCACGCACAGACTGACAAAACTGCACCGGTGCACGCACATGCTCCATCCAGTATTGTGTCGTAGCCACCTCTGCCCCCACGGCTTGGCCCGTTACATTACTGATCAGTTCGCATTCCGGCGGTCGGAAGTCTACCGCTTCGCAGGCTTCGCGAAACGGCTCTAGCATTGGCTGCATAAGCCGTGAGTGAAAGGCATGAGACACTTTCAGTGCACGCGTCGTGACGCCGGCGTTAGTCAGCCGATTAGCCAGCGCGTCAAGCTGGAACTGCGATCCAGACACCACCACCTGGGATGGCGCATTCACGGCCGCTATATCAAGCTCAAAACCCTCATCATCGATTCGCTGGCGCAGACTGTCCTCAGTGTCAAATACAGCGAGCATGCCACCCCCGACAGGCAGTGCCTGCATCGCTGATCCACGCTTGCAGACAAGCCGCATACCGTCTTCCAGGGTGAATACGCCGGCGACGTGCGCAGCAACAAACTCGCCAATGCTGTGACCCAGCACAATCGCAGGGCGTAAACCTGCGGATGTCAGGCACGCTGCAAGCGACGCCTCAAAAGCATACAGGGCCGGCTGCGTATTGGCGGTAAGCATTAACGAGTCATCATTTCCTTCGCCAAAGACCATTGCGGCTAGCGATTGACCCCGACGTTCCTGCTGGAATACAGCATCACAGCGGGCAAAGTTTGCGCGAAAAACACGGTTATGCTGGTACAGCGACTGCCCCATCCCGGCCCACTGGGAACCCTGCCCCGAGAACATGAAAGCAATGACTGGATCGTTGACGGATCGCGTTCTGGAATAGTTAATACCTGCGGTATCCAGTGTCTCAGCGTCAGCCTGTGCCAAAGTCTCCAATCCGGCAATCAGCTCGTCACGGTCAGCAACACACCACCATGCCCTGGAAGGGAAGTCCGCCCGGCGCGCCACAGTGGCAAACGCGAGCTGCCTTATATCCAGTGCCTGATTCTGCCGCACGACGTCGAGATAACGGCAACCAAGTTCCACCAACGCCACGGAATCTTTCGCCGAGAGACAAAACAATGCAGAAGCACTCTCGCCTGCATCACTCAGCGTGTCAGACACTGCCCTGCTCTGCGCAGTTGCCAAGTACTCCTGCAGGACCACGTGCGCATTGGTACCAGAGAAACCGAAGCCACTCACGCCGGCGACCCGCGGGCCAGAGGTATCCCATGGCTCGGGAGCACCCATAACTCTGAGCCCAGCCATATCCCAGTCAACCTTGGTCGTCGGCTCTTCAGCCCAAAGGTGTGCAGGCAGTGTTTTTGACTGCAGCGACAAGACGACGCGAATCAGACTGGCCATGCCCGCCGCCGGTTCCAGGTGGCCGATCTGTGTTTTCACCGAGCCCACGGGAAGCGGCGCATGGCGCGAATCTGTTCTGAATACTGCGGTGAGTGCTTTTAATTCAATTGGATCGCCAAGCGGCGTACCTGTGCCGTGGGCTTCCAGATAACCAATATCATCCGGCGCTGCATCAGCGTCTTCAAGCGCCTTACGTATCACTGCACTCTGAGCAGGACCGTAGGGTGCGGTAAGCCCGGCACTGGCTCCGTCCTGGTTTACTGCACTGCCGCGAATCACAGCAAAGATGCGATCACCAGCTACCTCGGCCTCGGCCAGCGGCTTCAACAATACAGCACCACACCCTTCACCACGCACGTAACCGTCGGCTTGCTCGGAAAACGTCTTGCACTTGCCATCGGCGGATAGCATGTGAGCGCGGGCAAAATTCATACTTGGCTCGATCGCAAGCAACACGTTGACTCCAGCGACAAGAGCTTGGCTGCTCTCCCCCGCCCGCAAACTTCGTATCGCAGTATGTAACGCTACCAACGAGGATGAGCAGGCCGTATCTATCGACATGGCCGGTCCGTGGGTACCAAGAAAATAAGCAAGGCGACCTGCAGCGGTACTTAATGCAGAGCCTGTCGCACAATAAGGGGATATTTTATCCAGCGGCGTTTGCTGGGCCGTCATCGTGGCATAGTCCAGCGCTGATATACCAATAAACACGCCCAGGTCTGTGCTACGGACCGCAGCGGGCTGAATTTGCGCATTTTCTAGCGTCTCCCAAGCGACCTCCAGCAACAGCCTCTGCTGGGGATCCAAGTAGCGCGATTCAGCGGGTGCGATACCAAAGAAATCCGCATCAAAACGATCGATGTCATTGAGATAACCACCACGATTAAAGTACAACTTGCCGGGGCGCTCAGGGTCGTCATCGTGGAAGCGACGCCAATCCCAGCGATCACGGGGAACCGTAGTCACGCAGTCACGCTGCGCGAGCTGGTTCTGCCAGAACTGGCCGGGAGAGTCCGCACCCGGAAAACGGCACCCCATACCGATGATGGCAATATCGGTGACAGCGCCTTCAACGGCGGCCGTGATCTTTCCCATGCTTGAGGTATCGACGCCCATCACTCCCTCCAGATAGCTTGTGATCCTTTAATCCGAGTCAAATACATTAGGCTGAGGCACGGCTTCATCATCATGCTCCCAACCACTGACCCTGACCGGGCCGATCACTGACGTCTTCCGAGCCCAGAAAGCCTGTTGCGTCCGCCCTATCCAGCTCACCTAGGACGTGCTCAACAAGGGATACAAGGTTAGCGTTTTCGAGTAACACCGCCTGGTCCAACACAACATCTAAGCTGGAAGAAATAGCCTCTGACAGCTCAACTACGGCCAGGGAATCCAATCCGATATCAAATACGGAAGCAGCCGGATCAATGTCCCCGACCGGGCACTCGGCCCTGACGGCGACCATACGCAGCAGCGCTTTCTGCAGGCACTTTTTGCGTCGCACACCACTCAACGCCAGCAACTCCTCCCTGCCGACCCCAAGCTCAAGCGCAATGTCGGAACTCCCCCGCCCCTGCCACTGGGAGAGAACGCGCAAGACACCCTGTTCAAACGCCTCCTTTGTGGCATGGCGCCGGATCTTGCCGCTGGACGTTTTCAGAGAAGTCGAAGGCTGCAGCAGGACGCAGTGGCTGGGCCTTACCCCAACCTCGCGCGCCAGTGTCGCAGCGATGCTCCGACATACGGCCTGCGCGTCAACGCGCTTGCGATGAGTGCGGCGCACCTCTACGGTCACTACCAGCTGCTCATCACCCTGCTCTGTGACAGAGAAGCAGGCGGCACTGTTGGGCATTAAAGCGTCATCGGCGGCAACGGCCACCGCTTCCAGATCTTGCGGGTACAGGTTTCTGCCGTTGATAACGATTAAATCCTTGAGGCGACCCGTGACAAAGAGTTCTCCGTCCCTAACGAAGCCCAGATCTCCCGTACGCAAAAAACCACGACCTGTGTCTAGGGGCACATCAAACACGTCCTTTGACAACTCAGGCCGCCCCCAGTAACCAGCAGCAACACTGGGCCCGGCAACCCAGATTTCCCCCACCGCACCATCTTCCAGCGGGCGGCGGGCTTCCGGGTTGACGATGAGCACATCCATATCGATGCCCGGGCTCCCACAGCCGACCATCTGCATGCTCTCTGAACCAGCAGGCTTGGTAATGTGCTCAGACAGCGCCTGTCGGTCTAGCGAAATCACCGTGGGTTCCGCTGCAACATCTTGGCCCGTCACCATTAGCGTGCTCTCCGCCAGACCGTAACAGCACAAGTATGTGGCGGGACGAAAGCCTACGGACGCCATGGCCGCAGAAAACGCCCTCAGTGTCGCGGGATTGATCGGCTCGGCGCCATTGCACACAACCCGCCAAGCCGATAAATCCAGACCTGCCGTCTGCTGCGACGACAATCTCTGCACACAGAGCTCATACGCAAAGTTCGGCGCTGCTGTGACGGTGACACGATAATCTGACAGCACCCGTAACCAGCGCAGCGGACTCTTTAGAAAGGAAAGTGGCGACATATGCACAACGTGGAAACCGACGTACAGTGGCACAAGGATGCCGCCAATCAGACCCATATCGTGATAGGGGGGCAGCCAGGACGCGCCCACGGATTCCGAAGACAATTGCAGCCGCGTGGCGATCACCTCAAGGTTATGCAGTATGTTGCGATGCGTTACCATCACACCTTTTGGATCGCCAGTTGAACCTGAGGTGTATTGCAGAAAAGCCGTTGCATCCGCGTCGAAGCTTGCCGGATCGTCTGGCAGGACTGTCGTCGCTGCCCAGACCCTTTCATCCAGCGCAATCCACAGGAGGGCGGCCAGTGAGCGAATCGATTGACAGCGGCCCTGGACCTTGTCGCGGGTTGCCCCCAGGGCGAAGAACGCCGCAGCGCCGCAATCCTCGGCAATCAAGGCGAGCTTCTCCCAATCGCTGTCACGGTTCTGCGGAAAGTACACGGGTACGGCGATAACCTTTGCATAGAGACAGGCAAGAAACCCTTCGATAAATGCGGGGCCCGGCTGAAATAGCAGAATAACGCGATCGCCCGCGTTAACCCGGCTGAGCAACGCTCTGGCACCCGACTGTGCCCGCCGACTCACTTCCTCAAACGTGCGGACGTCTTCGCAACCGTGATCGGACAGGAAGGTAAAGGCCTTCGAGCAGGGCTGCACAGCCGCAAGTTCCTCCAGTCGCTGAGGCAAGCTGCGGTAGTTAACGCTGCGCGGTAACGCTGTAGTATTCATTCAGACTCGTTTCCTCACTCTGTTAAGTGGCTACAACGCCTTCAGGCAGACGCCATGGCAACGACCACTTGACGATCACCTTCAAAGGGTTCCCGGCCATGCGCGGTAATTACATTATCGAGCATTAAAAAATCACCCGGCTGCCAACAGACAAGCCGCTTCTCCTCCTCATACACCGCACGGATTTCGGTAAGTACGCTCTCTTCAATCGGACCGCCATCGCCGTAATAAACGTTCCTCGGCAGGTCCTCTTCCTCGACGATCGACAGCAGTGTTTCCCGGGTGTTTTGCTCTAGCGAAGAGACATGAAACAAATGGGCCTGGTTAAACCAGACCGGCTCTCCGGACACCGGGTGATGTGTCTCTGACTGACAGATTTCCCAGGTACGTAATTCATCGTCATTGCGCCACTCAAACCCAAGATCACGCTGGTGACAGAACTGTGCCACCTGCGCCCTATCTTCCGTACCAAAGACCTGCTTCCAGCCCAGATCCAGGCCGTTTCCATAGTTGCGAACGTACCGCAATTGTCTCCGGCTGAATTGGGCACGTATACCTGGATCGAGCCGGCGATACACCCTACGCGCATCGGCCACCGGCGTCTCACCGCCATACCGGGCGACTACCATGGCATGGAACCAGATAAGCGAGGGCCACGGTTTGGTATACGACTGCTCGTTGTGCAAAGGAATAGTCTGGTGGGCGGGATACTCTGTTGACGTATAGACCTGCGCCGCCACCGACTGTCTCGGCGTGGATCCAAATTCCTAGACACTCAAATTATGACCGAATACCACAGCCAGTGAGCGCAATGCTTGTGCGCCACTTTCAGCAAAACCACGCAATAGGACGCCAACTCCCGACTGCACCTCATACAGCAAGCGCTGCCGCTCACGGTGCGCGTAATCGAACAGCGATTCACCACCGCCATGAATGATTAACGGCCCGCTATTCGCCTGCGGCGTTTTCGCTGTGAATTCGGAATCGCTGTAAGCACTGCTGGGCATAGCGGTCGACACCTGAAGTTTTCTGCGGGCGTCCGCTGCCATGCCCCCGGGTCGGGGGCTATGGCGGGAGACAACGCTCACGAAAAGGGGCTAATGATAATGATTAGCATTATTGTTTACAATACATGTCTTCGAGAAAACAGTAGCGCGTTCCGGTTTGCGGTTTCGCCCCGAGGCCCCTTGCAGCACCGGGTTCGCCGGGCGCCGCGTCACACAAGCGGGAAACCATTGTCTACATGTCCCGTGCCTGCACCGCGCATCACACCTACTTCCCCCTATTTTAGATTTATAGAAAAATAGTAAGCACTTACTATACAACGCACGCCGACAGTCAAAACGTACCCGATGTCGAAAACATATGAGCGGCCCGAAGCCCCGCACCAGGTCCGTTTCGGGGCACGGATCACACGCCATGCAGGATCCCCAGAAAAGCCTGTGCGCAACGAGCACCCGCATGCAGGGTCGCGAACAGCCCGTACAGCACGCAACGCATTAATGCCTGCGCTATTGGGTGGCGTATTGATCGCGTTCATCGACGTCGCCTCGCGCAGTTGGTGGCCTGTGTTCGCGTCCTAATACGCTGACCTGCAGGCATTTGGTTAGAGACATGGATATGCTGCAAACAGACCCAAACCCGTGATCCAACATTTGCGGCCTCAAAGCAGAAGAAGGAGCCTCCTCATGAAGAAACGCAACGCAGTCTTGTGGACAACCGTAGTCAGTGCCTCGGCATTGCCCGTGGCGTCAGTCCTGGCGGCTGACAGCGCCTGCAGCCGAATCACCGCAACCCGCCCGAACACGCCAGCAGCAATCAGTGTTGGTGGCCAGGACAACTGGACCTGTCACCGCTGCGCGACCACGATGCCCGATCCAGTCCGATGGGGCATGACTTCAGTTAAGCAAAGGCTTTCAATGCTCTGGGTCTCACCGAGGTTATGGCAGACATTGACGCCGGACTGACCCACTCTCAGGACTGGTGGCCCGCCGACTGGGGTAACTACGGCCCCTTCTTCATTCGCATGTCCTGGCATAGTGCGCCCCGATAATCATTCAAATACTGCAGTCTAGGCGAAGTTAAACTCCACGCGAAGATAACTCGTTCGCAAGCATTCCTCCCGCAGTGCATCGAGTTGCCTGTACATGGGATAAGGGGTGTGGTCGATCAGGGTGACGCGCGTATTGTATCGTTGCATACCCCGCGCAGCCTCTACACCTGACAAATCCGCGCCGAAGACCACAGTGTGCTTACTCAGGACTCGTCGCGCGTCCAGCTTCTCCGCATCAGCCATATTTCTGAAGGTATATACACCAGATAAACCGGTGCCTGTCAGAGAAGGTACAGAAGGACGTGAACCAGTGGCCAGCACCAGCGTGCAATAGGTTGTTCGTAAGACCTTTGAATCAATAACGTGGCGCCGCTGTCTACCAATGGCTGCAATCCGAGTGCGCACATACTTTTCCGGCGCAGCTTGTTTAGCGGTGTCCATACTTGCGACGAGACTCAGGTCAGCAATCCGGTGGCTGCCTGCAAAGAAAAACGTCGTGCATCACCAATTGGCAAACGCCCCAAAGTCATCACTACTGGCGAAGAGTATCTCGTGGTCCGGTATCCATGACATGCAAAAGACAGCGCAGCGTCACGCTAAACACTATGAGGATGGACGTTTACTGAAAAAGCGCTCTGCTGTGCAAGCCCGGTAATTTTATCGTAGCCTATATTTCTGAGAATCAACTGCTGCACGTTACTGGCCTTCTCACGGGTCGAAAGCGGGTCCGCCGGATCCCCCCAAGCATGCGCCAGGCCATAGTTCATCCAGTCCTACCCGCGCATGTGGCGTAAGCGCGCGATTGATGTCATCCGCAGTCGGGTTCGCGTTCGGCGCCAGACCTTCAAGGTGAAAACCAGACTCCATACGCTGTGCGGTTCGCCAGAAGAATTCTCACTCCTCGATGACGTCATCCTCTGGCATTACCATTTTCTCGGTATACTGATTAAAGGAAAACGGGTAGTAATTGTCTGACAGCATGGGAATGTCGACTCGCTCAAAAGGGTGCGTAAGAGCTATCACATAGTCTGCGTGTTTCGCAGTGGCAGACGTAAAGAGGTCGCTGACCACTAAAAGATCGAGAGCAGTCAACGCCTTCAGCGTATGATCAGTGTCACTAAACCCCAGTGCGGGGTTACCGCCATTCACGATCAGCGCTCTGATCTGACCTTTACCGGGTGTGAGAATCTCGTCAGTTAGGGTATTCGAGGGTATTTCCTGGTAACCGAACAACCCCGTAATACTCTGAATATTGCGCACCCGTGACCGCTGTTGCGTACGCATATTCACAGGCAGAGGCTGGTTGCCCGCACCGGGTATTGCGGGCCCCAGCGTACCGTCAATCCGTGTCATATCGCCACGCCGATCAAAGCGGCCACAAATTGCATTGAAGGCCTGCACCAACTGTGTATTCAGATTCTGATGGCGCGCCATATGCAGTCCAGTACCCGAGGCCGTCGCACCACTGCTGCGGTAGCGCATAGCCGCACCGCCTCCAAAATGTCATCAGCAACACACGTGGTGCGTCCTTCGGTATAGGCGAGACCGAAGGACTTCACCGCCTCATGCAGATCCTGAAAACCGCTGACATAGTTCTCGACATAATCGGCGTCATACCATTGGTTTTCGATAATTTCACGAATCATACAGGCCAGCAGGGCAGCGTCTTCACCAGGTTTCACCCGCAAGTGGACGTGGGCGCGCTGGGCAAGGTCAGAGCGACGCGGATCAATAACGACAAGCTTCATACGCCGCTGCAAGGCCCGCTTGATCCGTGTCATGGGGTTAGATTGGGGCATGGTCCACTGATGGGAAACTACGGGATTAGTACCCGCAAAAAGAGCACTTTCTGCATGCTAGGTGTCAAAGCATCCCAGTGGAAGCGCGCCGCCAAACAGACGATCGTAAGCAGTCATGAGAGCGGGAGAGTCCATCGTTAGCGAGGTGTAACGACGTGGCGATCTGAAAGACTCCAGCCACCTGGCACCATACCAGGGTCACCCGGGGGCCGTCCGATGACCACCACATCCCACATACACTGCCATGGACTCGGGACCGTGCTCTTCAATGATTGCCCGCAAGCGCTCACCGATCTCATTGATCACCTGTTCACTACCGATTCCAGTACAGCGGGCATCCACCCGTTTTAAGGAAGAGCACAATCGATCAGGATGGTGGACTCGCTCTGACTCGGACCTGCCCTTTGGGCAAGTATAACTCTCAGAGACCGGATTGTCGTGATCGCCTCGCACCGCGATAAACTGGTTATCCTCGACATCCACTTCAAGGCCGCACAATACATGACAAAATCGGCAAAACGTCTTCTTTGTTTCAATCATGATTTCGTTCTATCCATTTCAACTGTGTCGCCCACTTGGTCAACCAACTGCGCAAGGCGGGGGTCATTTGGATAAATCCATTAGTCTCCAAGCACCGGCTGCACACGCAGTTCCGGCGCAATATTTTTGACGCCCATCATGCGATCCGCAGCTTCGTTCCAATGGTAGATCCGGACCTCCTGGTCGCTCAGTGGCACACCTTTAAAACCGCAAGACTCCATGGATCAAAGGGACGGGCTACGCGGCAATCTCCGACTAAAGGAACGCGCCTGGTTCAGGCAGTTCATCCATATGAGCTGCGAGCAGCCAACTCTTGCGCCAAATCTGCTCCTGCTCTAGTTCATAAAACCGCATATCGGTGTAGCGCCCGGCAGGGATATCGGGGAGTGGAGGAAAACCTGCCAGCGGCGGCGTTCTCGAAGCCTCAAAATCCATGAGACCTCTCAGATTATGAATCTCTTGAGGGCTCATCGGCATCGACACTCAACCCGGCTCAGCGATTAATCGCCTGGGATAAAGTTGTATCACCAACTGGTGTAATGCTTCACTAAAATCAACTCGAGGATTTTCCGCGCAGTAGCGCTGCAACCAGACCATGTGCGTTTTTACGTTTTTGCCACCCGCAATATCGTAAGTATCGTAGGCTAGACGGTTAACGCCAGTCAGGTACCCCATGGTATACAGTGAGAACGTATACAGCAGCCGCCAATCGTCTTCCTCATTCGCAATTGCCACGGCCGTGTTGAGATCCGAACATGTCTCTACAGAATTGATTGCTAGCACGCGGTAAGCCCTGCCCTCATCCGCCGCATAGCACGCGCTTGACAGGACCAACCAAATCAGCGCCAGACCAGACTTGTGAACGCTACCACTCACGGTTTATCTCCTGCACAGTCGCCGATCTCTATAACAGCTTTCCGCTGGCCGCATGGGATGCTCGATTACTCAGCGATTGCGCGCCAGCTGGGCTTCCAACTTTTCCTTCATCGGCAGCACCCACTGAAATTTAAGCTGGGGAGAGAGCAAATCGACCTCCTCAAGCTCATCACACAGCTTCATCTGGTGCGCCAAATCAAACATATCAAACTGATGGCAGATTCTCGCCTTATCGTTCAAGGTAATAAAAGAAATACCAGGTGTCTCGAAGTAGCTGCCGTCGGCACGCATCCCAGGACCCCGATTAAGCCAGTGTGTTATCAGTCGATTTCCCGTGCCGGTATAAACCCCCCTGTAGGGAAACGTCCAGCCATCCCAACCGACCTGCATATCCCGACCATAGTGCGTGGCCTTGATCTCCTCGATGCCATTGGCGGTTACCTCCATAACGCCGGCGTATTCGCAGGTATACACACAGTCCTTCGCGTATAGTGCGTCCACGAAGCACAACCAATCGTTGGTACGGGAGGCTTCCTGATGTGCTGCGATCAACTTGTCGGCCGTGGCACGCAACTCTTCGTTGCTTAATGTACCCATGTTATTCCCCTTCGACTACACATCACCCTGCAACTGCGTTGGCTGAATCTAATCGTAAACCGCCACGATTTCTTTCACCGTTGTACGGACATTGTCACGACTATAACGTAGTTCACCGACATAAGGCTCATATTCGACGGTGGCGTTGCGCCCCGCATACAGTATCGCATCCGGAAACATCGGATGCTCCTCTTCCGATACAGGCAGCTCTCGTGGATTGCCAACAGCATGAAAAAAAAGTTCAAGGTATGCCTTCCAACTGAGGTTTTCATCACCGACGAGGTAAGCCTTTCCTCCCACACCGCATTGCAGCGCACCCTCTATCGCTTCTGACATAGAGCAGCTCGTAATGTGGTTAACGCCACCAGCGGGAGCAACAGGAGACAGACCCGCAATGCGCCCTGCTGCGTAGTGAACCAACGCTTCAAGGTGCGGCTGAACCAGACCCTGCACATGACCTATGATAAATGGCGCATTTAGGCTACAGACATTGAAGTCGTCACCGTTTAACGCGCGCAAGCACTCATCGGCAATATGACGCGAGCGCACATAAGGGCTGGTATCGATTTTCTCCGGCACAACCTGCGGATAGTAGGTCCCAATATAGACAGCGCGCCCTATACCTGCTGTTTTAGATCGATTAAAAAAGCGCGGTATGCCCTCGCTATTGACCCGCTGGAAAAAAGCAGCTTCTTCTTCGTTTTGAGGCAGCTGACGAATATCGGCTCCCGCAGCGAAAACCATACGGTCAAAGACTGACAACTCCTTCAGAGACACTTCGTCGCCGAGGTAGCTCCCACAAATATGATCAAAATCTTGCAGACAGTCGAGGACCGGCGCAGAACGCGACATCAAGGTCACCGCGTCACCCGCATCACGCAAATGCAGTGCGGCGTGCGCGCCGGTTAGGCCTGTCCCACCGACGATCAACGTTTTCATGCTTCAGGCAATACCCAGTAGGTCATCGCGCTGGCCCATGGAGACCTCAGCACAATAACCGAAATCTACGGGAAGGTTGTGGCCACTGACGAAGCTGGCCAACTTGCTGTTAAGCATAACGAGCGGCGCGCCCATCTCGGCGCCACTGGCATAGCGACCGTTCGAAGGTAGGAACAGCTCGACCGCTTCGTCGGGGATATGTCCTTCTCCCTTCAGAATTTTCATAAAACCACTGTCAGTTGGAGAAGGCGCAATGCAGTTAATACGTATATTTTTTTTGGCCAGCTTCCCCGCCATCAGCATGGTATAAACGATAATACACTGCTTGGAAAAGCCGTAGCCATCGCTTACCTCGTCCTCATGCTCGACCAACCAGGTTTTTGCGGCGTCGTAACTGTTGTCAAGGGCGAGGAACGCCTTCACGCGCTCGATATTGGGCTTCCAGCCCATACCCGCCGTTGACGCGATTGACGCGATACCACCGCCGCTGGTTATTCTGTCGATTAGTTTCTCCGTCAGGTAGCGTAAACCGGTAAAGTTAATCAATACCGTGTCGCTCATAGCAAACGGTGGACTGGGCACACCCGCGCAATTAAATAGGGCGTATATCTCCTGTGGCAGCCGGTTCAATGCCGCATCAATCGTGGTGTCGTTCTTCATATCGACCTTCACAGACACAGCGACCGGGGCGGACACTTCGGCAATATCCAAGGCATAGACCTGCGCGCCGGCATCGACCAGTAGCTGTGCAGCAGCTTCGCCCATACCGGAGGCGGCCCCGGTAATGACAACATTTTTTCCCCTGTAGCCCAACACATCGTTCATATCTGTTTCCTTCTGAGGTGTCATCTAGATTTAAAAGCCGTCCTTCGGTGTGAGCACACTGGGGCGCACTTCCAGAAGGTCTACCGCGACACCCGGGCGCTGTGTCAGGCAGTAGCACACCGCTTCTGCAACATCCTCCGGTACCATACCCATATCCATATACGTACCCATATCTTTCCAGCCTTCCAACGCGGCTGCAAAAGCATCAGGGTCCCAGCCGACGGAAAAGTCCGTGATCGCACCGCCGGGGCGAATGCAGGTAACCCCTATACAGTCGTGTTGCAACTCCAGCCGAAGGTCTCGGGTGAAACGCTCCACTGCGGCCTTGGTCGAGGCGTATATAGACAGGTGGCTTATTTCATCATAGTGCCAGGCACTAGCAGAGGATATGTTCACAATGCGCGGGTTATCTGTACCACGCAGCCAAGGAATAGCGGCCTGACTGCAGAAAACGGTACCGAGGAAATTGGTATGAACCTGTGAGATCACCTCCGCTTCCACCAAGTTTTCTACCCGATTAGGCGCTGCCAGTCCCGCATTATTGATCAATCCGTCTAACTGTCCGAAATGGCGCCGGATCTCCTCAAAGATTGCACACACCTGCTCGCTGGAGCCAACATCACAGGCCATCCCGACAGCCTGATCGGTACCGAGCTCCGCTACCACCTGGTCCAATCCCGCCTGGTTGCGGCTAATCAACCCGACGTTTGCACCCTGGGCCACCAACTGCTTCGCGATGGCAAGGCCAAAACCCCGCGATCCGCCGGTAACGATATAGACCCGGTTACGCAAAACCTCGCTCATACGGCAATCGCCAGTGTTTTTGTCTCCAGATATTCCTCAAAGCCCTCACGCCCCATTTCGCGACCCACTCCACTCTGCTTATAACCGCCAAAGGGCGCGTCCGCGCCATAAAATATCCCGCCATTGACATTGATGGTGCCGGTACGGATGCGACGAGCCACTGCCAACGCCCTCTCTTCGCTGGCCGACCAGACGCCACCAGATAAGCCATAATCGGAGTCGTTGGCAATACGAATGGCATCTTCTTCATCATCGTAGGGAATGATGACCAACACGGGGCCGAAAATCTCTTCCCGGGCAATGGTCATGTCATTCGTTACATCAGTGAAAACGGTGGGCTCCACGTAGTAGCCCTTTTCGAGGTGCTCCGGAACGCCTCCCCCCATCAGCAGACGGGCGCCTTCGCTCTTGCCTTTTTCTATGTATCCCAGGACACGCTCTTTTTGACGCGCATTGACCAAAGCGCCCATGATCTGACTCTCGGAAGCCGGGTCACCGTATTCGATAAAATTGAAAAAAGTCGGCAGTAATTCCTCCACCTCGGCCTGCCGCGATCGCGGCACCAGCAAACGCGACAAAATGGCGCAGCCCTGACCCGCATGGAAACAGACACCCAGCGAACTCAGCAGGCACGTGTTGAGATCCGCATCATCGAGGATAATATTGGCTGACTTACCGCCCAACTCGAGAAACACCTTCTTGACAGTAGCCGCCGCGCGCGCCGCAATGTGTTTGCCCACCGCCGTAGAACCGGTAAAAGACACCATGTCCACCCGCGGATCATCCACCAACTGCTCACCCACTTGCTTCGGATCTTCAGCGGTAATCACATTGAAAACACCCGCCGGCATGTCGGTATTTTCCTTGATCAAGCGCCCCAGCATGGTCGCCGACCAGGGTGTATCAGGGGCTGCTTTTAAAACCACTGTGCAACCCGCCGCGAGAGCGGGGATGCACTTGGCAAGGTTGATCTGCAAAGGCACGTTCCAGGGCGTAATGCACGCCACCACTCCCACAGCTTCTTTCTCTACCAGCCGGCGGCTTTTGACACCCATCATTTCTGCTTCGCCAATATCTTTGCTCCACTCGTACTCCGGCAGGCTCTTCAGGGTGTACTCCATAAAACCGATAGGTGTCTTGCACTGGGGCCCCATGTCGCCACAGGTACCCAAGGGTCCACCGGTCTCTGCGGCGATCTGTTGACGAAACTCCTCTTCAATGGACAGCAGTGCCTGATACAGCTGGTCCAGGCACTGGTGACGAAACACGTGGTCGGTCGACCAACCCGTGTCATCGAAAGCACGCCGCGCGGCGGCTATGGCGCGGTCCATGTCCGCAGGACCGGCGTCGGCCACATAGCCCATGACCTCTTCCGTAGCGGGGTTAATATTGGGGTACGTTTTGCCACTCTGGGCATCACAAAGTTCACCGTCGATGAACAATCGGGTTTCCGGGTTCATACACTCTACTCCTGTCAATCCGGGATTCTGGATTCGTCTTTGGCCAGAAAGACGTCTTCAATGCGTTCGCAGATATATTCAGCGGTGGGAAGCAGCACCCCGTTGTCAGCGGCGGTGCTGATAGCACACCGGAGATCCTTGGTGGCCAGCCGGCCCACGGCCCCGAAGATCTGTTCCATTTCCTCTTCGCTGCAGCTACCGGAGAGCCCATTGCGCCCACTGACAAACATTTGCATTTGCTCGTTTACCACGCCGTTGGACAAACCCACGTCGCGCAATACGTCACCCGATAACCCGCAGGCATGTGCGAGACGAGCCGCTTCCGCCATAGCGACAAACTCTGTGTACTGAATAAAATTATTGCACAGCTTCAAAGCAATCCCTGAACCAATGGGCCCCGCGTGCACCACTTTCTCCGCGGATGTATCGAAGACCGGGGTACCCCGCAGTAGCTGCTCCTCGCTGCCGCCCACCATATAACACAAGGTGGCGTCCGCAGCGCGGTGCGCCCCGCCAGTGATTGGGGCATCGATTAAATCAACACCGATATCTGCCGCCTGCTGCGCCCATTTGAGCAGATTCGCCTGCGTAACCGTACTGTGAATTGCCACCAGCGTACCCTTTGCCGCATTGGCGAAGATACCCCCATCACCGGATAGCAAGCCCTCCACCTGGGCGTCATCACGCACGCAGACACCAATGTGTTGACAAGCCTGCGCCAGCTCCGCGAGCGACGCACAGCCCACTGCCCCGGCGACGACCAATGGCTCCATGGCGGGGGCGTACACATCGTAGACATGGGCGTTAAAGGCGTCGCAGATCAAGTGCTGCGCGGAGGGCTTGCCGATATTTCCCAGCCCAATATAGCCAACATTGATTTTCTCGCTCATCAGCACTCCCTGCAGGCCTGCAAGTGACCTTATTGTTTTGACAGGCAGTTTAGATGCTGGCATCGCATTATGTCAATATAAATTGACTTATAGTCAATTGAGCTTTACTATTTCCCACCATGATCACCCTGTCCACAAAACATGTCGAGACGGCCTTGCACTCATCACGCTATCGACATGACTTCTCCCAGCACTTGCTGGGTGTAGCACGGTACCTGCAGACGTGCATGATGGACACCCTGCAGAAAGAGTGCGGACACGGCGACCTGCGACTCGGCTTCGCACCCTATATCACGCTGATCGGCGAGAACGACAAGCGCCTGACCGATCTGGCAGAGATACTCGGTATTTCTCGACAGGCCTGCAACCAGGCCGTCAAGCAGGTAGAGGCCGCCGGGTACATCGAGCGCCGAGCAGACCCAAGCGACGGGCGCGCGAAGCGGTTGGCACTGTCCCCCGCCGGTCTGCGCCTGCGTCGCGATGGCATGCGCATTGTCGCGCGATTGGACAAGCAGTTTGCTCTCATCGTAGGTGAAGAGCGCATCGCAGATACCAGCGAGTGTCTCAGAACAATTTATCGGCACCTCTCACTGGGGCTCACCGAACACGACAGTGGGGTTGAGACGCCAATCATCATGGGTGGCCTGCTACCAAGGTTGTCAGATTACACCCTGCAGCGACTAATGGAACTGACGCGCAAGAAAGGACACCCAGAACTGAAGGTCTCATTCGAACAGGTGCTCACGCATATCGGGCCATCCGGCGGACGCATTCAACAGATGGCTGCCTCGCACGATGTGAGCAAGCAGGCGATAAGTGTCATCGCCATGGAGCTAGAAGTCCTGGGTTATTTACAGCGAGACCCTGATCCGCTGGATGCACGTCAAATCGTCTTAACACTAACGCCTCATGGTAAGCAACTGATCGCAGACTCGGTGGCGAGCGGCAGAGAACTAGAACATGAATTTGCGACCATCATTGGCAAAGCCGGGGTCAAACGGGTCAATGACACATTGCGTGACCTGTTCGATGGCCTGGGTTTGAAGCAGGAGAGCTTCGATAGCAAAGGCCATGCAGATCTCCGTCTGCTGGCACACCAACTTCAGCAACAACTGGGAGAACAGGGCAGCCAGGAGCTGGCCCGGCTATTGCTCTCTCAGCAGGACAGCGCGAGGTAGACAACAATGATGCATGAATGGCTTTCAACGTTCTGGGAAAACTACAATATCTTAGGGTCGATGGCAGCATTGGCACTGATCGCAGGGATTACCATCATCGGTAAAAAACTGGTCTTCAGGCATCCCGACCTGGCGGAAATGCGTCGCATCAATACGGAAGAAGATAAACTGCGCTGGGCGAAGGAGAAGTATCCGCGAACGGTGAAGTCCAGCCAAAGTGTCGGCAAATGGCTGAACATCGCCTTTTTTTTCCTGCTACTGCCCTTTTGCATCACTTTTGAGGCGCAGCCCTGGTGGCGTATTCCACTGGACGTATTTGTGATCCTGATGGTCTACGACCTGTTCTATTACTGCGCGCACCGGTTTTGGTTCCACGGTAACGGCAGGATGCGAAAGGTGCACGCGGTGCATCACCAGGCGCGTGACCCCTCTTACCTTGATGCGCATTATGTGCATCCACTGGAAACGTTCGTCGGGTTGGGCGGTTACATGCTCACCGTGATCTTACTGTCAGCCATCATGGGGCGTTTCCAGCTGGCTACTATCGTTGTCACTTTTCTGATTTACTTTCAGATAAACCAGATCAATCACGTCTATTTCAAAGTGCCGCGCTTTCCGTTTAAAACGCTTAACTGGATTGTCGCCAAACATCATGTGCACCATGAGAACATGCACAAGGGAAATTACGCGACGATTACCCTATTCTACGACAAGATTTTTGGCACACTGGACTAGCGTCCGAAGGAGACCGACTATGAGCGATTCTGAACGCCGCGCCCTCGGCGAAGAAAAAATCATGGATGTTTATGCCGGCGATGTCATCGTGCCGCCGGAGGGCTATACGTTCACCGATGTCATGCTGAAACAACTTTTCGCGGAGCTGTGGACTCGCGACACTTTGTCCATGCGCGACAAGCGTATTTTATTGTTAGGAATTATCGCCGAAAAAGGTGAAGCAACTACTTTTAAAATACAGATCAAGGCCTCCCTGAAGCGTGGCGAAATCGATGCTGAAGAAGCCAGAGAATTTCTCCTCTTCATCGCCCAGTATGCCGGCTATCCTCGCGCCGCCTCCATGCTCGGGCCCGTAGAAGAGGCGATCGCGGAATTTGAGAATGAAAATCAAGAAGGATAAAAGGAGTACACAACAGGTACCGAACTAGTCTATGCTCTAGGCAGCAAAAATACAGGCCTAATCTAACAATGGATGAACCCAACTTCGAAATCTACGCTGTATTAAGCGCTTGGCAAACCAATCTGATACTCTGGGTTATCCTTCTCATATTCCTCCTGTCGGCCTACCTTATAGCATCCTACCTAGTCGGCAAGTACTTACGCCGTTCACAGGTCATTGTGATGACAGGCTTAATGCTATGGTTCAGCGCTCTGATTGTCATTGAGATAAACTTGGCCATGCAGTTTATGATCGATATGCGAGAGCTGGCATTCTTCGGCTACACCGCCCTGAGAAAAGCGACTGCGTTCAAGTGGCTGGTATCGGTAGGCTGCGCCATCGCTCCTCTGGCCTGTATTCGGTTTATGGTGCACATGCGACACCCACGCCGCGCTGATGACATGAACACGCCGCGCGGAGCGCAGCGCCGCAACGATATGTAACGCCTAAACCGTATCGATTATCCGCTTACCACGGCGCATATAAACGAATGGCCCGTGACTTTCGTGTCCGGCCGCATTCTGCAAACGTTGCTCCAACGCAAATAGCACCGTTCGCGTGATATTAGGCAACTGCTCCAGTCGCTGTGCCTCAAGTAGATCTACCCAATGTAGGTCAAGTAATTCTCCAGACCCCTCAGGATGCTCCTGCACGCCACCCTGGATATGTGTCGCATCAACCATGAAAAAGCGCGCATCGAAGCGACGGTTGCGGTAGGGCGGCGTTATCGCCCGGGCAATCAGATGCAACACGTCGAGCCGTGGGTTGATATCGTGCCGCAGGAAACTGGCCCAGTGAGGAGAGCGTGTGACCAAGGTCGGTGTATCCGGCTCTCCGATAATCAGGCCCGTTTCTTCAAACGTCTCGCGAATAGCTGCCATCGCCAATGCCCGCGCGCGGCTCTCGGAGCAGCCTTGAGAGAGACGCTGCATTACCTTTGGGTGTAAATCATATGGCGGCACGATGCGGCTGTCGGCCCGGTCTACAGCGCCCCCAGGAAACACGAATTTATTCGGCATGAACTTGTGGCTGGCAGCCCGCTTGCCCATTAGGACACGTGTATCTGCGCCGTCCCTGCGGACAATAATCAGGGTTGCCGCATCCCGCGGGCGGACTGCGCTGCCGCTTTTTCGCCGTTCAGTGTCCGCAATATAAGCATCATCGCGCTGCTGATCAGGATTCATAAGGTATCCCTACCGATACACTCTGGCAGGCCCGAGACAGTGTATAGAGCGCATAAAACACCGCGTCAGATCAGCCGGCGCCGGCGATTTTCAACTTCTGTCCGGGCTGCAGATAGGCTTTAGCCGAGAGGTTATTCCACACAACCAGATCTTGTGTAGACACGTTAAACTGACGTGCAATACTCCATAGAGAGTCTCCTCGCTGAATAACATATTCAACCGTCTTACCCTCTAAACGCGCACGAGTTGCGGCAACTTGCGCAGCGGAAAGGGAGAATTCCTCCACACTGCCAGGCAGAATGAGAGTCTTACCCGTCCGGATTTTGTGACTGCGCAAACCGTTCACGGCCTTCAGCTTGGCTACTGTCGTGTTGTAACGTTGCGCAATAGTGGACAGCGAATCTCCCTGTGCAACGCGGTATATCTTGTCGGGTTTCTGTTGGCCGAAACGCCAGGCTAGGGACAGCGAAGCCAAGGACTCGTGCAGTGGGCGGGGCAACTGTGATGATGGCAAACGCACCGGAAAACCCTTTGGAATATGCTTCTCCCCTTTCCATACCGGATCAAGCAACGCCGGGTTATGCCGCCTAAGTTCTCCCAGTTCAACACCCGCTTCCTGAGCAAAACCCAGCGCCGAGACAAAATCGTCAGATCGAACCGTATCGTAAGCAACAGGACGTGCAAGCTCGATCTGCGGAAAATACTGCTCCGGGTTACTGTCGATTTCTTGTGCCGCCAGGAAGGACGCATAGAAGTTTCGTGAAGCAAAACCGAAGCTGCGGCTCTTATACTTGTCCACGATGACATCGATATCGGTAGTACCCAGGGTTTTCGCCGCACGCCGCATGCCCGCTGCACCATGATTGTAACTGGTCAAGGCCAGAGGCCAGGTCCCGGTGAGCCTATAATTCGTGGCGAGCAGCCGCGCCGCACCATCCGTGGCAATAAAAGGGTCCATACGCTCGTCCACAATGTGATCGACTCGCATGTAGTGTCGCCCTGTTGTCGGCATGAATTGCCACATACCGGCCGCACCTGCCTTGGACCAGGCAGATGCCATAAAAGAAGATTCCACATGCGGCAGTGCCTCCAGCTCTGCCGGCAATCCATACTTCGCCAGAACTTCCCGAATGTGTGACTTCCACTGGCCAGAACGAACAAGACCTCTTCGAAAACGGTCGGCCTGGCCCAGCTGGAAGCGCACACGAGCCGCGGCCTCCGCGAATTGTCGTGACGAACTATCCTGCGGCCAGGCAGCCAATACCTGTTCCTCAATCGGCGCTAAATCGCTGCGTTTCCCCTCCCCTAAGTTGCGCAGGGCATCCTCTATTTCGGCCTGTGCGGCATGGATCTGCGCTTCACGGGCGCTACTCTGGCGGGCGTCGGGGAGCGTCAGGACAGAATACACGATGGCCAAGTGCTCATCATCGTGCAGGTAACCTTGGTCGGTCGAGATTTCGGTATACACCTTTGTCCAGAAGCTAACGGCAGACTCGAGACCCTCCGGGCGCGGAAACTCCTCAGCACTCACCTGCATACAGGGCAATGCGAGCAACAGCAACGCGAGGACCTTCACCATAAAGTCTCCATGGCAGTATAAATGTAGGTTATATCAGAAAACAGAAAGCGCTGTCACCCCTCGCCGGTCAGCGGCGTCACAGGCACTGTATCCGCAACTAAAGATTTTTTTCCGGATTGCAGCGATATCTTTTAACCTTACCGTCCATCGCCCTACCATGCAGCTGGATTGCACCTGCGCCGGGCAGCGACCCCAACACATTTGCGAGCGCCAATGAAGCAAGTTATGCCCAAAGAGAGCCGGTGTTCAGTGCCGATGAATGATCGGTGGAGCAGTAAAAAGAGTGCCGAGCTTTACGGTATCAATGACTGGGGGGCCGGCTACTTCCGGCTATCCGAACAAGGGGAAGTAGAGGTCACTGTAGACATTGACGACGACTCCGTGTCCGTTTCACTCATGGATATCGTGCTTGGCATGCAAGCACGGGGACTGCACATGCCAGCAGTATTGCGCATTCGTAACCTATTGGACCAGCGGATAAAGATACTGAACGAATCCTTTACCCGCGCCATCACACAGACTGGATACCGGAATCACTACAGGGGTGTGTTCCCCATCAAAGTCAATCAGCAGTGCCATGTTATTGAGGAGATCGCGGAGTACGGCCGACATTACCATCATGGTTTCGAAGCCGGCAGCAAAGCAGAACTCATTATCGCACTCTCACAAGTGAGAGACAAAGACAGCCTGATCGTCTGTAACGGTTACAAAGACAAGGAGTTTATCGACCTCGGTCTCTACGCGCGGCAGATGGGCTATGCGTGTTTCTTTGTCCTGGAATCTGTGAACGAATTACCACTGATACTGGAACGCAGCGACATCGTGGGCGCAGATCCCCTGCTTGGTGTGCGTATACGCACCAGCGTCATGGTAGACGGCCACTGGCGCCACGATAGTGGCGACCGATCCATCTTCGGTCTCTGCACGGACACTCTGTTAACAGTTATCGATAGCCTACGAGAAGCGAGTAAGTTACATTGCTTGCAGCTACTGCATTGCCACCTCGGCTCTCAAATACCTAACATCCGTAACGTTCGCAGCGGGGTGCTGGATGCCTGTCGGTTTTATGCTGGTCTGGTACGGGAAGGCGCACCGATGGGCTACCTTGACCTCGGTGGTGGACTGGCCGTGGATTATGAAGGCGCGCGGACGAACAGCACTCACAGTATGAACTACCAGCTAGACGAATACTGCGTAAACATTGTCGAGAGTATTTGTGAAACCCTAGACCCAATGTACATCGACCACCCGGTGATCATTACAGAATCGGGGCGAGCCACCGTGGCATACTCCTCAGTGTTGCTCTTTAACATCCTGGATGTTCGAGACAGTCACCCAGGACCCCTTCTTTCCAGTCTACCGCCAGGTGGGAATGAAAATCTCGCCGGGCTTAAATGGGCGCTGGACAATGTGACGCAAGACAACTTTCAGGAATGTTACAACGATGCGCTGTTCTACCGCGACGCCTTGCGGGAAGACTTTCAGCACGGGCAAGCTAGCTTGCGTGAGCGCGGTCTCGGAGAAAACTGGTTCTTGGCAGTGTTACAGAATATTGCAGCCCTCCTGCCACAAGTCAATCGCGTGCCACCGGAGTTGGAGAGCCTGCCGACGTTGTTGTCAGATATCTACTACGGTAATTTCAGCCTATTTCAATCATTACCCGACGTATGGGCCATTGACCAGATATTTCCCATCATGCCCATTCATCGCCTGACGGAGAAGCCCACTCGATCGGCAGTACTCGCAGACCTGACCTGTGACTGTGACGGCAAGATTGACAAATTTACGGGACCCAAGGGGCTCACTCGCTCACTGCCACTGCACCCGCTGCACCCTGGCGAGGACTACTATCTTGGTGCCTTCTTAGTCGGGGCCTACCAGGAAACGCTGGGTGACTTGCACAATCTTTTCGGAGACACCAATGTCATCAACGTCGCCATTAAGGGGGACGGCAGTTTCGATTTCGTCCGAGAATTCCATGGCGACAGGGTTGCCGACGTACTCCGTTATGTAGAGCACGAGCCGAGACAGATGCAGGAGCGGTTTCGCCAGGTGGCGGAGAGCGCCGTGCGCCAGGGGAAAATCAATGTTACTCAACGGCAAGCAATCCTGCGCGCCTTCTCAAACAGTCTGAACGCTTATACCTATTTTAAACGTAGTTAATCGCGGGCAGTAAGGAACCGTACTCAATGTCAAAGGTGTTAATAGTCGGGGCGGGTAGTGTAGGTAGCGTGGTCACGCAAAAATGTGCGCAGGTTCCACAAGTATTCTCTGATATCGTACTGGCCAGCCGTACAGAATCGAAATGCAAGGCCATTGCAGCGCAAATCGATCAACCCATACACACCGCACAAGTGGATGCTGATAATGTTTCCGATTTGATTTCGCTGCTGCGTAGGGAAAAACCCAAGCTTGTTATTAATGTGGCGCTGCCTTACCAGGATCTGAGCATTATGGATGCCTGCCTGGCGGCGGGAGCTCACTACCTGGACACCGCGAACTACGAACCACCCGACACAGCGAGATTTGAGTATCGCTGGCAGTGGGACTACCAAAAGCGATTTGTCGATGCGGGTCTGACGGCCCTGCTTGGCAGTGGTTTCGACCCGGGTGCCACTAACATCTTCACCGCCTATCTCAATAAGCACTACTTTGATGAGATTCATGAGTTGGACATTATCGACGTCAACGGCGGTGACCACGGCTATCCTTTTGCCACCAACTTCAATCCAGAAATCAATATCCGCGAGGTGAGCGCAGCATGTCGTCATTGGGAAAATGGTGCATTCGTGACTACACCACCGCTTTCCAAAATGACCCTTTACACCTGTCCTGAAGGAATCGGAACCTTCACCCTATTTCGCATGTACCACGAGGAGCTGGAGTCACTCACAAAACACTACCCTAGCCTGCAACGCGCCCAATTCTGGATGAGCTTCTCCGCTAATTACCTGAAGCACCTGGAGGTATTGGAAAATGTAGGCCTGACCGGCATCGAACCCATCAATTATCGGGGCCAGTCCATTGTGCCCATTCAGTTTCTAGCACACTTGTTGCCCGATCCATCGACCCTAGGCCCAAGAACGCGAGGCAAGACCTGCATCGGCTGCATCGTACGCGGTAGCAAGGGCGGCAAAGAGCGTCTCATGCACATTTATAATGTATGTGACCACCAAGCCTGCTACCGAGAAGTGCAATCCCAAGCTATCGCTTATACGACCGGTGTCCCGGCAATGATTGGCGCCAAGATGATTCTTGAGGGAACGTGGTGCGAAGCGGGGGTATGGAATGTCGAGCAATACAATCCCGATCCATTCATGGAGGATATGAACCGCTATGGCTTACCGTGGCAATTGGCAGAGCTGGATCCTGCTTTTCAGCTTGAGTTCGCTTAAGGCCTGATGCGATACCCGAAGTTTGAAAAACTCAACCCGGCGCGCCTGCCCTCTCCCTGTTTTGTCGTTGACGAGGTGGCGCTGGAGGTCAATCTGCGCACTCTGCAGGATCTGGCAGAGGCCAGCGGCGCTCGCATTCTAGCCGCACTCAAGGCCTTCGCGTTATGGCACGTTGCACCCTTGGTCTCACGTTACCTCAACGGTACCTGCGCGAGTGGGCTGTACGAGGCCCGGTTAGCTCACGAGTATTACGCTGGCGAGGTCCACGTGTTAAGTGCCGCCTACAGTGCAAGCGACCTCACAGAAATTTTAAGCATTGCAAACTATGTAGTATTTAACAGCTGCTCTCAATGGCGACGTTTTCAACCACTCGCCCTGGAGGCGGCAAATAAGCGACCCAATCTACGGTTCGGGCTGCGCATCAACCCCGAACACTCAGAGGTCGATATCGCCCTTTACGACCCCTGTGCGCCAGGCTCCCGCCTTGGCACACCCCTATCGCAACTGGACGAGGATGACATCGAGCATATAAGCGGTCTGCACTTCCACTCTTTATGTGAGCAAGGATTTCCAGCGTTACAGCGCACCCTGGAGGTGGTGGAAAAGAAGTTTGGCCACCTGCTACCGCATATGCAATGGATCAACTTTGGTGGCGGACACCAGGTCACACGATCGGACTACCAACGCGAGGACTTGGCAAACTGCATTCGCAATTTCTCGCAGCGTTATAATGTGCAGATATACCTGGAACCCGGCGAAGCGATAGCCCTCGGCACGGGCGTGCTCATCTCAGAAGTGCTTGATCTGGGCTGGAACCAAGTGAGTCAGGCGATTCTGGATACCTCAGCAACCTGCCATATGCCCGACGTTCTGGAGATGCCCTATCGCCCCGAGATTATAGGAGCGCAGTTGCCAGGCGCGCTGAACCATACCTATCGACTGGGCGGCTCCACCTGCCTGGCGGGCGATGTCATAGGCGACTACAGTTTTCCCGAGCCACTGCACATCGGCCAGCGCTTAATATTCCAGGACATGGCGCACTACACCATGGTGAAAGCCAATACCTTTAACGGTATCCGGCTGCCCGCAATCGCCTTATGGAACTCTGACACTGATGAGCTCAAGATCATTCGTGAGTTTGATTACGAAGATTTCAAGGGGCGATTGTCATAATCGAAGCACCGATGGTACACAGTGTGCAGTCCCCGCGATTGGAATTAATGCCTGACAATCTCAACGACCTTGCGCATAATGCAGTGTGTGATTCTCAATCGAACTAGGACACCTGTAATCAATGGATCGCCCTGTCTGGCTACTGTCCCTGGATTCGGACACTTTTCCCGCCGCACCCATGACTACCGGCGGCCTGAAGGCGTATTACGAAAAGCTGGGCCAGCATGCCGGGCACACGGATATACAGCTGGTGCACTTCTCCAACGATACCGACCGTATCGCACCCTGGCTGACGCGCTGGCGGCGTGACGATCTAGAGCGCGCGCAGGGCGCGGCGGCCCAGGGCCTGCAGCCGGTTATGGGTTTTTCTGTTTATACCTGGAACGCCGCAGAATTCCTCGAGCTCATGCGCCAGATCAAGGCATTGTGCCCGGAGTTGCTCATTGTCGCGGGTGGCCCCCATGTGCAGAAAGCCGAGGATTATCTGTTTTCCGAGGCCATCGACGTGATCGTGCTCGGCGAAGGAGAAGCAACTTTCAGCGACTTCCTCGACACGCGGAACCGAGAAGAATGGTCGCATGTGGCAGGACTGGCCTTTGTGCGCGAGGGAGACCTGATCTCCACGGCAAAAAGGCCCCGATTGCAAAACCTGGACAGCCTGCCCTCGGCCCTAGATGCCATCAGCCTGTGTGACGAGGACGGCCAGCCCTATGAGTGTATCGCCTACGAGACCAGCCGAGGCTGCCCTTATAAATGCGCGTTCTGCGAGTGGGGCACCGGGTTGATTGGTACCAAAATGCTAACCTTCTCTGTTGAGCGCGTAAACCGCGACTGGAACCGCATAGTGGATGCCGGGATCAAGAATATCTGGCTCAGCGATTCTAACTTCGGCGCGTTGCGAGAAGATGTGGAGAAAGCAAAAGTATTGTGTGAGATCAAAAAACGCACAGGATTACCTCACAGCTTTGCCACCTCTTGGTCTAAGAAGCACGGATCGCGCTCTCAGGAAATTGTGCTCATGTTGCACAGGAACAACCTGCTACCCCACTATCATCTCGCACTCCAAACCCTGACACCGCTTGCACTGGAACTCTCCCATCGCACCAATATGGCCGCTAACAAGTACGAGCCGATCGCTCGTGCTATGGCAAAAGCCAGAGTTCCCATTGCCTGTGAGCTGATCTGGGGGCTGATCGGAGACAATTTGGCTAGCTTTGAGAAGCACCTCGACAACCTATTTGCCGTCTTCCCGACAATACATATCTTCGGCTATACCCTGCTACCCGGAACAGAGTTTTATGACAGGCGCGATGAGTACGAGATCAAAACACGCCCAGTAGCTGGATATGGCAAGGCCAAAGGCGAGTATGTGGTTGGCTGCATGAGTTTCTCCGAGGACGAGGGACTGGAAGGATATTTGTTAGTAGCAGCTCATATCGTGACCAGTCGCGGTTACATCATGCCCATGACCCTGCGCTACCTGGCACTGGAAGGCTCTCTCCCGGTTGCCGGACTGATGCGCGCCGTGTTACATGAATTGTGTGCAGAGTTCAGCGAAGACATCAAGGGCCTTGAGGGCGCAGACCCCATGGGGGTCTATGAACTGCGTTGCGAGCTGTTTGTCACGGCGCTGACACAGCGGGAACGCACCTACACCTGCGCCGAGCGCGCGGCAGAGCACTGGATAGACCAACATGTAGCGCACGAACAGGAGGCTACACTCCTGAAGCGGCGCGTGGCGCAATTATTTGAGATCGACCGCGCCTTCACTCCCCGAACAGGCGAATCACGCGAGGAGCTTATATGCTTTAGCTTCGATGCCAATCGCGTCATTGATGTCCTGGAAGGCATGGAACTACCGTCCTGCGACCTGTTCAGCACACAGCCTACTAGCATTGGTATCCACATCCCTGGGGGCGTGGGCGATGTCATACAAGATCCCGACGGTGCTGTGTGGATACGTGCTGAACGCATCACTAGCCGAGAAGAACATGCGGGCAGGCATCAACCGGTTCAGAGCGAGTCGCTGGCGCTCCCTGTCTGATTCCTCGCCACGGCAACCCGCTACGTGTTTCAAATTCGCAGCACTGTCATCTTGGATGGATGAAAGGTAAGAAGGTTTATGGAAACCTGGATAACGGACAGTGTCGGGATGCTGGGTACACTGTTAGTGGTTCTAGCATACTTTTTACTACAGCTGGAAAAGGTCAAGGCAGGAAGCCTCAGCTACAACCTGATCAACTTGATCGGGGCTTGCTGCCTTCTTTTCAGCCTGTGCTTTACTTTTAATCTCGCCAGTTTTGTCATCGAGCTATTCTGGATTGCCGCATCACTGATTGGCCTTTGGAAATACCTGAAACGACACGCGAGCAAAGATCAAGCACCCAACTGATAGCAGGGTTGATACTTCGCAGCGTTAATCTTCATGCGCTGCTCCTCGACCAGAAAACACAGCAAGCGGTCCATACTATCCAGCAATTTCCTGTCACCCATCAGTTTATAAGGACCATTCTTCCGCACCTGCTCAATACCATAGGCTTTGACATTGCCGGCGACTACTCCCGAAAACGCGCATCGCAAGGCGCTGGCCAGCTGATACCCGGGCGCCCCACTATCCAACCGCAGATTTGCCATATTCTCATGGGTCGGCAGGAAAGGTTCTTGCAAATCGCAGCCCACCTGTAGTTCCCAATTAAAATAGTAGGCCTGCTGAGAGGAACGACGGCGCGCATGCACTTTGTCTGTCGCGCGTCTGACGAAATGACCCACTTCATCCGGTGAACCCAGTATGACCGTGTAGAAATCTCGTACTGCCTTACCCAGGCAATCTCGCAAGAATCGCTCTAATACTTCGAAATATACGCGGGATGACTCCGGACCAGCCATAACCAAGGGAATCGACTCACGATTTCCCGGGTGCATGAGGATACTGAGCAAATAGAGAATCTCCTCAACGGTGCCAACTCCACCAGGGAAAACAACCACGGCGTGCGCTAGTCGAACAAACGCTTCCAGTCGCTTCTCAATATCTGGCATGATGACCAATTCATTGACAATAGCGTTTGGCGACTCGGACGCAATGATACCCGGCTCGCTGATGCCGATGTATCGGCCATCCTTGTTCTGCTGCTTGGCATGACCGACGGCAGCGCCTTTCATCGGACCTTTCATTGCCCCAATCCCACAGCCGGTGACAATATTCAGTCCGCGCAAGCCCAGTTCGTAGCCGACGCGCTTCGCGTAGTCATACTCCTCGCGAGAAATCGAATGCCCACCCCAACAAACTGTAAGATTAGGTGGCTGGTCCGGACGCACAATTCCGGCATTGCGGAGAATTCGAAAAACGGTATTCGTCGTCTGTACGGAATCAAGAGGCTGCGACTGTGTTGCAATGATTTTAAAATCCGTATAAACAATATCGCGCAGGGCGGAAAATAGATGCTCCTGAATACCACGAATCATCTTGCCATCGACGAAGGACTGAGGCGGCGCATTGACTATATCTAGTCTCAAACCACGAGGTTGGGGCACAAGTTTGATATCAAAGTCAGAGTAATCCGTCGAAATCTGCGTCGCGTCATCCTGCTCTGTATCGGTATTGAGAATCGCCAGCGCGCATTGACGAAAAACCGACAGCAGTTCTCCATCGCTAGAGGTGAGCCCTTCGATATCTACTTTGGACAGCAGGTTCAGCGATTTGAGGGGATTGACTGTTGCATGAGCTACTTTTTTCATCACAGCGTCAGGTCGCAGGCTGGAGAAATTTCTTGGAATCCACCGCTACAGTGACGCGGTGAAGAATACGGTCGTAACCATCATAGCCCCCGTAAGCCTTATGCAATACACTACGATTATCCCAGATAACCAGCATATCCTCCTGCCAGGAGTGCGCATATTGGAAGGCCTCATGGGTCTGCCAGTCGTGTAGCTCTAGCAATAGGCCTAGCGCTTCATCGTCTGGCATACCCTCAATACCAATTATATAGCCGAAACAGCCCAGTAGCGTCTCTCTGCCATTTTCAGGATGCCTGGAAACAAATGGGTGCCCATGGACTTTTCGCGCCTCTTCTGAAAAGCGTATCGCCATGCTGCGGCCTGCGGCCCTGTCTCTTTCACCATACATGCCATCCGGGGCATAGGCAGCCACGGCGGAGTGCAGTGCCGTACGGCCTTCAATTTGTGCTCGCAGCGCCAACGGCATCTCTTCCAGCGCCTGATGTTGATTAGTGAAGCCCGTATCACCACCAACCGGCGGAATCACGAGACTGTAAAGGCAGGTGCCCAATGGCGGCTGCGGCAGGAAACTCCAGTCAGAATGCCAGTTGTCTGCAAACAGGGGGGCTGTTTCATCCGCTTTGCGCGTCAAGGCCACTACGTGTTTACTTCCGGTTATCGTATCAAAAAACGGTTCGGTGCCAAACGCACCGAAGCACGATACAAACCGTTCCAGATCTGTATCCGATAGCCGCTGGTCAGGAAAAGCCAGGACGTGATGCTCCATCCAAGCGGCGCGCAGAGTCTGCACGGTGGTAGCCTCCAAATCGAGAGACAGATCTACCCCGCGTACGGTTGCTCCACACGACTGTTTCGATGGTATGATTTCAATCATGAAATACCTCCGCACTGCTCCCTGCGGACTCAATCGCTGCCCTGCATACTATAGTTTAATTCGGCGGCCAAGGCCCTGTATAGTCGTCTACTACTGAGACGGACGAGGGATCCGTCTTTGCGTCCCTGGAGCCGGCAGCCAGGAGGAAGTAAATCAACACAGCGCAGGATACGCGATTTCCTGGGACAGGAAATCGTGCGGGGTATCAATGCCCGGGGATAAAACGGCGCGTCGTATTTCAGAATGTAGCGCACATTGCTCACCTAATTCAGCAAGGATAAACTGGTGTCCTGGCGTTCCAACCCGCGGATCACTGAACGTAAGGCAGCGGGCGAGAGAAATTCTGTGCGGAAGGTGTTGCCAGCAAAATACGACGGATGAAACACTTGATGTAAGACGTCGAGTTCGTGCAGAAAAACGCTACAACAGATGCGAGGACGATAGTTACCTATATGATAAACCTGTTGTGCAGATGTCAGGTCGGCAGACATAGCCAGATTTTAGCCGACACGGCATGAGTATATGGTGAGACTATTGTCAGACCGGCGTGAACTCTTGGATGCGGCATCTCTATATCGCTCTGTAGAGCGGATGCATACTGAACACATTATTTCTGCGGGCGAAGAAAGGGAGATCGCAGGTCAAATCAAATCGGATCTGGAGGGGGCCGGGTATATCCTCAAACACCTTGGCGGGCACCTGGCCATCGGCGGCTTCCGCTACCTCACCATGATTCCGCTGCCCATTGGATCCATGGTGAGGCCGCTGTGGGTAGTGGCGTGGAGAGTCATTGAATCCCTACGGGGCAACAAAGCACGCGCAGCCGTGCATTCCCTACCGGTGTTTCTATTTTCGGTATTACCTTTCCTCGGCTATTCTGCATATATGATTGCCCTGCGCAGAAGCAACGAGCGCTTCGCTTTTGTCCTAGCAAATCATCTATGTTATCACCGTAAAAACATGAGCGCCCTGGCTTTTTACGAAGGGCGATCCGCCATTGGCCGACGGTTAATGCGTGTGATTGTCCCGCCGGCCTCGGCCGCACTGGGAAGGGAGACGCCGGCCTAGGCTACCGTGGCAATGTCCTCACGTGGCGAGTTGCGCCGCTAGATCCAGAAAGTCTTCTGCAATAAACGTCCAATCGCCCTCCGCGTAAACCTCTGCCGCTTCGATATAGCTCACGCCCTCTTGCGGGTATTTCGGTTTAACCCGTCCACCAAACTCCAAAGGTCGCGGTATGAAAGCCGTTTGCATACCGTGACTGGAGGCAAAGGCAAGATCGACCTGATGCGCCGCCACCATGCAGACCTGAGATGGCTGCAAGCGCAATGCCGCAACCGATTTCAGGTATGTCTGCGGGTGCGGCTTGTATTGGCCGGAGACCGACGCGCCCAGGATGATATCCCACGGTAGCTTCGCATGGCGCGCGAGGCGCACCATATCTGCGAAGTTGCCGTTGGATAGTGGACCAATAATGGCGTGCTCCTTTATCTGTTGCAGTCCCTCGACGACATCCGGCCAAGGGTCCAGCTTTTCCCAGGTCGCAACAAGGTCTTCGATTTCCGTCGCACTCACCGTGGCGGGAAATTCGCGACCCAACAATTCGATCAGATTGTTACGGTTGATGTCGGGCAGCGGCTTGAATGCGGTCTCCTGCAGGGCCTGCGTCGATGTACTGACGAGGTACGCAGTGCGCCATGCGATCGCCATACGACCGGCGTCACATTCCACACCCTTCTTTACCGACAATGCCTCAAAGGCGCGCCGCAGAGGCTGGTAGAAGTCACAGACCGTGCCATAGGTATCGAACAACAGCGCCTGTGGCGAAGATCGGTTAACAGTGGATGGCATTGCGCTCTTCCTCACACTGGATGCACGTGGTATTAAAATTATCGAAATCCGTGACCACCTCTCCATCGTGGTCAGCAACATGATAAAACATAACGCCCTGATCGGCTTGTTTCATACTGGCGACCCACAGGAGGTATCCTCCATCGCCTTGTGGCACATGGGATCGATAACCGTATTTGAACGTAGAATTCCATCCACCGGATCCCCCACGAGATCCGGATTTTCCGGGAACAGTAGGTGCTGGTCCAAGTTTTCAACAGAGAGGCGCTATCATGCTCGCTATCCACTAATAACGCATAGCTCACTGCGCCGTGAGCACCACTACGGCGGGTCAGACGGGCGGAACACGCCTATACCATGTCGCGCCAGCTTCTCCGCCATTTTTGGGCCCAGAAAAAACTGAGGTTCGGAGGGACTCAGTGCCTCCTTCGCCTCTCGCTCCGCGATCGCCTCGCGCAGCAGGCTATAGACCTGCGCCGGATCGGCGGAACGACTCAAACTATCGAGCAATGCCCGACCAAAGTACGTTGTCTCTGCCTGATCTGAACAACCAAAAGAGGTACGATCCGCCGCCGCGGCGGTCATGATCAGACTCTCATCATCGGCCAGAGCGTCGATAAAGCCGCCCGAATAGCAAGCAGAAACAAAAATCACACGCCAACGAATACCACTATCAAGTAGCATCTCCGCTAACACATCGGCAGGAAGACCCTCGAGTTCAAGATGCGCATTTCGCAATGAAATTTCGTGATTGTCACTGCCATGACTTGTTATATAAAGCACCAGAACATCGTCTTCCGTGTTCATGCGCTCGCCAAGCATTGCAAGTGCGCGCGCAATACTGGTGCGCGTCGCCATTGGCTGTTTTCCCATCAGGATGCGGTCATTGAGCAGGGCGATCTGCCGTTCCTGCAATGATGACAGCCGATCCAGATGGTCACGGAAGGCACTGACCTCACGGCTAAAGACACGCTGCGTACCATCACCGGCTATGCCGAGGAAGTACACTTCCGGCGTGTCCGGATCCCCGGGTACCAGGGTAAGCAGCTCTTCTTCAAGCAGGGCAGTCTCGCCGTAGAGCGCTTTTTCAACGTCTGGCTTATAGTTCTCGACAAAAGCACTGACTTCGGACTGCATCAGCCTACCATTGCGCCACGTTCCACTGTACTCAGTAATACCCTCCCGAGGCGCCGCCAGCTTCATCGTGCCGAGACCGTGAAAGTCACCAAAATGGAAGCCACCTTCGTAGTGGTCGCCGTTAGCACGCTCGAGCCTCCCCTCACCATGGTATCGCTCAAAGGAAAAATCTCCCCGGTAGCGCGCCCCACTCTTGCCAGACCTGTGGACCCCGCTGACCAGGTACCCGTCCACGAACTCACCGCGCCAGAATTCATCTCCCGATAGCCGTTTGCCGCGACCGTGGTACTGCCAATCCTTGAAATCACCGCGATACACCAGCTCACCCTGATGCAAGTGCTCGCCCTTGCCGGTGAGCTTTCCGTCCACAAAAGTGCCCCGGTACTCATCATCGCCCGTCACATAGGTTCCCTCGCCATGCATTAACCAGGCTTGCGCCTCACCCTCGTAGTGACTGCCGTCTCCATAGTGGATAGACGCTTTGCCCGCGAGTTGACCGTCACGAAACTGGCCTTCATAGCGTGTGCCGAAACTGTCTTCATAAAGACCGTCTCCATGCAACCGCCCGTCGCGGAAATCGCCCGCATAACGCGAACCGCCTGGCCACTCTATAAATCCAGCGCCTTCCAGTCGACCATCCACGACATCACCCACGTACCTCCCTCCATCCACCAGCTCAGCAACTTTAACGGGTTGTGCAATACACCCGCGCATCAGCAAGAAAAAAGCCAAGCCAAATCCCATGGCCAAACAGGCCAGTGCAAAGACAATACGGCGCAATGTAGTGGCAATCATGGGCAGAAGATATCACAAGCTGCTTGCTAGACAGGAATCATTTGCCGGGTAAGCAGCCCAAATATAATTACCGATCGTGCAGACCCTGCGAGTGGCCCGCTTTACCCATTTTTTTAAGTAAAGGGCCTCCCCGGCGTAATTCGACTACCGTCTTGAATATTCCAACAACAGTACTATTTGATTGTGTCAGCTTGTCATTCGTCTGCCAACGCAGAACGGTTGCTGATCGTATCTATCGGTCCACCTATACTGGGTTGACCACAGCGCCTTGGCACTCACTATGTGCACTGGCGATTTCGCTTGCATCGACTATCTCGGCTCAAGGGCGACAGACTGAAGACGCTGCGCCGTCACAGCGAAATGTCAATGGATCGATTTGTCGCGCGTGCCGCCCGCTAGCTGAGCCGGATTAGCCAGATCGAAGCCTTTAAAGGTCAAGCTCGCTTTGGGCTTGTAAGCGTTAATTTTCCCACCACACGCTACCTCAAGCTCATGCTCCTTACTCTCGCCGAACAGCAAGAGCTGTCGCGCTTATCACGTATCGTTCTCGTCGACAACGACTGCCGCGACGGTGGCAGACAATTTTGCTGCCGCCTGTACCATAGTCCATCTGGTGGAAAACCACATCTGGCTGAACCACGGGCGTGGTCTGCGTAGCGATGTGGCGGCAAGCCGTCAGTACCGACCCGGGCACGCGCGCACAACCGCGCTCAACCATTACCCACACTATATGGACATCGCCAACGGCGCAGCACTTTGGCAGGAAACCGAAACGCGCCACGCTGACATGCTGCGACCACAGGCTGAGACTCAACTAATAGAGGTGCTCGCATTACGACTAACCCCGCCTCAGTCTAATCCTTATACAACGCTTCTGCCCTTTTCTTCAAACCCTCTGCACAGCGATTGAATCCCAACTCGACCGCTTTTGCCAACGCCTCCATCATCTGGGGGACGAAGTCTCCACTAAACTCATCAATGCTGGCATAGCGGCAACTTTTGCTGTCGATAGGTGTGATACGTTGAGTGCGATCCGCGTGCACCGGATCTCCAGGTTTGTTCTCCATGGACCAGATAATAGTGTGGCAAGGCTCGACCCGCGTCACATACTCTGTTTGCAGTTGCAGACCGTTGCCCAGGTCCACCTGCATCTCAAGCGCACTGCCAACCACTGGCTCGCCTCTAACGCTAGGACAAAACACATTCCATGCGCCATAATTATCGAAGTCGAGAAGAATATCCCAGACTAACTCCGCGGGCGCGTTGATAATGATCTCCTCACTAGCGACGCTGTTTTCTGTTATCACCGTGTGAACTCTCCTTTTGAAACAGGGCAGTTGAGCCTGTAAACCTAATTCGCATAACTCACCCCACCGTTAACACGCCAGACCTGACCATTGACCCATTCGGCCTCATCTGACAATAGAAAGGCAACCGAGGAGGCAATGTCTCGAGGGGCACCATGGCGCGGGCTGCAGGCACCTTTTAGCATCCAATCTTTCATCTGGCGATCCATATTGGCGTCTATCTGCTCGGTCAGTACAAACCCAGGAGATACAGTATTACAACGGATACCCTTCTGCCCCCACTTGCTGGCAATATGCCGACACAAGGCGTTCACCCCTGCCTTCGATGCAGCATAGGCAGGCCGCTCGGGCTCCCCGACCACCCCCGCATCCGATGAAGTTAAAACAATGGCACCACTGCCTCTTTGCAAAAGGTTCGGCAGAGTTGCCTTCAGCAGCATCGCGGTACCGACCAGGTTGACCAACAGGGTTCTGTGCCACAATGCACTGTCGTTACTCAGAATATCCCCGTCTAAGGTTACCGCAGCTATGTCCGCCACATTGGCAAACAGACCATCGAGACCCTGAAAATGCCCCTCCGCGGTAGCAACCAGTGCATTAATTGTCGCCTCTTCTGACTGATCATATTGCCAGGCTAGAGCCTCGTACCCTTGTGCACACAATTCCTGCGCCAGCGCAGCGGCTGCTTCAATATTGATATCGCCAATACCTACCCTGGCTCCTTCCTCGCAGAGACGGCGCACAGCAGCTGCACCAATACCTGTAGCCCCACCACAAACCAGGACCGCTTTGCCTTTTAGACCTTTCATCCTGTTCTCCAAACACGGAACACCGAAGCCGGCATTGAGCGTCTCAGTCAAATGTGCAAGTATCCTTACCTACTGCGTGAATTTCCAGTACGCCGGCTCAGAGCATTGAGAGGGTGGCCCACTGACGTAGAAAAAGCGCGATGTCACTGGGGAGCGGCACTCTATGCAATGGTGGCGATTCTTCCATCCTGCCGCACTGGCCTTTACGATGAAAACCGCAAGCCAGTCGCTGGTCGACACGATCAAGGGCGCGCCGCCTCGCACGGTGCAATCAGCCCGCCATGTTGAACAGCATGCAATACGAGACAACCCACGGCATGTACTGTATACCCTGGACCGTCTCGCACTAGAAGAACGCTAACTAATGAGCGTTGGCCCCGAAAAGGGCCCCCTTATTGCCGAGCTAGCACACCGTCTGCCGCCACGACCTAAAGTACTGGGACTCGGCGCTTACTGCGGTTACTCCAGCATCGTGATCGCAGACAATGTAGGTACGATCTTCGCACCGGAACACTACTTGAACTATGTCCGCAACTGTGGACACTACGACTGCGAGCACCGGCGCGCGACCATTGAGTACACGACGGTTCCAGACGCCGTGGAAATTTCGGTGTGCCGATCCTTGCAGAGCGAACCCACTGGTCATCAGGCCGTTCCCAGCGACAGCTCTCCAGCAGCATAGGCCTCTGTAAACTTGCGAAACTTCCTGAACATGAACTTATTAGCCAGCCGCATAATAGGGCGTGTCAAAAACATCATGTGGCGTGAGAAACCGCTCACTTCCATGGCCATATACCACTCGACACGGCAACTGCCATTGCCAAGATCGGTGACGCGATAGTCTTCTAAAAATCTGCGTGTGGCACTCCTGCTGCACCCCAGAAAGGTAAACGCCATGCGCTTGCCTCTCTCCCATTCAACAAATTCCTCATAGCCGATAATATCACCCATCATGTGAACGTTACGCGTTGTACCAACACCATAAGGCAGCGGAGAAGTCCACTCTACTTTTTCGATAGGTAACGCCCACTGCGTCCATGCGTGCGCATCTTCGAAGACATCGAAAATCTGTTCCGGCGTAGCTTTAACCAATTCGATGGCTACGAAAACATTGTGAGCCTTGTCTAGAAAATCCACACCCGCAGGAATGCATTCGAAATAGTCGTTCATCGGAATCTCCGCGGTCTGCCACACATCTGCTATCGCTCTAGACTGTACAGCATCTGGCTGTTGAGAGAACAGCTTGACAAGAGAAATCATGAGTACTAGGTACAAATTTACTGTCGCTCGATTCGAGCATTGTCAACAATCACTGAGCACCGAGTAGGCGCGACTCAGGGTCGGATTGATCTCAGCCCGCTAGATTGCGCCTTCTCTCATCATACCGGGCAAGTGCATCCAGGTTAGCTTTTTCGTCGAATTCACGTAAGCCGCTAAGTACTATGTGTTTTCTACCACGTCCAACCACCTCATTCTCCGCACACAGATTGAAGGCAAGTTCGACGCTGCCACGTTTACCATTAACCTCAAGCTGGTTATAGTCTCGCTCCAGTACCACCCGCTCAATATCCAGACGGTCGAGATCTATCACCATACTCGCGTATATCACAATAGGGCGGTCGGGATTAATCATCACACTCTTTTCCGTCAGCAGCGGTACCAGTATGTGCGGAAAGGTCTGGCCAGAAAATTCCACGTAGCTTTGGGTAACATTTTGTATGAGCGCCGCATCATCGCTGGTGTCCCCAGACCGTTTGACGCTGAGATACTCTCGCCCATCACGATCTCGCAGTTGTAACTCCTCGGAGGGTTGCGGCAGTAGCAGTTCGATACCATCCACCACCATACCGGAGAAGACAAACGCCATATGCCGGCTGATGCCATACCTGGCCAGAATCACGGAAAACAGGAGATCACCAGGAACACAGAAACGTTTTGCATCCACATCATGCAGTGGATTGAAATCCTGGGCCATATTCTTTGCGAACGTGCTGGCCTGCTCGCGGGTAAAGCTGACACTGTCCTGAAGCTGGTTGTAGTACTGGTCGATGATCATGGTTCAGGTCTTGGCCAAAGCGAAGAGTGTAACAGTAATTTTTCGATGTTGAATTAATCGCACAGACTAGATGCTCGCAAAACAGTTTTTAGGGGCTCGACGGCACCCTTCTCATTCAGCTCGAACAAACCTAAGCGCGGCAGCGCCGCGGTGCCGGTCCAGCACAGCGCGGCTCGATAGCCCGCCACCGGATCCAACAGCATGTAGCGGGCCGTATCCGTTGTCGTCGCGGTGATAAGCCCACGGTGCGGCCGTGCAAGGTGATAGTCTATAGCGAAACCATGATCGAATAGTCCTGGCGCCAATGCACCACCCCGCGCCTTGACCGCCGCCTCCTTCAGGGTCCAGTAGTCGTAGAACTGCTCCACCATTGAAGCTCTATCACTCTTCTCCAGCGCTGCCACCTCATCTGTTCGAAAGAAACGGCGCGCCACTCTGATCGAGGCGCGCTCAGGGCGACACCATTCAAGATCGACTCCCACCGGCGACTCGACGGTTACAGCACAAGCCAGCCAATCGCCACTGTGGCTTATATTGAAATGAAGTGGCCTTGAAGACGCGCTCAGCTCAGGCTTACCATGCTCGCCTTCTGTGAATTGCAATGCCTGTGGCGAGCTGTCCGCATAACGAGAGAGAACAATGCGCTTGAACGCGTCGGAATTATCAACACACCCGCGGTAACACAGCCACAAATGGAGATCCTGCGAACCGATGTTTGGGTACGTGGTATTCGCCACTTGCCTAAAATCTCTGAATACTTTTGCCAATAAGCCGATCGCGCACCTTCCAGAACAAGCTGTCCGGGTTGACCACCACAATAAAAACTTTGCGCAATTTGTTTTCAGGGCATTGGATAGGCCTAACAGCATGCCAGGAGTGGTCAGTTCTTAACATAAGAGCGCTGGAATTACCCATGGAGTCCAACTCGATAACATTGTCGAACTCCTCTAGATTCGGCGCGGAGTTATAGTCTAGGCGACCACCATCATCCAAAGCCAGTGTGGCACCACCCCAAGCGGGGTCCCACTCTCGGGCCGAATTGAAATAAAATAAATGAGAGCCATGCTCGCGCCGAGCATCGCAATGGGGGGACACCTCAGCACCCGTCGGCGTATAGTGCCAGTGAAAACGAAACTCAACTTTACGAGCACCCAGAAGGCGTTCAATTTCGGCGCGGTAGGCTTGCGAACAGAGCTCCGCGATAAATTCCTGCCAGGGCTTTGGTACTTGCAAATCCCGTGTATATTCAAGGGAGTAACGATCATGGGGCGCCTGACCTGCGCGGCGTTCCTTGCCCATAATTGCCTCAAAATTGTCCAGTCCTGGCAAGGTCTCGCGTAAATCTGCATATCCTGTGCTAGTCAAGAGAGGTTCATTGAAATAAGGATAAGGCTTAACAGACATGAACTCTGTCGTACCCAGTGCACGCAGCTTTTCGATCTCCAGATACTTCACGCCGCGCTGCGGCTAAGTTTTGAAGTGCGGTCTAATACCTCAAAAGCATCATGACGCACATGGTTTTTACTGATTTCCTGCTGCAACAGTTCTTCACTAACGTGTCCCATCTCGAGGCATTCCCTCAGCAAACCAAAGAAGAAGGCTTCCTGCTGTGGATCCGGGTGTTCCTTATATCGACCAAGCAGACCGTACTCGCCAAAAACTTTTGCACGCAGGCGGTTCGCCGAGGCAAACAAGGGTCTGTTTTTAAACTTATCGGCAGGGGTGTAATCCACTGGAAGACCCGTCTTCCATGGCTGTGTTTTGCGTTTCGTATTGTGCAATAGACGCGTATCAGCGTCGAGATTATCGAAATCATTCCAGTAATCTTCCAAGAAACCGACCGTATCAGGATCTTCATATTCGAGTACCATCCACTGTTTGTAATCACGCTCCATACGGAACAAGGCACCGAAATCCGCTTCAGCATCCCAATGCCTGAGCTTGGCACAATCCATAAGCATGACACTGGTCGCGACCTGGTGTGACTTGCCTTTCTTCGCAGAGCGCCGTCGGCCCATCACAGCGGCGCCTTGCATATCCCGCTCTAATAAATCAAAAACATCACCTACGGCAAATACATCCGGGTCGGTGAGGACCGCCCTACCTTGCCAGCCCATCAGTTTTGGGGGCATGAAACGCAAGGGAGTAAAAGATTGTAGGTCGTCCATATGCCAGTCACGGCTTGTACCACCGCGCAGAAATGTATGCCCCTCTTTCGCAGATAGGAAGGGGTAATCTTGGGTGTGTATAAACGCGATATCAAACTTGTCGGAGTTTGCTGAGTTTCGGCGGAACGAATACTCCGCCACCAGAGCGCCCAGCCATTGCCGTTCGTTTGTATGGATAAATACGCAGCGATTGTTCACACCGCTTCCGCCATTTCTGCGCTGGTATAACCAAACTGTGGTAACAATCGAGAGTCTACTAGGGCTGCAAGTTCAGCTACTTGTTTATCGTCAAAGTAATCACGATAGCCACCGACTTTGGCCTTGCGTACTTTATAGGTATTGGGGTCGTTGACATCTTTAGCCTGCACGCGACTACCGCTGCGCCAGAAGTAATTCTCCTGCTCTTTCTTGCGAAGATTTGCCACTGAAGCAAACTCAGCTGTATCGTCCAGATATTCAGGAATCGTCTCCAAGCCGAGAAAGTCAACAATGCGCGCCATTTCCCTTTGCGGATGAGAACGCATATCCTCATAGCGCACCACAAGTAGTTCCTTGATATTGGGAAGCTCGCGTGCCCAATTGTTCATAAAGTCGATTATATGATTGAGCCCTTGGCCCTCGTGCTTGGCAAAATCGTACACTGAAATATTCGCATCGTGCTCCGGATAGTTGTTCATGACTTTCTTTTCAGGTCGCATGCGGTACTTCCACTGGTGGAATTGTGAGACTGCGACATCAATGGGGTTGCGTACCAGCAGGATCGTTTTCTTGTCGTAGAAATCTTTCTTAGAATCGACATTGCCCGTATAGCCGCGCAGGTAGTTATCGTGGGTGAAGAATATCTTCGGAATCTCTCCATTCAGCCGCGTGTAGTTATCGAAGCCCATCAAGATATTATCGGGCAGCTTATAGACTAGCTGAAAATAACGAGAGATCATGACCCGAACCCAGGTGCGCCCACTCTTACCGTAGGATGCGAAAATATACTGACAGTGATTGTACTTCCAGAACTCCTCCTTGCCGCGCCGCCAGCGCTGCAGGTCGTGAGCTTTTTCCTCTGGTAAAAATACCGAAATCGCGCGTACCAACCACTTGATCAGTCGCTTGATAATCATGTGCATGTAACGTTCCCGCGATCAGGACGGACCAAGCGGCGAAGGGTATAGGATGATCCTGCCTTTCTCAAGCGGATGTGGTATTTTTAACGGCTTTCCCTCGCCACCACAACTAATTGATTTGTATGCACTTTAGGGGTTTCAGGCGCGGTCAGCGGTGCGCCTTGCAATACAGGCCACAGCGCTCGACGAAGAGCCCACTAAACACTACTTTCAGCAAGGTTTACGCACATGACCACGCTATACGACGGGATAATTTTCATCTGCCTCAGCCTGCTGCTGGCATGCGCCGCCCACTCTGCAACAGAAAAGCCCACTACAGGGCACCCACTGCCGCCCTGGCAGTCACTGCAGTTTGAGGAAAAAGCTTTCTGGGCGACAGCGACGGCGACTTTGACGCTTTTTCCCGATGAGGAGAATCGCTCGCTGTGGCATTTTGACGTGCTGAGTTCGGTAGTCAACAACACAGAGCAAATCAATATCCTGTTTGAGGCAGGCAGCGACCGGGTGATCAAACGCTCCCGTCTCAGCCGCGGTAGCGGCCAGCGCATGAAGTCCTACCAATACAAGGACCAGTACGTGCTGCGAGAGCGACGCAATCAAACCTCGGATCCCGCGCTCCCGCCCGAGGAGTGGCCTGTATCCTCTACGCAGGAAATTCCTTACCCTGCAACAAAGACTGACACGGTAATTACGTCACCGTATCTACTAATGCTAATAGCCCAGAAACTGCAGTCGCTAGGGCCTAACAAATCACGGGAAGTACTGGTCCTCACTGACCGGAACTTTTACCGGGTGAAATTAAGTAGCGGCCGCGGCATTCCTATCGACGTCGATTATCAGGTTGATGGACGGAGCCAGGTTAGCGGCGAGCGAGAGACCCTCGCGGTTTCTATACAGGTAAGCCCCGAGGGAAGGCTGTCTGATGACAATGACTTCAGCCTTCTAGGACTCATTGGCGATATCATCATCTTCTTCGACAGCGAGTCGCAGCTACCCGTGCAGGTCCTCGGGCAAGCACCGCGCATTGGGAAAACCGGCATAAACCTGAAGGCTGTCACCATGAGGACAGCTGAAAAATGAGTACGCCCACCGGTCCGGTGGGTCTGATCAGCAACCCGACCAGCGGCCACAATCGTGACCACTTTGACTCTATTCGTCAGAGGATAGCGCAGTCACCGGCGATCCATCATCGCGTCACAGAAAACCTCACTGATATCCCAGACGCGCTACAAGAACTGGCTGCTCGCAACGTTGCCGTGCTGGCAATCAATGGCGGGGACGGCACTGCAGCGGCCATACTTGCCGCTCTCCTTCAACACACGGCCTTTCCGGACCCGCCGCTGATCGCTTTACTGCCGGGCGGTACAGCCAATATGACGGCAGGTGATGTCGGCGTGCGGGGTTCATTGCGCAAGGCGGTGGGCCGCTTTTGCGATTGGAGCGCGAGCGACCGCCGAACCGGAGGCAAGGTGGTGCAGCGCGCTTTACTGCGGGTGAGCACGCACAAGGACAAGCCGCCACGCTACGGAATGTTTCTTGGCGGTGGTGCCGTGATACAAGGCACGAGATATGCCCATCGCACAGTCCACTCACGCGGATTGCGAGGTGATTTCAGCCTGGCGTTGAGCACACTGCGGACGGTTTGGGGTATTCTGCGCAACGATCCCGCGTTTAATCGCCATGTGACAATTTCCGTATCTCTAGATGGGCAGGTAGCGGTAACCTACGATACTCTGATTCTCGCCATCAGCACACTGCAGCGTTTGTCTTTCGGCATGCGTCCATTCTGGGGTAAAGGACCTGGCGGCGCCCGAATAACGTTAATGGAGCAGGGCTGCTCAAGGTTTGCGAAAACGTTCCTGTCCATCATCAGAGGCAGCCCCAATGGTAATGCGGTACCCGCGTCGGGTTACCAGAGCTATAACGCGAGACGGATAAATCTGAGTATGGAAGGCAGCCTCAATCTGGATGGCGAGCTACTGCACGTAGCGGGTGACGTCGACATTAGCACCAGTCCAATACTTGAGTTTCTAAGGCTTTGACCGCCTACCCGCCAGTCACAGGTCCCGATCCGATCGCGGAGCCGACTCTCGCCGCATTACTGCAGCAACTTGACCAACGACTCAATGGAAGTATCTGTTGCACCTTGGTATACGGCTCCTGTCTGCGCAGCGGTGATATCTACGATGGTCTGCTGGACCTTTATCTCATCTGCGACAACTATCGCACAGCCTACCGCAGCAGACTGCTCGCAGGCGTCAACTGGTTACTGCCCCCCAATGTGTTTTACGCGCGACAAGCGCCCGCCGGCAACACCAATGAAAAGACCCTGCGCAGCAAAGTGACTGTTATATCCCTGAGGGATTTTGAGCGTGGCTGCTCGACTGCCTGGTACGAGTCTTACATCTGGGGCCGTTTCGCACAGCCCACGTTTATCCTGTACGCACGTGATGAGCAGATCAGGAACCGGATCGAAAAATCGCTTATGGAGGCAGCTGACACACTGCTACAAAGAACACTTCCAGCACTACCCAAGCAGGGACACCTCGAGACTCTCTGGGAAAATTCTCTAAATTTAAGTTATGCCACGGAGCTGCGCACTGAACAGGCAGGAAGGGCGCATGAACTGGTAGAGCTTTCAAAGCAATTTTATGCTGAGCTAACCCAGCAACTCGTCGCTCTGCCGATAGATCTTTATAAACAAAACGGCCAATGGCTTTACCGGAGCCGAATCGTTGGCCCAAAGCGTTATCTGGCCAAGGTATCGTGGCTGTTCCGAAGAGGCCTGGGCAAGCTGCTGTCCATTGCCAGACTGGTCAAGGCGCTATTCACATTCGAGGGCGGCTTAGACTATATCGCGTGGAAACTCGAACGCCACTCTGGCCAAGAAATCGTCATACCCGAGAAAGTCAGGCGAGCACCACTGCTTTACATGTGGTCCTTCTTCTGGGGTCTGTACCGCCGAGGTATATTCAAATAAACGCTACCCATAGTGCTATCCACGAACTCGGAAGGTACTATTTACGTCTGTAAGCGGCTCACGTAAATAGAAAAAAAGGCGGCATTCCTTTATTATCCTTATTCGAGACACTGACCCTTCGGCTATCCCGAAAACCCATGAAAGCCTGCGTTTTTATCCAAACAAATCATAAACAGATAACCGGTGCCATCGTAGCCCAGCACGCTCTGCGCCGCTACTCGCAGAACAACGACAAGTTTGACGTGAAAATCATAGATAGTCGAGACTATCCGTTCTTTGCCGCTCATGAAGGCAAACAATACCTGCGCGATGGCGTCAAGCGAGAGTGGCTGAACGACGATCTGCAGTCCTTCACTCCAACCCGCTTCATGCCACCCAAGCTGATGGGGTACGCAGGGCGAGCGGTCGTGATAGACCCAGACATCTTCGCTGCTACTGACATCTGGCAACTGCTTAGCCGCGACATGCAGGGAAAGTCTATCATGTGCCGTATGCGCTCCGGGCCCAAAGGCTTGATCGACAAATGCAAGGCCAGCAGCGTTATGCTACTGGAATGCAGCGAGTTGGCCCACTGGGATGTGCAAAAAAAATTCGAAGCCATGTTCGAATTCACTCAAGACTATCAGCCATGGATCTGCTTACGCGAGGAGGACGAGGACCGCATCGGCTACTTTGAGAACGAGTGGAACGACTTTGACAAATTCACACAGGAAACGAAAATGCTGCATACGACGCGGCGCAAATCACCGCCCTGGAAGACTGGCCTGCCGACTGACTGGCGTCCTGCAGATCGTTTTCGTCTGTTCCGACCTGCAGCGTGGGTCAGGCGGGCACGGCG
>JABSPW010000046.1 GCA_013214285.1 Halioglobus sp. | reverse complement strand
TTCCGGGTAGGCCGCGTAAAACTGGTTGTGATAATTCAGGCGAAACAGCGCAAATACCTGGTTGATTGCTTCGACGTGGGCCTCGCTTCCCGTTGTTTTGTCGGGTTCATTCGGCCCAGGATGTGTCGGTGAGATCTTGCTCAAGGCTTCGATCCCTTGTGCGACCTGTTGCACCAGGTTGTTGCTGTCCTGCATGGCTGGTTCCCGTTTGTTCGATGTGGTGCCGCTTGGCCCAGTGATATTTCACATGTTGGATGAACTTGCTGTTCCAAGAGGTCTGTACCTGATTACTGTCACGCCAGTATACGACAAACTCGGGCAATAGCGCCTGCGCAAACTCTTGGTCGATATGGGACAGGCGCAGGATATCGAACACATCTGCACTAGGCTGCCAGTCCTCGCTGATGCGTTTAGGTTCAGTACTGTGCTGCAAGCTGGAGTGATAGCGGGCCCATTGGATACGTATGTGCTGTATGAACTTCGAGTTTAACTCCCTGGGTGCGGCACCGCGTTCACGCCAGTACAGAATAAATTCGGGTATAGCTTCTTCTACAAAACTGCGTGCAACGCCCGCGCGGTCCATAATCTCCAGTGCATCTTCACTGGGGCGCCAACGGCCATCCAGCCTGCCGTCTGCTGGAGGGTGTATGGTTTCTGCCTCGCTCTGCTGACGCCGCCGCCACAGACTAAGGACGTGTTGTCGGAACTTGTTATCCCAGGCATGACTGGTTTCGCCGCGTTCTCGCCAGTAGAAGACGAAATCTTCCAGTTGTTCCAGGGCAAACTGGCTAGGTATGTTGTGGTTGAGGCTCAGTAACTGTAGCAGGTCGTCGCTGGGCGACCAGTGCAGGGGCAATCGCGTTGCACTGCGGCGCGTCGGTTCGTGCGCTCCTGTTACGGTCGATGCTTGCTGTTGTTGCACCGGTTCATTCAGTGCAAATACCAGATGTTGTGACGAAAGCAGCGGCGGTGATTCGATCAGAAGCACACCTTGATCAGCCAGTCGACGACTGACGCGATGCAGGTCTTCCGTGCGCCAGAAAGGTAGTGTCTGCAAAAGGTAGGCACGCTCGACGCTAAGCCAAGCGTAACCGCGGCGACACTCGGCTTCATGGTGCTCAAAAAGATGGTGTAGATGCTGTAATAAGATCGCTTCTTCAAGACCCAGGGTGGCCGCCAGCATGGGCGAAAATACCAGTTGGCGCTCGGGTATGAGGGAGAAATCTGACATCTCGGTTCCGGTATGCTGTCGTAAGTTTGATAGGATAACCGATTCACGGCAGCGGTGTCCCGCTGTGAGTCCGTTACGAGCATTGGAGTCTGCCGGATAAACCTATGGCAAAACAGAAAACCGCGTTTGTTTGCAGCGACTGTGGCGCTGACTATGTCAAGTGGCAGGGCCAGTGCAGTGACTGTAACGCCTGGAATACGCTGACCGAGATTCGGCTCGGTCCGTCGGGTGGGAGTCGCACTGCAGCGGTCGCTGCTAGGCGGGTCGGCAGTGCTGCCGCAGCGGAAAGTGCCCAGCTCCTTCGGGAGATCGATATACTGGACCTGCCCCGCTTCTCCTCTGGACTGAAAGAATTTGATCGTGTTCTTGGCGGGGGTCTTGTGCCCGGTTCTGCCATCCTACTGGGGGGTAGCCCCGGCGCCGGCAAGAGTACGCTCCTGCTGCAAACCATGTGTCATCTGAGCGCTACCATGGAGGCGCTTTATGTCACCGGCGAGGAGTCTTTGCAGCAGGTGGCGCTGCGCGCCCAGCGTCTGCGGTTACCCACGGATAGTCTGCGTCTGATGGCAGAAACCCATGTAGAAGCCATTGTCGAGTCGGCACAGTCCCTTGCGCCGAAGGTACTGGTGGTCGATTCTATCCAGGTGGTGCACAGCGAGGGCATCACTTCCGCTCCCGGCAGCGTATCGCAGGTGCGAGAGTGCGCTGCTCTCCTGATTCGCCACGCCAAGCAGACCGGTACGGTACTGCTGTTGGTTGGCCATGTTACTAAAGATGGCGCCCTGGCCGGACCGAAAGTACTAGAGCATATGATTGATTGTTCCATTCTGCTTGAGGGGACCGACGATGCCCGCTTCCGCACCTTGCGAGGCCACAAGAACCGCTTCGGTGCGGTCAATGAATTGGGTGTGTTTGCCATGACAGGAGAAGGCATGCGAGAGATTCGCAATCCATCTGCGATCTTCCTGGAGCGCGGTAGTGCTGCAGCTCCAGGTAGCGCTGTGATGGTTGTTTGGGAAGGTACACGGCCGCTGTTAGTCGAGATCCAGGCATTGGTCGATGACAGTCAGCTGACTAACCCTCGTCGCGTAGCGGTGGGGTTGGAGCAGAACCGGCTCGCGATGCTCTTGGCGATATTGCATCGCCACGGTGGGTTGCAAGTCGGCAGTCAGGACGTCTTCGCGAATGTGGTTGGTGGTGTCAAAGTGTTGGAGACGAGTGCCGATCTGGCCTTGTTGCTGGCTATCGTATCCAGCTATCGTGACCGCGTGTTACCCAGAGACCTCGTAGTCTTTGGCGAGGTAGGGCTATCTGGTGAGATCCGCCCGGTGCCCAACGGCCAGGAGCGACTGGCCGAGGCGGCCAAGCACGGGTTCAAACGGGCGATAGTGCCGCGCGGTAACGCGCCTCGCAGTGCCGCGGGTGGTATGCGCGTGACGGCAGTAACAAAATTGTCCGAGGCGCTGGAGGCACTAGACTGAGGGCTAGGCGCCCAGCAGGGCGAGTTCCTCTTCGAGGGTAGCCAGGTCCATGTGCGCTTGCAGTACTTCTAACAGTGGCTGCATGTTTTCTCGATCCACGTGTTGTACGGAGAACCCTAGGCGCCCCGCTTCCACGTGTTGCAGGTAGGCGTGCAATTCCAGCGTTGAATCGTCATCGACCTTGATGATAAGGGTGAACGGTTCGTTGTATTGTGCATCCCAGTCCTTCGGTTGGTCCGTGGCGACGCCGCTCAGAGAGATATCGATGAGGCTCTGATGCCAGATACTGCCCCCCTGATGGACTTCGACAGGCAGTGCAAGTTCTATGCGCGTAAAGCGGCGTCTTTCGTGATGGCTGTCGCTCATGGATCAAACCTTGCGGGCCCAATAGAGGTAGCCACTATAACGTTGCCCTGCCGTCAAAGGGAAGAGCGGTGCCGTAGGACACCCTCCTGGGCGATTGTCGCAAACAGGCTGCCGGCCGCGCGAAAGGTGTCCGCAGTAGAGGAGGCGCGCCCGGCGCTTGTGCTGGGAGATACGCTGTGAATGAGCATCCAGCTATTGATATTGAAGGACCGATGAAACCACAGCGAGTGGTTCATGGTGGCGATGGTCGGGCCGGGCTCGTCCCACCGCAGATTGCATGATCGAGGCATCAGAGACGAAGGTGAATAGCATCTGTTGCAGCTGCGTGTTTTCGGCCACGGTGAAGCGCGGCTTCGTCCAGACCGATGACAGAGAATCTCTTTTATTCCGCCCCCATGCGATTCGGCTCTTACTACGCCAGTTTGCGGTATTTCACCCGCGAGGGCTGATTTGTTGCGGCGCTTCCCATGCGCTTTTTGCGGTCGTCATCGTAATCGCTGAAGTTGCCCTCGTGAAAAACGACACTACCGTCATCCTCGTAGGCCAAAATGTGAGTAGCAATACGGTCCAGGAACCAACGGTCGTGGGAAATCACCATGGCCGCCCCTGGAAAGGCCAGTAATGCCTCTTCCAGTGCCCGCAATGTTTCCACATCCAGGTCATTGGTTGGTTCGTCCAGCAACAGCACGTTGGCACCCTGCTTCAGTAGCTTCGCCAGGTGCAGGCGGTTGCGCTCACCGCCTGAAAGGTCTTTGACAAACTTCTGCTGATCCGACCCTTTGAAGTTGAACCGCCCCACGTAAGTGCGGGATGCCACCTCGTAGTTGCCAATGCGAATAATATCCTGATTATTGGACACTTCTTCCCACACGGTCTTGCCGCCGTCCAGGTGGTCACGAGACTGGTCTACGCAGCCTAGTTTTACGGTTTCGCCTACCTTCACCTCGCCGGCGTCTGGTTCTTCATTACCCATCAGTATCTTGAACAGGGTCGATTTACCCATGCCGTTGGCGCCAATTATCCCCACAATGCTGCCCTTGGGCACAGTAAAACTCACGTTGTCGAACAACAGTCGTGTGCCAAAACTTTTCTTTAGCTCACTGACCTCAATTACGCTGTCACCGAGGCGCGGCCCGGGTGGGATATAGATTTCATTGGTTTCATTGCGCGACTGAAATTCCTGCGACTGCAGCTCTTCAAAACGTTGCAGGCGTGCTTTGCTCTTGGCTTGCCGGCCTTTGGGGTTACTGCGCACCCATTCGAGCTCCGACTTAATGGCTTTCTGATGCGAGGCCTCTTGGCGCTGTTCCTGCTGCAGTCTTATCTCCTTGGCTGCCAGCCAGGCAGAGTAATTTCCTTCGTAGGGTATACCCCGGCCGCGGTCCAGTTCGAGAATCCATCCGGCGGCGTTGTCCAAAAAGTATCGATCGTGGGTGATCGCCACAACGGTGCCGGGAAAGTCATGGAGGAAACGTTCCAGCCAGGCGACACTCTCGGCATCCAGGTGGTTAGTCGGTTCATCCAGTAGTAACATATCGGGGCTCGACAGTAATAGGCGGCACAAGGCGACCCGTCGTCGTTCGCCGCCAGATAGCGTTGCAACACTGGCGTCCCAGGGAGGCAGCCGCAGCGCGTTAGCAGCGACTTCCAACTTGTGATCGAGGTTGTGCGCGTCAGTGGCCTGGATAATGTCCTCCAACCGGGCCTGTTCCTTGGCAAGTGCATCGAAGTCAGCATCTTCTGCCGCATAGTCGGCATAGACTTGCTCCAGGCCTGAGAGGGCATCGATAGCATCCTGCACCCCTTCCTCAACGTTACCACGCACACTCTTTTCAGCGTCAAGCTGCGGTTCTTGTGATAAATAGCCAATCCTGATGTCTGGTTGTGGCCTGGCCTCACCGAGAATATCTGTATCGATACCCGCCATAATGCGCAGCAGAGTTGACTTACCTGCACCGTTGAGACCGAGAACGCCAATTTTGGCCCCAGGAAAGAAGGACAGAGAGATGTCTGCCAGAATGGTTTTTTGAGGTGGCACGACCTTGCCGACTCCGTTCATGGTATAGACGTACTGGGCCATGGAACTTCCTGCGTTTTACAAAATTTAAAGGCCAGATTCTAGCAGAAACCGGTTGTTAGCGAAGGCGATGTGGGCGTATAAATCGCGGTAGCAATTATCCCCGGTAGGATTTATTCTGTGGCTCGCGCGCGTTGCCGAACTGCATTTCTAATAATGGGGGTGTTTTTTTTTCTATGACCTATTGTGTTGGTATCCGGTTGGACGAAGGTCTGGTGTTTTGTTCCGATTCTAGAACCAATGCCGGCCCGGACCGGGTCAATACTTACAGCAAACTGCACCGCTTCTCGATTGCTGGCGAGCGGCAGTTAATGCTGATGACGGCCGGAAATCTGGCAACCAGCCAAGCGGTAGTAGCGAAGATTGAGCGAGACTTGCGCGAAGATGCAGAGTTCAGTTTGACCAAAGCCCAGTATGTCTCTGATGTTGCAGAGTACGTCGGAGAGCTCGGTATGAAGGAACAGGCCAAGTTCACTAGCAGTGGGCCTAATGCGGGTTTTAGTGCTGAAGCGAGCTACATCCTTGGTGGACAAATCAAGGGGCAGCCCACCGAACTCTATATGATTTATCCAGAGGGCAATCACATTAAATCCTCGGAGCAGTTCCCGTTTTTGCAGATCGGTGAAATCAAATACGGTAAACCTATTCTGGATCGGATTATCCGCAAAGAAACGCCTTATGAAATTGCAATGCGTTGTGCGCTGGTCTCAATGGATTCCACCATGCGCAGCAATGCAACTGTCGGTCCGCCGATTGAACTGCTATTTTACGCGGCTGACAGCCTGTCTGGGCCTGCCGAGTTCTGCAAATTTGCGGAGAACGACAAATACCTTGTGGAACTGCGTAAGAGTTGGGACAAGAATATTCGTACCGCCTTTAACCAGTTACCTTCACTGGATTCTGTATTTGCAATTGACCGATAACACGGTTTACAAAACTCAGCTTCTTCTCCACTGCGCTGTTGAGCACAAACGGGTAAGCGTCTCCTCGGCCGACGCTACGATTGAGCTCGTTCAAGGTGACGCTCAGCCTCCGCCATGTTGCAATGCGCTTGGCGCTACCCATAATGGATGGGTCTGTTCCCAGCAGACCGTGGGCTGCCGCCGTATCCAGTGCATCGTGGATATGGAGGTAGTGCCCCCAGGTCTCGGCCCAGTCCTCAAGTGGGTGAGCGCTGGCGTATGCGCTGATAAAGTGCTCACGCCAGTCTGGAGAAGGGTCGCTCGCGTAATAGGCATCCAATGCAGCGGCATAGTCGCTGCGTTCATCGCCGAACAGTGCGCGAAACGCTTCCAGCTGAGTGGCGTTCGACGCGAAACGTTGCCAGAAGTAATGTCCTGATTCATGGCGCATGTGGCCCAGCACCGTTCGGTAGGGCTCGTTCATTTGCAGGCGTTGCGTTTCGCGTGCGAGGTCATCTGCCTCCAAGACGTTAATGGTGATGACGCCGTCCAGATAGCCCGTGTGCACCATGGCTTCCCCGTAGTGAAGTTGACTGCGGGTATCTTCAATAAAGTCGAAGAGCAGTCCGTTGCGTGGTGCACTCCAGCCGTTCCGCAGCGGTACCCTGAGTTGCCTTAGCGTATATAGCAAGCGCTTCTTACCCTCTTCGAGGCGCTGCCAGCGTTGGCGATTAGCTGGCAGGGATTGGTTTGGCACCGTGCGGTTGAACTGACAGCCACTGCACAAAGGGTGTGCCTGATTGGCGGGCACTAACCAGTTGCAGACTCCATAGTTCACGCCGTTTTCGCACAACCGGTACGACTTATTTTGTGCCCCGATCCAGATGCCATCGGCGCCTTCGGTGAGCGCCATGATTTGCATCTCCTCAGGGTCGAACCCAAGTCGGCTGCCGCAGCGCAGGCAGAACTCACTGTCGAAGAAAACCTGTTGCCCGCAGCGGCAATAAAATTGCCTCATGGCTTCGGTGGTAAAAACCAGGTTGCGCGAATAGACTGGTCCAATTCCTGCAGTCGCAGTTGGAATCGATCGATAAAGCGGTGCATATCGTCGCGGCTGGCACCGTCAATGGGAAAACGTGCCAGGCTGCGTTTGGCGCTCTCCAGAACCCGCATGGCAGCATCGCCGTTCTTCAAGGGGTGCAGCTCTCGGCGTATGAGATCAAGGCAGAAACGCACCGAACGGGGCAGCGTAGGATCCCGGAGCACAAAATCTACCACGGCGGCGCTTTCCACTAAGGGGCCAATCGTGCGGCGATAGGTTCCCATAGCGGACAGAGATTCCAGCAGGCTGGCCCAAATCAGCGGGTCGACGGTGGTGTAGTGTCGTTCCTCTTGCAGCATCACGCTGGTGCCGACATTGATGATGCGAGTGGTCATGTCGGCCCGCTCTAGCAGTTGCCCTACCATGATGAAGCGATAGGCGTGGTCCCGGCATAGGGTTGTGATGATCAGGCCGGTGATCATCTGGCAGCGGGCAATGACTTGATCGAGAAACTGTTGCCGGCGGCGCCTGCGCACGGAGCCTTCCGCGTTCTCCCGAGTGTACAGATAGAGTTCATTGACGTGCTCCCAAACGTCAGCGGGCAGGACGTCCCTGGTGGTTCGCACATTCTCACGCGCTGCGATGAGTGAGCTCTGGATGCTGCCGGGGCTTTCAATATCGGCGATCAGAAAGTGTAGGACGTTAAGCTCATTGAATGCTCGATGGCGCTGCAGGAAATTATCTGACGCATCCTGTATGCGCACCAAAATATCCCAGCCGGGGGCCGCAGTATCCGGGATGTCCATGACGAGATGAGTATAGGCGAGCGTCAATCGAGCGGTGTCTTCTGCCCGCTCCAGATAGCGCGCTGCCCAATACAGTCGCTCCGCGACACGCGATAGCATGACTAGACCGAGCCTTCCACAATCCAGGTATCCTTACTACCGCCCCCCTGTGAAGAGTTGACGACCAGAGATCCCTTGACCATCGCCACGCGGGTTAGTCCCCCGGGTGTGACCCAGGACTGTTTGCCGCTGAGAATAAAGGGCCGCAGATCCAGGTGACGGGGTTCGACACTATGGTCGATATAGGTGGGTGCGGTAGACAGGGCCAGTGTCGGTTGAGCGATGTAATTGCGTGGGTTGGCCTCGATTAAACCAGCGAACTCTTTTCGTTGTGCCTTGGTGGCATGGGGCCCCACCAGCATGCCATAGCCACCCGATTCATTGGCTGGTTTGACGACCAGCGTATCCAGGTTTTCCAGAACGAAATCCCGCTCATTGTCGTTCACGCAGAGATAAGTTTTCACGCTAGCGAGCGCCGGTTCCTCCCGCAAGTAATAGCGAATCATATCGGGCACAAAAGCGTAGACGACCTTGTCGTCGGCGACGCCGCTGCCAGGCGCATTGGCGATCGCGACATTGCCTGCCTTCCAGGACCGCAATAGTCCAGGCACGCCAAGAACTGAGTCCTCACGGAAGGCTTCCGGATCGAGATAGGCGTCGTCAATGCGCCGGTAGATCACGTCGACCCGCTCTGGCCCGTCCACCGTTCTCGTGTAGACACAATCATCATTGCCCACGAACAGGTCGTGGCCCTCTACCAGTTCCGCACCCATGCCGCGTGCTAAGAATGAGTGCTCGAAATAGGCTGAGTTGTAGATTCCTGGCGTCAAAACCACGATGCAGGGCCGAGGTCCGAAGCGTGGAGAGAGCGAGGCCAGCGTGCTGTACAGCCGTGACGGGTAGTCATCCACAGGCAAGATGTTGTAGTTCTCAAATAGCTCGGGCAGCACCCGTTTGGTAATCTCGCGATTCTCCAGCATGTAAGATACCCCCGAAGGTACCCTGAGGTTGTCCTCTAGCACGTAAAACCTGCCGTCTGCATCCCGTATCAGATCTGAGCCGCAAATATGTGCCCAGACGCCGAAGCGCGGGGATATACCGGCGCATTGCGGTCGGTAATTGCCAGACTCCAGAATGACTTCCGGCGGGACAATCCCGCTCTGGAGAATTTTCTGCCGGTTGTAGATATCATCGATAAAGGCGTTCAGTGCGCGGCAGCGTTGGGCGAGGCCGCGGCTAACCTGAGCCCACTCGCGAGCAGAAATCACGCGTGGGATAATATCGAAAGGCCATACCCGGTCGATATTCTTGCCCTCACTGTAGATGGTGAACGTGATCCCCATGTCCTTGATGGCCAGTTCAGCCTCCGCACGCCGGGCTGCCACTTCCTCCTGGGACAGGTTACGCAGCAGGTTGACGGCGCGCCGGGCGGCCACGCGCGGCTGGCCCTTCGGAGTGATCAGCTCGTCGTAGAACCGGCCGCAGTCGTAGGCATTCCAGGTTGTAGGCATAGTTTCAACGGAGAGAGGGGCTGAAGCTGTGAAAAAGTATAGCGCAGAGGGGCTTTTGCTGCCATGCAGCCCTCGAGGTGTCATGTCCAGGTCGGCTAGCGTCTCGCCACTTATCTGTGGGCGCGCTTTGCGCTAAAATAGCGCGCTTTCTTTCGGGGGGACGGCGTGTGTTTGACAATACCATGAACATAGAGGGGTTCGACGATGAGATCTTTGCCGCCATCGGCGCAGAAGAGCGGCGCCAGGAAGAGCATATCGAGCTGATCGCTTCGGAGAACTACACTAGCCCCCGAGTGATGCAGGCCCAGGGCACCGCCTTGACCAACAAGTATGCGGAAGGGTATCCCGGCAAGCGTTATTACGGCGGTTGTGAATTTGTCGATCAGGCTGAAGTGCTGGCGATTGCGCGAGCCAAGGCCCTGTTCGGGGCTGACTACGCCAATGTCCAGCCTCACTCCGGCTCCCAGGCTAACGCTGCGGTCTATATGGCGCTGTGCAGTCCGGGCGACACGGTATTGGGTATGAGCCTTGCGGATGGTGGTCACCTGACGCACGGTGCAAAACCGAACTTTTCCGGCAAGATGTACAATGCGGTGCAATACGGTCTCAACGCCGACACCGGTGAAGTGGACTACGACCAGGTTGAGGCGCTGGCGGTGCAGCACACGCCGAGGATGGTGGTCGCGGGCTTTTCCGCCTACTCCCAGGTCCTCGATTGGGCACGCTTTCGCGACATTGCCGACCGGGTCGGCGCCTATCTGTTGGTTGATATGGCGCATGTGGCGGGCCTCGTGGCCGCAGGTGTGTACCCGAATCCGGTGCCTTACGCCGACGTCGTCACGTCCACCACGCACAAGACCTTGCGTGGCCCGCGCGGCGGCATTATCCTCGCGCGCGCCAACGCAGAGCTCGCCAAGAAGTTCAACTCGGCTGTCTTCCCGGGCGGTCAGGGTGGTCCGCTGATGCATGTGATTGCGGCCAAGGCGGTGAGCTTTAAGGAGGCGCAGAGCCCCGAATTCGTCGAGTATCAGAAACAGGTGGTGAGTAATGCCAAAGCGATGGCGGCGACCTTCATCGAGCGGGGTATCAAAATTGTGTCTGGCGGTACCGAAAATCACCTGATGCTGGTCGATCTGATTGGCAAACCGTATACCGGCAAGGATGCGGACGCGGCGTTGGGTGCAGCGAATATTACCGTGAACAAAAACGCAGTGCCCAATGACCCCCAGTCGCCTTTTGTGACGTCGGGGCTGCGCGTGGGTACGCCCGCGATCACCACCCGCGGTTTTGGTGAGGCTCAAACAGTCGAGCTCACCGGTTGGATGTGCGATGTGCTGGCGTCCCTTGAGAACGGCACCGCGGAACAGACGATTGCCGATGTCAAGGCCAAGGTCCTCGCTATCTGCAAACGGTATCCCGTGTATCGCCAGTGCATGGCGGAGCGTATTTCGGCCTGACAGACACCGTTTCTCGGTGCTGGCTAGTGCGGTCTACCGACACCAGTTGTAGCCGAAATAAGTAACGCCGCGTGTGGCGGAAATATGTTAATCTTCAGCGACTTAGACTGATGAGGCACGCCTATGCACTGCCCCTTTTGCAAAGCGGAGGAGACCAAAGTGATCGATTCCCGTTTGGTCGCCGAGGGGGATCAGGTGCGACGCCGCCGGGAGTGTTTGAACTGTGCTGAACGCTTTACGACATATGAGAGTGCAGAGCTGGTGTTGCCTCGGGTAATCAAGCAGAACGGTAGCCGAGAACCTTTTGACGAGGGTAAGTTGCGGGCAGGTTTCCTGCGTGCCCTGGAGAAACGACCTGTCTCGGTCGAGGATATAGAGGCGGTGATCCATCACGTTAAGCATGACCTGCGAGCAACGGGCGAGCGGGAAGTGCAGTCTCTGCAGGTGGGTGAGCTGGTAATGGAGGCGCTGAAGAACCTGGATCAGGTTGCCTATGTTCGGTTTGCCTCCGTCTACCGCAGTTTCCAGGATCTTGCTGAGTTCCGCGACGAGATTGAGCGGTTGGAGGCCGAGCCCGTCAGCGACTGAGCGAGGCTTCTGCAATGGCTAGCGATGACCACTGAATTTGATACCCGCATGATGGCCCGCGCCCTACAACTGGCGCGCAGGGGTCGCTATTCGGCCAGGCCCAATCCGCATGTGGGCTGTGTGTTGGTCCGCGATGGGCTGATCATTGGTGAGGGTGTGACCCAGCCCGCAGGGGGCAACCACGCTGAAGTCGAGGCTCTGAGCGCTGCGGGCGATGCTCGAGGGGCCACCGCGTACGTCACCCTGGAGCCCTGCAGCCATCAGGGGAAAACGGGTCCTTGTGCGGACGCCCTGGTAGCAGCGGGAGTGGCGCGTGCCGTGGTGGCCATGGAAGATCCAAACCCTGCGGTATCCGGTGCCGGGCTAGACAAGCTGCGAGCAGCGGGTGTCCAGGTAAGTCTGGGCGTGCTGGAGGATGAGGCTAAGCGTGTCATACCCGGTTTTGTTGCGCGGATGACTCGCGGTCGCGGCAGGCTGCGAGCCAAACTGGCCATGTCCCTGGATGGACGCACGGCGATGGCCTCCGGTGAAAGCCAGTGGATTACCGGGCCGGCGGCACGTCGTGACGTGCAGCGGCTGCGTGCTGAGAGCTGTGCGATTGTCACCGGCGTAGGGACCGTAGTGGCGGACGATTGTGCCCTTACCGTCAGACCGGACGAGCTGGATTTGCCCGAGATGGCGCAGGCGGGTGTGCCTCCCGTGCCGCCACTGCGCGTGGTATTGGATTCGCATTTGCGCACACCAGCGACGGCGCGGGTGGTTGATGCTGCGGCCCCGACGCTGCTGTGTCATGCGGTTGCCTGCGCGGTGCCCGAAGCACTGGCCGTCGGCCAAGCCACGCTGCTGCCTTTGCCGGCTGGTGAGGGAGGGCTGGACCTCTGTGCCCTGTCGGATTACTTATCGGCACAGGCGTGCAATGAGATTCTGTTAGAATCAGGGCCCCGCGTAGTTGGGGCGTGCCTGCGGACTGGCCTACTGGACGAATTGATCGTCTACATGGCACCCGCGTTGCTGGGTGATCGGGCGCGACCGCTCCTGGAGCTGCCGATTGATGCGATGGCGGATCAGGTACCATTGCATGTCGAGGAGGTGCGCAAGGTGGGTGCCGATTGGCGCTTCACGACGCGGCCCGAGTATCGCGTCGCCCATTGATCAAAGGAAAGAGACAGCGCGTGTTTACAGGAATTGTTCAAGCTGTTGGTTCGGTTGCCGCCCTGGAGCCCCGCGGTGGTGATCTGCGTTTGCGTATCCAGACGGGCAAGCTGCCGTTGGACGGTGTAGCCTTAGGAGACAGCATATGCACTAACGGTGTCTGTCTGACGGTGGTCGACTTGCCGGGGGATGGCTACTGGGCAGATGTCTCTAATGAGACGCTGGAATTCACGACTCTGGGCGACCTGCAGGAGGGATCGCCCGTAAATCTTGAGAAGTCGTTGACGCCTAGCAGCCCGCTGGGCGGTCATATTGTCAGTGGGCATGTTGATGGGGTAGGTCAGGTGGTCAGCCTGCAGGAGGATGCCCGTTCCATTCGCTTCGTGTTGCGTGCGCCCGCCGCGTTGGCCCGTTACATTGCGCACAAAGGCAGTATCAGCGTGGATGGCACGAGCTTGACCGTCAATGCCGTGAGCGGCGCCGAATTCGATCTCAACATCATTCCCCAGACGATGGCCGAGACCACGTTCAATCAGTACCAATCCGGTAGCCGTGTGAATCTCGAAGTGGACATCATTGCACGCTATCTGGAGCGGCTGCTGCAGGGTAAGGGCGCAGGCCAGGCGGACAGTCTCTCCCTCGATACTTTGGTTCAGAACGGCTACCTCGACCGGGATGGTGCAGACCATGGAACTGAACCGCGTCGATGAATTGATCAGCGACATCCGACAGCGCCGTATGGTGGTGCTGTTGGATGATGATACTGATAGTAACAATGCGGGTGTCGTCCTGGTGGCCGCGGAGTGCTGCGAAGCCGGGCACGTCACCTTCATGGCGCGCCAGGCGCGGGGGCTGATTTGTCTGGCCCTAACCGAGGAGCGATGCCGTCAACTCGACTTGCCCCCCATGGTGGATGGCGCGCGTGGTGAGAAATCAAATTTCACTTTGTCCATAGAAGCGGCCACAGGGATTGAGACCGGTATCTCTGCTGCCGACCGCGCACGCACGGTACAGGCCGCGGTTGCCCACCACGCGACGCCTGCGGATATCGTCCAGCCCGGGCATATTTTTCCTTTAACTGCGCTCCCCGGGGGCGTACTGGTGCGGGCCGGCCATACGGAGGCGTCGTGCGACTACGCGCGCCTGGCGGGACTGTTGCCCGCTGCGGTAATTGCCGACATTCTAAACCCTGACGGAACGGTTGCCGATGGTGCGGCACTGGCGGATTTCGCCCGGCAGCACGAACTGAAAATAGGGTCTATTGCGGATTTGATTCATTTTCGAATGGTCAATGAGCGCACGATCCGCAGGATCCGCGAAGGTATGATCGATACCGAATACGGTCGGTTTCGCCTTACGGTATACCGTGACCAAACCGGTGCCGGTATTCATCTGGCCCTGTCCCGTGGTGACATTCAGGCAGAGCAGCCGACATTGGTGCGCGTACACGTGCAATCTGTGATGCGTGACCTGGTGACGAGCAAGGTATCTGATCGGCCGGCGTGGAGTTTCGGCAACTGCCTGAAAGCGGTGGCAGAACGCGGTAAAGGTGTCATCGTTTTGCTGTCCAAGCCCGAGCATGCCGGGCGCTTGCTGGCGAGTGTCGACATGGCACTGGGAGCGGGTGACGCCAGCGCGGCGCCGTCACCAGATATTTATACCAGCGTGGGTCTTGGGTCACAGATTCTCAAGGATCTGGGCGTTGGAAAAATACAGCTGATGGGTGCGCCCATAAAGTACAATGCGATCTCAGGCTTTGACTTGGAAGTGCTGGAATTTGTGGACCCTGGAGTTGAGAGGTGAAGGATCATGACGGACATCAGAGTGATTGAAGGTACGCTGGATGGTGGTAGCGGTGCCTACTGTCTTGTGGTCGGACGGTGGAATAGTTTTGTTGTTGAGCACTTGCTGGAGGGCGCGCTGGAAACGTTACGCCGCCATGGCGTCGATACCGAACAGATAACGATCGTTCGTGCTCCTGGTGCCTTTGAGATCCCTCTAGTGTGCAAGCAGGTGGCCGCTGCTGGTAACGTTGACGCCATTATCGCGCTTGGCGCCGTGATACGTGGCGGTACGCCCCACTTTGAGTATGTGGCCGGGGAGTGCACCAAAGGTATTTCACAGGTCAGCCTGGAGTTTGGGGTGCCTGTGGCCTTTGGCGTGCTCACCGTCGACACCATCGAGCAGGCGGTAGAGCGCTCGGGCACCAAGGCGGGTAACAAGGGTTCAGAGGCGGCCATGACGGCGCTGGAAATGGTTAGTCTGCTAGGTAAAATCGGCTGAATGAATAAATCGCAGCGCAATAGCCTCGCTGCCGAGCGCCGTAAGGCGCGTCACTATGGAATGCAGGCGTTATACCAATGGCATATGGCGGGTGCCTCACCCGGCGAGATCGAGGTGGAATTCCTCGAGGCCTATGATTTTAGCCATGTTGATCGCGCGTATTTCCGGGCGCTAGTGTACGGTATTCCCGCGTGTGCTGATCGACTTGACGAGCAGTTAGCCCCGCTACTTGATCGCGATATCGACGAGCTCGATCCCATTGAGCGCACATTACTGCGTATGGGCATATACGAGCTAAACGAACGTGAGGATGTGCCTTACAAAGTGGTCATCAGCGAGGGGGTGGCCCTGGCCAAGAAGTTTGGTGCTACCGATAGCCACAAGTACGTGAATGGCGTGCTTGACACAGCCGCCCGGCAATTGCGCAAGCTCGAAGTAGACGCTGCGCGCTGATGTCAGTCACGGAGTTTTCCCTGATCCATCGTTTTTTTTCCGATCTTGGCGGTGGCGAAGCCGTTGAGTTGGCCGTAGGGGACGACTGCGCTATTTTGCGCCTGGCGGCGGGTGAGCGGATCGCCACGTCGGTGGATACACAGGTTGTGGGTGTGCATTTTCCTGTCCAGACCTCGCCAGGTGATGTCGCGTTCCGTTCGGTGTCCGCGGCGGCCAGTGACCTGGCGGCCATGGGTGCCAGACCGCTGGGCATGACCGTGGCGCTGACCTTGCCGGAGGCGGAGGAACGCTGGCTGACTGCATTCAGGCGTGGCCTGGCGGACGCGGTAGGCATGTATACACTGCCACTTGTTGGTGGTGACACGACACGAGGGCCGCTGTCAGTGTCAGTGCAGGTGTTGGGTGCTCTGCCCGCGGATTGCGCCCTATTGCGCGGGGGTGCCCAGGCAGGGCATGCGCTCTATGTGTCCGGTACCCTTGGCGATGCTGCCGGGGCGCTGGCAATGCTGCAGGGCAGCTGGCAACCGGGGGCGATCGATGCAGAGTTTCTGCTTCAGCGTTTTAACCGGCCCACGGCGCGCATCAAACTCGGGCGCGAATTACTCGGCAAGGCCTCTGCCGCGATTGACCTGTCGGACGGTCTATTGATCGATGCGGGTCACCTGGCGAAGGCCAGTAGTCTCCGCGTGCATATAGATCCGCAGCTTCTGCCCATTTCACCCGCGCTGTCCTCCCGTGGCTGTCGCGACACTATTCTAAGGTGGGCATTGTCGGGCGGAGACGATTATGAATTGTGTTTCTGTCTGGGCGAGGACGTGGCGTCGCCGGTCGGCTGTACGCGGATTGGTTGGCTGGAAAGTGGAGAGGGCGTTGACTGTGGTCGGGAGATCGACTTTCTCCCTGGATACCAGCACTTTCAAGCCAGTGAGGCTTGAGTGCATGCTGGTCCGAGTTCAGACGGATTGACCTGTGCCGACTGAGCAAGACAGTCTGCCTGACAAGACGATGACCCCGAATCTACTGCGCCATCCAGCGCAGTTTCTTGCATTTGGTTTTGGCAGCGGCCTGTCGCCTGTTGCTCCCGGCACGGTGGGCACCATTGTAGCAGTGCCTATCTATTTTTTGGTGGCGCACTGGGGTCTGTTTTACTACACACTTTTCATTTGTCTTGGGATAGGGATTGGCATCTGGGTCTGCGGTGTTGCGAGTCGCCAACTGGATCTACACGATCACCCGGGTATTGTCTGGGATGAGTTCGTCGGTTACTGGATCACCATGTGGGCCGTGCCGGTGGGCTGGCAGTGGGCTGTAGCCGGCTTCCTGATCTTCCGTTTTTTGGATATCGTCAAACCCTGGCCAATCGGGTTGTTCGACAAAAAAGTCAGCGGCGGGTTGGGTATCATGATGGACGATGTGTTGGCCGGCGTTCTGGCCTGCGTAGGATTGCACCTTGCGAGAGCGGTGGCTTAGGAAACGGGGCGTAAAGCATGGCAAAGGTGAAATTTGGATGGTGTGCTGTTGTTTGGGTCATATGCTTTGTGCCGATCAACTCGCTCGCAAGCTCAGTAGAGCTGCAGGCCCTGCTGGGTAGGACGGCCGTGCTCATGATCAACGGTCATTCCAAGACATTGCAAGTGGGAGAGTCTTACGATGGCGTCACTCTGTTGGCTACCGATACGACAACGGCGACGCTGGATATCGATGGCCAGAAACAGACCATAGTCTTGTCACAGCGCGTGACTTCGACGTATGTGGAAATTGAATCGCGTGTTGTCAACATCGCGCGAAATGCACGAATGCAATACATGACAGGTGCAAAGATAAACGGTATTGATACAACGGTACTGGTAGATACCGGTGCCACCATTGTCGCAATCAGTTCGGTCCAGGCGAGGCGCATGAACATTCCTTATGGGGATAGTGATCCTGTGAAGGTAGAAACCGCCAGTGGTCTGGCGGATGCTTATCCGGTTATGCTGCGCTCTGTGGATGTGGGTGGCATACGTGTCGATAATGTGCGGGCGACAGTTGTCAGTGGAAGTTTCCCTGCCAACATTCTTCTGGGAATGACCTTCCTGCGGCACGTCAAAATCGAGGAAAACAACGGTATCCTGTCTCTTTACCGCTGAGCCTGCAGTGCCTCGCCCCCCGGGGTGGATTGCTGGTAGAATGTGCGCCCTTTTGCAACGGATGCCCTGCGTGACGGTACGTTTCATAGAGTCCTCCCGCCTGCCCACTCGCTGGGGTGAGTTCGATATTCACGGATTTGAAGATCCTTCAGTGAACAAAGAGCACGTGGTTTTGACTATGGGCGAGGTTTCTGGCGATGAGCCCTTACTTGCGCGCGTTCATTCGGAGTGTTTAACGGGTGACGCGATGTTCAGCATGCGTTGTGATTGTGGGAGTCAACTGCAGGCGGCGCTGGAGGCCATTGCAAAAGAGGGCAGGGGGGCCTTGTTCTACTTGCGTCAGGAAGGTCGAGGTATCGGACTAGTGAATAAGATCAAGGCTTACAAGCTGCAGGATGCAGGCGCTGATACGGTGGAAGCGAATGAGCGACTGGGTTTCGGCGCCGATATGCGTGACTACAGCATATTGCAACCGATGATTGAACACCTTGGGGTGAGAGAAATACGCCTGATGACGAATAACCCGCGCAAAGTGGCCGCGCTGGAAGAGCTTGGGGTGAAAGTGGTGGAACGCATAGCGCTGCACACCGATAGTAATCCGCATAATGAAAAATACTTACAGACCAAAGCGGGTAAATTGGGTCACATGATTGCGGGTGAAAATCAATAGAACAGGACGTTAGCGCTCTCGATAAATAATATAGCGAGCGAGCTCTCTCAGTGCGTCCGCCGAGGTGCCGAATTCATTCAGGTTTTCAAGTGCGGCTTGCAGTAGACGCCGTGACTCGTTCTTAGCCCCTTTAAGACCTAGTAGCTTAACGTAGGTAGGCTTGTTTGCCTCGCTATCCTTGCCAAGTGTTTTTCCCAGGGTATTAGGATTACCCGCGATATCAAGGATGTCATCCACCACTTGAAACCCAAGACCTATGTGTTTGCCGTATTGATCCAGTGCTTGCAGCTGCTGCGGGGTGGCCTCCGCAGCGATGCCACCGAGGGATAGTGCAGCGCGGATCAATGCGCCAGTTTTTAATGCGTGCATTCGCTGTAGGTCCGCCAGACTCATATGGGAATCCGTCGCCTTGACGTCGATAAACTGTCCTCCGACCATGCCGTCAGGTCCCGCAGCCTTGGATAAGACCTCAATCATATCAATGCGCTGCCCTGCGGTCAGCGTGGGGTCAGTGGCGAGCAGTTCGAACGCTTTTGCCTGCAAGCCATCACCCACCAAGATAGCCGTAGCCTCGTCGAACGCCTTGTGCATGCTGGGTCTGCCGCGCCGCAGATCGTCATCATCCATTGCGGGTAGATCATCATGAATCAGGGAATAAGTGTGAACCAGCTCGACAGCACAAGCCGGGCCGTCCAGGCGTGGGTCGCCAAGGGAGCAGCCGACTGCAGTCGCCGCAGCATATAACAGAGCGGGTCGGACTCCTTTGCCGCCACTTGCAACGCTGTATTCAATGGCCTTTGACAGGCTGGACGACGTAACGGGTTGGTCGGTATGGGCTGTCTGAAGACACTTCCTGAGTGCGTCTGCCGTGCGTGCTTGGCTTCGTTTGAAGAGATCCGGCAGCAATGCGCTCATGCAGAGTCCTCGAGGTCTTCGAAATCGGTGACTGCCATGCCTTTGTTTTTCTCCAGCAGGACAGTGACTCGCTGCTCTGCTTTTTGCAGCGATTCCTGCAGTCCTCGGCTAATCTTTACGCCGTCCTCAAAGGCCTGCAAAGCCTGCTCGAGGGTGGTGTCTTCGTCCTCAAGTGTTTCAATAAGGGATTCTAATTGCTGTATTGAGGTCTCGAAATCGGCAAAGTCGCGCGCTCCTTTTTTTACTCTGCTTTTCGTTGTCATGAAGGTGCCTGTGGAAAGTTAAAGGAGTCTTATTATAACAAGATTAGAGAGCTTGAATCGGTCGCGGTCATAAAGACCGTGGCTTATCATGAAACGCCTATTTGCCGTACAGCAGCTTTGGTGGGTGTAACGGTGCTGTCAAATGCACAGGCGGTCTCATGACAGAAGCCCTACAAAAGATGTTTACGTGGTTTCGGATCGAGTCAGCCTAAGTGCGAAGATATGTGCTGTATGAATGTGAGTCTTTGCTCAAGCTATCTGAAGAGGCTGATTGGCGAGCGTGTATATCGGCCCAGCGGTAATATCTTCGCAATTTCGCTTGCGAAATTGAAGAAAGATGGACGCTTAAAAAACGCATGTTTTTTGCTATCTCGCATCTTCATGAATCAGGGATTCACCTAACGGTGAAATACTGTATAGCGCGTGAGCGCTCCAATTTCTCTCTTTACCCAGGTTCATTCTGCGTGCTCGAGGCGAGTGTTGATATTTGAATACACTTGGCTTTGCCGCTAGCGAGAGAGCACTTTCAGTATTCTGCAATCATTGCATGTAATGGTCGTGTGTGCTGTCAAAAACGTATGAAAACGGTGTCGGCATACGCAGTGGTGCGTTTCGTCGTATTGACGTTGTTTGACTAGCCGGTCTCATGCAGGCGCTCTATCGAGGCGTGTTACGTTTCGCTGACAGGGCCGAATTTGGGCCCTTGCGCATCGGGTATTGTGAGCAGGACCTGACGCATGAGCGAAAGCGGGTGATAAGGCATGCGATTATCCATTTTCATCTATTACTTTCAGCGCACTCACCTTGGTTGTCCGGAAGTGAGCTGCTCAAATAGATGCATGAATTGTTTGCTAATCACTGTCCAGTCGTAGCGGTCTTGCACCCATTGTCTGCCTTTTTTGCCTAGCATTGTCAGAAGCGCCTCATTGTCAAGGAGTGCCAGCGCCGCATCGGCAATCGCCGCAGAATCTCTGCCAGCTACAATCAACCCTGAAGTGCCGTGTATAACCAAATCGCGGGCCCCTGGATAATCGGCGACGATGACGGCACAGCCGCAGGCCAAGGCTTCCATGATGGCAACCGGAGAGCCTTCCTGGTCGCCGGCGCTGGTGATAACCGATGGAAAGATGGCGATGGCCGCGCGCTGCAGGAATGGTGGAATGTCTGCGTTGGCCAGGGAACCTTTGAACGAGACCTGCTGGCTTATCCCGAGTTGACGGCACAAGCCTTCCAGCGGCTGACGCAGCGGACCGTCGCCGATGATAGTGAGGTGTTCATCGGGAAACCTGTCGAGCACCTTCGGCATAGCGCTAAGAAGGTATTCCACGCCCTTCTTGTCCACCAGGCGCCCAACAAATAGCAGCCCCTTGCGTTTTGTTTCCGGGTCCGGTGGGAGGAACGTGTCGCGTGTATTTACTCCCATCGGAATAGTTGAGATCCGGGCCTCATCCTGCAGTTCCATTGCCACTGCTTGCTCTTTCATGGTGCTGCTGACGACGGTCAGTGCGTTCGCCTGACGCGCGATCCAGCGCTTTAAGCGCGCGAGCAATACACCCTTGAGTGCGAATAGATCGCCACCATGTGATGTCAGTGCGATGGGCGTCCGTGTGCGTGATACGGCCCGCGCCACTGCCGCTACGAAACCCTGGGGAATGATCCAGTGGGCATGGATAATGTCGTAACGATTGCGCCTGAGTAGCTGCAGTACCATCAGCCACTGGCTCAGCAGAAATGTAGGGACGAGTAACACACGCAATGGTTTTTGACGCAGGTTCGGCAGTATTCCTCCGTCATAGGCCAGGGTTTGCCATGCCGCAAACCAATAGCGGAATCGATAGACAGTGACATCGCCCAGGATTTCCTGGGTTGCGGCACCCCGGAAGTGGGGGGCGACGACATCGATGGTATTACCCTCTGCTAGGTTCTGACACAGCAAGTCTACGAAGCCGGGCTCCGTATCGTTTGTCCATCGGGGAAAGGTTGAGGTCAGAACAAGGATTTTCATCGGCGCTCAGTCGGTCCCTGGCTCCTTGGGTGAACGAAGGCTGAGTGTTAACGCGGGCGATCGACCTTGCCGTGCACGCTCAGTGACGACAGGATAGGGATGCTGTAAGCCTGCATAGCGGCCGTTGTTTGTCTCACGATGCTGTCACTGTCCAAGCCCGTCCAGCCCAATTGATCGTCATGTGTACCGTGCTCGACAAACTCATCGGGCAGTCCGAGATTGAGGGTCGCTACAGTAAGCCCCTGGCTAGCGAGGAATTCATTGACACCGCTGCCTGCACCTCCCGCCATCGCATTTTCCTCCAGGGTCACTAGCAGCTCGTGCTGGTCAGATAGTTCAAGCACCAGGGCCTCGTCCAGTGGCTTCACCCATCGCATGTCCACCACTGTCGCGTTCAATCGTTCTGCGGCATCCATGGCTTCTGTGAGCAGTGCGCCGAAGTTGAGGATGGCCAGACGTTCGCCACTGCGAACCTTTACGCCTTTGCCAATCTCCAGCTGTTTCATTGCTGCAGTAATCGATGCGCCGGGCCCTTTACCTCGAGGGTAGCGAATAGTGGCCGGGCCGGGATAAAGATAGCCGGTGTAGAGCATCTGTCGACATTCGTTCTCGTCCGAGGGTGCGGCAATTATCACATTCGGTATGCAACGCAGGTAGGTCAGATCGAAGGCGCCGTGGTGAGTGGGTCCGTCTTGTCCGACCAGACCCGCCCGATCAATTCCGAAGGTAACATCGAGGCCCTGGAGAGCGATATCGTGGATCAGTTGGTCATAGCCGCGTTGCAGGAAAGTAGAATAGATGGCCACCACGGGCTTGAGGCCGTCACAAGCCATGCCGGCTGCCAGGGTCAATGCGTGTTGTTCGGCGATAGCCACATCGTAGTAGCGCTCGGGAAATCGACTGGCAAACTCGACCATGCCGGATCCCTCGCACATAGCGGGCGTTATGCCAACCAGCCGGTTGTCCCTTTCTGCCATGTCACACAGCCAGCGCCCGAACACATCCTGATACTTAGGCCCAGACATCCTGGGGGCTGGACGCGGCCCTTTCACTTTTGCCTCGATTTTATTGACGGCATGGTAGCCCACCGGATCCTGTTCGGCAGGCTCAAAGCCCTTGCCCTTCATGGTGCGAATATGCAGGAACTGTGGGCCTTCCAGTTCCTTCATGTTTTCCAGGGTTTGAATCAGACCCGGCAGGTCGTGTCCGTCTAAGGGGCCGATATAGTGAAAGCCCAGTTCCTCAAACAAGGTGCCGGGCGCGACCATGCCCTTCATGTGCTCTTCGGTGCGCTTAGCCAACTCCCAGGCCGGGCGAATTTTCTCCAACGCTTTCTTGGACCCCTTACGCATGGCGATATAAAACTTGCTGGCCCAGATTTTAGCAAAGTAGCTGGCCAGGCCCCCCTTGTTGTGACCGATGGACATCTGGTTGTCGTTGAGGATGACCAGCATGTTGGTCCGCTCATGCCCGGCGTGCGCGAGCGCCTCCAATGCCATGCCGCCGGTAATGGCGCCGTCGCCGATCACCGCCACGACTTTGCGCTGGATGTCCTGATGTTCGGCCGCCAACGCCATGCCCATCGCCGCAGAAATACTGGTGGAGGAGTGACCCACTCCAAACGTGTCGTATGCACTTTCTGACCGTTTCGGGAACCCGGCGAGGCCGCCAGC
>JABSPW010000045.1 GCA_013214285.1 Halioglobus sp. | reverse complement strand
TACGATCACTCGCATCAAGAACGATATGATTCCTGACCTGAACGCCTGACAGACGGTACTCGCTTTGCGTTACTTCCTCAGTCGCCCCTCCAATTGCAGCAGCAGGGCCTTGGTCTCTAGGCCGCCGGCGAAGCCGGTCAGCCGGCCATTACTGCCGATGACTCGGTGACAGGGCACGACAATGGGCAATGGATTGCGACGATTTGCGGCGCCTACCGCGCGTGCTGCAGAGGTTTTCCCGATGGCGCGAGCGATATCGCGGTAGGTGCGCACCTCTCCGTAAGGGATCTGGCCTATTTCGCGCCAGACACGGTGTTGAAAAACCGTGCCGGTCGGTGCGAGGGGCAGCTGGAACTGCCGCCGTTGCCCAGCAAAATAGTCCCGCAACTGCGCTGCGCCCTGTCTCAGCGCATCGTCTGAGCCCTCCTGGTGACTGTCATCACTGTACTGGTTCTCAAACTCTATCCGCGACAGCTGTCCGGCGTCCGATAGCAGCCGCAGTGTGCCGATAGGGGTATGCAGATAGGCACAACGCATAAACAATGCTCCTCCAGTGCAGTTGAGCGGCCAGAGTTACCACGTGGTCACCCGGATGATAGTGAGAGAGCGTCTGCTCTCGAGCGTCGTCCTGGTGTGCCCTGCGGCCCAGCTACGGGTCAAGATTGGTGCGGTGGGTCACTGTGGACGGGGTAGGGTCTATGGCCGCGCTCTTGGGGACAATATAGACCTGCAGCGGCGCCGCGACTAGCCGGAAGGGCTCTCCGTTACCCGGGCAGATGCTTTCTTTTCGCCTGGGCGGTAAACTAATGCGGTGAAAGTACCGCAGGAAGCATCGCCGGCTCCATGAACCTCGTCGTTTACGCTATTCCATTTTTCATTGGCGCTATCCTACTTGAGCTTGCCTACGGGCTGCTCCGCAGACGCAATACCTATCGACTCAATGACAGCGTCAGTAGCCTCTCGCTTGGTGTGCTCAGTCAGGCTCGGCGTTTTGTGACACTTGGGGTGGGTGGATACGTGTACTATCTGATCACCCAATACTTCTCCGCGCCCCTTATGGACGCAAGATATTGGCTGACTTGGGTGTTGGCCATGATCCTGTATGACTTTTGTTATTATTGGATGCATCGGCTGGGTCACGAGCGCACGATTTTCTGGGCGGCGCACGTCGCCCACCACCAGAGTGAGGATTACAATCTGACGACCGCCCTGCGCCAGACCAGTACTGGTTTCCTGTTGGGTTGGGTCTTCTACATTCCTATGTACATGGTGGGCATTCCCGCAGAAGTTGTGGTTACGGTAGGGTCCATCAATTTGATCTATCAGTTCTGGGTACACACTGAGCATGTGCCGAAGCTTGGCTGGTTCGATTGGGTTTTTGTGTCCCCTTCAAATCACCGTGTTCATCACGCACAGAATGACGTGTACGTTGACCGCAATTACGGCGGATTGTTCATTATCTGGGATCGTCTGTTTGGCTCCTTCCAGGAGGAACTTGACGAGGAGCCGGTGGTTTACGGGATTCGAGGGCCTCTGAAGAGCTGGAACCCCTTTCGTGCACTGACTCATGTTTATGTCGACATGTTTCTTGATAGCTGGCGCACCGCGCGCTGGCGGGACAAGTTGAAAGTCTGGTTTTCGCGCACAGGCTGGCGACCTGATGATGTATCGGTCCTGCATCCCAGGGTCAAAACCAATCTCGACAATTTTGAGCGTTACGACCCGCAAGTGCCTCTACTGGTATCCATTTATGCGTTTTTCCAGTTACTGGCGGTTGTGCTGTTGCTCAACTACCTTCAGGGTGTCGACTTATCCTACTCGCAAGGCGTTGGCGGTTGGGCCATCGTCCTTGCGACAACTGTAAATACGGCCCTTTGGCTGAATGGGCTTCCCGCCGACCGTCTGCCGAAATGGGATCTGCTGCGGCTGCTCACCATCGCGATACTGACGTGGCTGTCGCCGGATGCGCCTGTCTGGTGGGTGGCGGCCTATTGCGGCCTGAATGTGCTGTTTTTACCGCTGATTGCGCGAGCCCCGGTTCGCGATGATGCGAAACCGGTGGGCTGGCTGTATCGCGTGATGACGGGTGAGCCGGGCTCACCCTCGACTTCGCGTAATTAGACGCTGCTGTTATGGCGCACTCGCCATAGTTCGATGGTGCATAACAGCAACACCATGGCGTCGATGGCGCAGTGCAATCGATAAGCCTGTGCCGGTTGGGGGTCGCCGTACATTATTAGCACAATGGCAGCGGACGGGATGGCAATAGCCAGTGAGAGAGAGAGCCTGGACCGTCCGAACAGGCCGATACCGATAAGGATGTATAGAAAGCCTGTCATAGCGTCGAGCATGGCCATGCCCGTCAGCTGACGCAACCACAGTGACGCGACCTGGCCTATACCGGACAGGCACATCAGAGTCGCGGCTACCCGCCGCAGGAAAGAGGCGGGGGTATTATGCTCCGCTCGCACCATGGTGATTCAGCTGTTGACGGAACGGAGATCCAGCAGCAGCGCGCCCCCGTCCACTCGGTCACCGGGTTGAAAGTGGAATACCTCTACCGTGCCGGTGCAGCGTGCTTTCACGGTATGCTCCATCTTCATTGCTTCCATGATTAACAGCGGAGTCCCCGGTTCCACCACTTCGCCCACCGTTACTAGCAGGCGAATGACAGTGCCGTTCATCGGTGCCCTGAGCGCCGCATCCCCTTCACGCGGTGCTGTCTCACCCAGATTGGCTAGGGTCGCTTGAAAATGGCAGGCACCTTGCGGAAAGTAGAGTGTGTAGCCATCCTGGGTAGCGATAAAGGTGCAGCGTTGGCGGTGACCCTCACTTTCAAGTTGTAGGGTATCCCCCTGCAGTGAGCCCGCCAGCCAAGTTTGGCGGCCCTTGTAGACTGCGCGATATTTTTCGCCTTGCTGTTCCAACTCAATAACGTGGTCCTGCTGTTGACAGCGAAGGGTTCTACGATGGATATGCGGTTCATTCAGTCGCCAGGCATTGACGTGGATCCATGGGGAGAAAGGATCCGCTGCTTGCACTTGCTTATCTTTGCGCTGCTCGTGTAATAGCAGCGCGAGTGCCGCTGCCGGTAGTTCACGGGTCAAGTCCTGCTCACGATTGCGGAATACGAGATCACGGTGGTCTTCGACAAAATGTGTACTCAGGTGTCCCTCTATAAATGGTGTCGCTGTCGCCAAGTTATAGAGGAAGTCGATATTGGTGATGCTACCACCAACACGGTAGGCGGTCAGCGACAGTGCCAGTCTGTTTAGCGCGCGTTCGCGAGATTCATCCCAAACGATCAGCTTCGCGATCAGTGGATCGTAATGCATCGTGATTTCGTCGCCGGCACTCACACCGGTATCCACGCGCACGTAGCGAGATTCTTCTGGTGCTTGTAGGAACGTTAGGGTACCTGCTTGAGGAAGGAAGTCGTTCGCAGGGTCCTCTGCGTAAATCCGCGCTTCGAAGGCGTGTCCATGCAGTCTTATATTTTCTTGCGATACCGGCAGTGGCTCGCCGCAGGCCACGCGCAATTGCCATTCAACGAGATCCTGTCCAGTGATCAGCTCGGTAACCGGGTGTTCAACTTGTAGGCGTGTATTCATCTCCATGAAGTAAAACTGGCCACTTTGATCCAGCAGGAACTCGACGGTACCGGCGCCACGGTATGCTATTGCCTGGGCCGCCCGCACAGCTGCCTGGCCCATGGCGTGCCGGAGTTTGCTGTCTAGGTGGGGTGCCGGCGCTTCCTCAATGAGTTTCTGATGGCGCCGCTGCACGGAGCAATCACGCTCGGCCAAATAGATGGCCTTGCCCTGGTTGTCGCAGAACACCTGCACTTCGACATGACGTGGGCGGTCCAGGTATTTTTCCACCAGCATACGGTCATCGCCGAAGCTGGCCAGGGCTTCCCGTTTAGCACTGTCAAGAGCGTCATCGAAAGTCGTTTCATCGTGGACAATACGCATCCCCTTGCCGCCGCCTCCTGCGGTCGCTTTCAGCAGCACGGGGTAACCAATAGTTCTTGCGGCCGTGCGCAGGCGCGCTGCATCCTGGCTCTTGTCGTGGTAGCCCGGCACCAGCGGTATCGACGCCTGTTTCATGATGCGTTTCGCGGTGGACTTGCTACCCATCATTTCAATGGCCTCAGCACTTGGGCCGATGAACACAAACCCGTTATCGGTGCATGCGCGGGCGAAATCGGCGTTTTCCGCAAGAAAACCGTAGCCCGGATGGATCGCCTCTGCCCCAGTAGCTTGTGCTGCCGATATGATGCGATCCGTGCGCAGATAGGACTCGCTGGCCGGGGCAGCTCCAACATAAATAGCTTCATCTGCCTGACGAACGTGCAGAGCATCGCGATCAGCGTCAGAGTAAATCGCTACCGTCGCTACGCCAAGCGCGCGCGCGGTACGGATCACCCTGCAGGTGATTTCACCGCGGTTGGCTATCAATATTTTGTTGAACATGGGTGTCGCCTATCGTCTCTGTTCACATTCTGAAGACCCCAAACTGCGTCTCTTCAATTGGTGCGTTCAGCGATGCGGATAGACACAAGCCGAGTACCGTGCGTGTATCCACGGGATCGATCACACCATCGTCCCACAGTCGCGCAGATGCATAATACGGATGACCTTCAATCTCGTAGCGGTCAATGATGGGTTGCTTGAAATCGGCCTCCTCCTCCTCTGTCATGTGTTTGTCGTCGCGGGCCAACTGGTCCTGCTTGACGGTAGCCAATACACCTGCTGCCTGTTCACCTCCCATCACTGAAATACGCGCATTCGGCCACATGAACAGAAAGCGCGGATCATAGGCACGCCCGCACATGGCATAGTTGCCAGCGCCAAAAGATCCGCCGATGATGACGGTAAACTTCGGGACTCGGGCGCAGGCTACCGCATGTACCATTTTGGCCCCGTGACGCGCGATACCTCCCGCTTCGTATTGTTTCCCCACCATAAAGCCCGTGATGTTTTGTAAAAAAATCAGCGGAGTTTTGCGTTGGGCGCACAGTTCAATGAAATGAGCCCCTTTCACTGCGGACTCGCTGAACAGAATGCCGTTGTTAGCGACAAGACCCACCGGGTAACCATGGAGACGAGCAAAGCCGCACACCAATGTCTCGCCGAACAAAGCCTTAAACTCGTCGAACTCCGAGCCGTCTACCAGGCGAGCGATAACTTCCCGGACGTCATAGGGCTTGCGGCTGTCATCTGGGATGACGCCGTACAGTTCCTCGGCCGGTAACAGCGGCTCAACCACGGATCGCACATCCATTTGCACCCGCTTGGCACGATTGAGGCGAGCAATGCAAGCGCGCACGAGCTGCAGTGCGTGGTTATCGTTGTTGGCGTAGTAGTCGGTCACGCCGGAAGCGCGGCAGTGGAGGTCTGCGCCGCCGAGTTCCTCTGCCGAGACAATTTCTCCCGTAGCGGCTTTAACCAGAGGCGGACCGCCGAGAAATATGGTGCCCTGGCGCTTGACGATGATGGATTCGTCAGCCATTGCAGGCAGGTAGGCGCCGCCTGCAGTGCAGGAACCTAACACAGCGGCGATTTGAGGTATTCCCTTGGCGGACATGCGCGCCTGATTGTAGAACGCGTGACCGAAATGTTCACGGTCGGGAAACACCTCGTCCTGCAGGGGTAAAAAGGCACCGCCGGAATCCACCAGATAGATGCAAGGCAGATGGTTTTCCTCGGCGATGGTTTGCGCCCGTCCCTGCTTTTTGACTGTAAGAGGGTAGTAGGCGCCGCCCTTGACCGTGGCATCGTTAATGAACACCATGCACTCCTGTCCAGACACACGACCAATACCGGTGATGATTCCGGCGCCGGGCACACGGTCCTCGTAGACTTTGTAGGCCGCTAGCTGTGATAGCTCTAGGAACGGCGAGCCTGGATCCAGTAACGTGCTGAGCCGGTCGCGCGGCAGCAATTTGCCCCTGGCGGTATGTCGCTGCCGCGCTTTTTCGCCACCGCCCTCACGTACTCTGTCCACTTTCTCGCGTAGGTCGTTGACTAAAGATTGCATAGATTCGCGGTTGGTGCTGAATCCCGCGTCTTTGTTATTGATCTGTGAGCGCAATACGGACATGACGACACTCCTAGGCGGATGCCCTGAACAGTTCGCGGCCAATCAGCATGCGGCGTATTTCTGAGGTGCCGGCGCCAATTTCGTAGAGCTTGGCATCTCGCAATAGCCGACCGGTTTTGGCCTCATTGGTATAGCCAAAGCCGCCCAGCGCCTGGATGGCCTGCAGCGCCATTTGTGTCGCGCGCTCTGCTGTGAAAAGTATCGCCCCGGCACAGTCCTGGCGAGTCTCTTCACCACGGTCACAGGCCGACGCAACTGTGTACAGGTAGGCGCGGCTGGCATTGAGATCTGTGTACATATCGGCCAATTTGCCCTGCATCAACTGAAATTCACCGATACTTTGGCCGAACTGTTTGCGGTTATGCAGGTAGGGCAGTACCTCATCCAGGCATGCCTGCATAATACCTACCGGGCCACCCGACAACACCGTGCGCTCATAATCTAAACCGGACATGAGAATCTTGACCCCGTCTCCTTCTGCGCGCAGAACATTTTCTGCTGGCACTAGGCAGTTCTCAAAGACCAGTTCGCAAGTATTGGAGCCTCGCATGCCGAGCTTGTCCAGCTTCGGCGAGCGGGAGAATCCCGGGAAGTCACGCTCGACGATGAACGCGGTGATGCCCTGAGAGCTGCCGTCGGTATCGGTTTTGGCATAAATGATGTAGACGTCTGCGTCAGGGCCATTGGTGATCCACATTTTAGTGCCGTTGAGTAGATATCCGTCGCCTTCGCGGCGTGCCGCCAGTTGCATGCTGACCACGTCCGAACCGGCGTTCGCTTCCGACATCGCGAGCGCACCCACGTGCTCGCCGGAGCATAGGAGCGGCAGATAGCGTGCTTTTTGCTCCTCGTTACCGTTTTTCTGAAGCTGGTTTAGACAGAGGTTTGACATGGCACCATAGGACAGTCCCACTGAAGCGGAGGCCCGGCTGATTTCTTCCATGACCACTGCATGGGCCAGGTAACCCATATTGCTGCCGCCGTATACGGTGTCTACGGTGATGCCGAGTAAACCCATGCTGCCAAAGACTTTCCAAAGCTCTTTGGGAAACGTATTGTCGCGGTCAATGGCTGCCGCGCGGGGCGCGACTTCCTTCTGGCACATTTGATAGACAGCGTTGCGCAGGTGATCGATATCTTCACCAAGTCCGAAGTTGAGAGTAGGGTAGCCAGTGTTCATAGACTTAATCCTGTGCTTTGACAGCGGAGAGTGCGCCGTGTGTCGACAGTGCTTGCTCGCAGAGTTGTTGCACTTCGTCGAGCCCGTTGAGCAAATCGTCAATGTCCTGCTTCTTGCGCTGCAGCGCGACGCGCCGCTCAGCCACACGGCTAAGCAGCGCCTGTAACTGGGTCGAGTTGTTGTGTTGCGGGTCGTACATGTCGATGATCTCGACGCTCTCCTGCAGGCTCATGCCGATGCGCTTGCCGCGCAGTATCAACTGGATGCGGACGCGGTCAGCAGGCGTGTAGAGCCGCTTTTGACCGTCACGGCGCGGGCATACGAGCCCCTTCTCCTCATAGAAGCGGATGGTTCGGGTCGTAATACCGAATTCTCGAGCCAGTTCGGAAATGGTATAGGTCAGATCGGGCATGCCGGGCGTTCGCAGCGGCTGGGTTGCGTAAGTGTAAATAATATTTACGTTAACGTAAACGTAAATTAAAACGGGTGGCGTACGGATAATTTGCTATTATCGCGCCTCGCTTCTGCGAGTGTCTCTACTCATGTCCAGATCCACGCTACTGTCGGTATTGGCGAACGGCGACTTCCATTCCGGGCAGGCCCTGGCTGATCTGCTCGGGGTAAGCCGAACCGCGGTCTGGAAGCAACTCAACCTACTGGCTGCTGAGTTCGAGCTGGAAGTCGAATCTCGGCGTGGCAAGGGTTATCGGATACCGGGCGGTATCGATCTGCTGGATCCCGCTCAGGTCAAAGGCGCGCTAAATAGCGCCGCGCAGCGACTGCTGGGTCGCCTGGAGATTCTGGAAACAATTGATTCGACGAATGCACAGGTGATGCGGCGAGCCGAGCAGGGTGCTGCGGCAGGCCTGGTCTGCAGCGCGGAGCAACAGACGGCGGGGCGCGGCCGGCAAGGGCGGCGCTGGGTCAGCCCCTACGCGAGCAATCTCTATCTGTCGGTGTTGTGGGACTTCAGTCAGGGTGCCGCGGCGTTGGAAGGTTTGAGCTTGGCGGTGGGTGTCGCGGTTGCGCGGGCCTTGCAAAACTGCGGTCTGATCGATATTCAACTCAAGTGGCCCAATGATGTTTTGCACCGAAATGCGAAGTTGGGGGGTATTCTGCTTGAGATGCAGGGTGACGTTGCGGGGCCTTGTCGGGTGGTTGTCGGTATTGGCTTGAATGTGGCGATGCCGGCGGCAGCCGGTGATAGCATCGATCAGGCCTGGACGGATATAGCGACCCTCAGCGAGGGTGAGCCGCCTTGCCGCAGCGCGCTGTTGGCCGCCGTCCTGAATGAATTGCTGCCACTGCTGGCGGCGTTTGAGCAGCGGGGATTCAGGCCCTGGCGCACGCAGTGGCAAGCGCTGGACGCCCTTGCTGATGCAGCCGTGAGCTTGGCTGGCCCGACATCGCTGGTGGGTATCGCCCGCGGCGTAGATGAGCGGGGCGCCTTATTGCTGGATACAGGGACGGGTATCCAGGTGGTGCATGGCGGCGAAATCTCTTTGAGGAGGGTCCCGTGAGTCTCTGCCTGCAGTTGGATGTCGGCAATAGTCGTGTCAAGTGGCGCTTGGTGCGTCGCGCAGAGGTGCTTGATCGCGGCACCTATAGCAGCGCGCAGAGATCGCTGAGTCAGTCTTTGCTAAATTGCGCGGAGTCCGTCGATCAAATCTGGGTGTCGAGTGTGGTCACTCCCGAGGAGGAGGAGGAGCGGGCAGCGCTGCTCAGGGAGCGCTGGGGTATTGACCCCTGGTTTGCTCGCGCAGAGGCTCGTACGGGTGACCTCAGTAACAGCTATATTGATCCCAGTCGCATGGGCGCAGACCGCTGGTTGGCGATGCTCGCTGCCCGTCGGCGGGTAGCGGGCAGAGTGTGTGTGGTCGATGCTGGGTCTGCACTGACCATTGATTTGGTCAGTGCATTGGGAGAGCACGAGGGGGGGTACATTCTCCCTGGAGTGGGTTTGATGGAGCAGGCATTGTTACTGGACACGGACCGAGTGCGCTTTGACTCGGCTGCTGACTATGCGCTATCCCCTGGCACGGATACCGCCAGCGCCGTGCGCCATGGCATTGCGCTGGCCGAGGCCGGTGCTGTGACTACCGCGCTTGCTCAAGCTGGCGAGGATACGCCTGCCCTGCTGTTCAGTGGCGGTGGCGGTGAGCGTTTGATGGCATTGCTACAAATGGGCGGGGAATGGGTGCCCGACCTTGTCTTCGAGGGGCTTGAGCTGATGGCTACTCTGCGCTGAAATCGGTTTAACGTAACTGTTGATGCCAGTTCTGTACCACGCTTTCAACGTTAATCGGGACATCGCCGTCACGCCATTTTCCCGCATAGTCGATGTCGGTAGAGTTCGGCGGAGGGTCCGGCATATCCATCTGGAAACGCACGGGCATCGGCACAGCTTCACCCAATGCCACCACCTCACCTTTGCCCAGTGAAGTCAGGGCGGCGAAGGTGCCTTTGGCCGCCTCCGGCACCATCGATCGCACGTAATCCTGATCCGAGGGGTTGGATATCCTGAGACAGATATAGGAACTGCACTGGGCGAGAATCGTCTCGGAGACGTCGGCGGGACGCTGGCTTACCACACAGATACCCACGCCGTACTTGCGGCCGTTCTTAGAGATCCGCTCCATCGCTCTGCGTGCCTCTCGGAAGCGAGGAGACTCAAGCCGCGGGATATACTCATGGGCCTCTTCGCAGATCAGGAAAATGGGGAAGTCGCGGCACTGCGGGTTCCAGAAATTGAACTCGAAGGCGAGCCTGCCGATCTGCGCCGTGACCATAGGCGCCACGTCAAAGGGCACAGCGCTAAGGTCCAGTACGGTGATGCCAGCCTTCTTTTCGCCTAAGCCGACCAGGTCCCGCATCAGCCCGGCAAGCGACTCGGTAGAGGTGCGCAATTTAGGCTTCATCAGGAAGTCATAGCGTGTATCCCCGAAGAGGCTGTTTAGCCGCACTAGCAATTGGTCAAATTTTCCGAATAACGGCGATTTTTTCTTCCCAAAGTCACTGGTCTCTGAGTTAGCCTTTTCAATCATCTCAACAAAGGTATTTATGCAGTAGTAAACCGGTGAATCGACGGTCAGCTGGCTTATCTTTAAGTGCTCATTGGACTCACGTTTCAGTCGCATCAGAATCGAGCGTAGAAAAGTGGTTTGTATTGACGCATCTTCGTCAGTCGGGTCGATGATCAGGTCACACAGCTCCGAATACGTTAGTAGCCAATAAGGGAATTCCGCCTGCTGTGCGTTCAGGCAACGTACATTGTCCGGGGGGAACGGAGATACCGAAACAACGCCATCGACTTCCTTGTCGCTATATTCTCCGTGCATATCCAGCAGGATAATGTGCGACTGGGGCATACAGCGTAAAGCCGATTGGATCAGGCTGGTGACCGTCCATGACTTGCCAGCGCCACTTTGTCCGAGGATAGCAGCGTGCCGACCGAAAAAAGCCGAAGCGTCGAGATGTACTTTGACGTCTCTGAAGGCACTCAGCTGGCCGACCTTGAATGCCACTTCGCCGTCCGCTGAGAAAATAGCGTTTAGGCTGTCGTAAGAGACAGCGTAGATATCGTCACCAATGCTTGGGTACGCTGATACGCCCTTATTGAATTTGCCATCTGCATTGATCTGGCCCACTGGTGTCACGCGTACCATAGACGCAGCATGTCCTTGTCGGTCGGCGACACGGTAACTGCGTTCGACAATCACCAGTATCTGTGAGTTAGCCTGTTGCACGGTGAGATAGGAGCCAACTTGTCCTAAGCGAGCATTACTGCCCAACTTGCGTTGTGCGACCGTGTCATCTATCTCGACGATCAGGCGTGCAGTAAAATAATCTCCACCAACTTCGGCCAGTATGCCGACCCGGGCGCTTGGATTGTCCGACATAGTTGACGTGTCTCCCGAATGCTTAGTGGTAAAAGTAATGACACCTGCCTGTGACAGGCCGACGATACCCCGAATGTAGTCGTCTCAGCAGTTGCGATTATGCGGTAGGTGAACCAGCCGGTATAGAAAAAATCATGTGATTACCTTACAGCCCCGACAATCGCTTCGTATTATTTAGGCAGCGGCATACGAGGGCAAGCATGGTATGATCCGGACCAATGGGGTATTGTGCGGACAGCCAAAATAAGACCGCCCAGCTCACAGATAAATGCAGAACACCAAACAGGAAAATTCGCATGAGCGATACGATCTGGGCTCCACCCAGGGACGTTACGGATCTCGAAGACTGTTACTTCTACCATACGATGGATATCCCGGGTCTTGGTGTGGTAGAGGGGGAGTGGGATCTCAGGGGTAAGGAGGCAGCCTACCTGGGCAACGTCGACTTCAACGGTAAGCGCGTGTTAGAAGCGGGTACGGCCAGCGGTCACTTGTGCTTTAGTATGGAGAAGATGGGTGCGGAAGTGGTTGGCTACGATATCGATGAAAATCAGCAATGGGATATCGTGCCCTTTCATGGAATTGATTACGAAGAGCATATCGCATTGTTCAAGCGACACATCAGAAAGCTCAATAACGGCTGGTGGTTAGCGCATAAGGCGAACAACTCTTCGGCAAACGTTGTCTATGGCACTATCTATCGAATTCCGGAGACAATTGGTCGGTTTGATGTGGGTACTCTAGGGTCTATTCTTCTGCATCTCAGGGATCCATTTCTCGCGCTGCAGAGTATCGCCGCCCACGTGGATCAGACGATTATTGTTGCCGATATTCTGCCGCGGCTCAGAAGCCGTGTATTGGAGTACGTCACACGTGCGCGACACATGCATTTTATACCGGATGCCAAGACCAAGGCGCCCTATGACACTTGGTGGCGAATTTCGCCTAGGCTTATGAGAGAGTTCTTGATGGTGCTCGGTTTCAAGCGAATTGAGGTTAGCTACCACGATCAGTGCTTTCAGGGCAAAACCGCCCGCTTGTATACGATGGTGGGGCATCGGTATTAATGGGCATAATCACGCTGCCTCTGTGATCGCTTCACTTTAGATGAGAAAACGCCCTGCGAGACCAGTAGAGCCAGGTCACCGACTCGGCAAACTCAGTCGGACAGTCGCTGCGCTGTCTGAGCCCTTTTGCAACGACAATAAAGCGGGTGTGAAAGGTCGCTAGGCGGAGAAACGGGACACGGCGCACACTGTAGTTTGGCGATATCTGCATGGTGGCTGGGCTGATTGCGCTTGCTCCGCCCTGGCTATAACTGCACGTTCAACGCTGATGCATTGTAGCCTGACCCCATTGTGATTGCTTCGGTTGATTGCTTGCCGGTCAGTAATGGCGCCACTCCGCCTTTCTGACCAGCCAGTCTCCTGACTCTTTTATCCAATCCAGTGTGACTGTCCTTACGCTGCCGTCTGCCAGCAAGCGACCGGAGGAGCCAGTAATGACGACAGAGAGCAGAGTTTCTGCTCTGCCAGGTAACACGGTGTCCAGTGTGGTTTTACTGCTCAGTATGGTGGCGCCTAATTTGTTGTGCTGCATGCCATACATATGCAGCAGTCGTTTGACGTCCTTGGCATTCATTCGGTCGTTGGCGACGAAGCTTCTGTGTAAATGCTCGTTTATAGCGGAGAATTCCTTTTGTTCAATTGCTTTCTTCATGCGTGTTATTTTTTTCCCGATCTGTTCTTCATCCGGGGTTTTATCACAAGCGACCAGAATCACGGTCAGAAGCAGAAAAACGGGCAGGAGTAATAGACGCTGTCGTAGTGTGATTGTCACTTTGTCCCTTCGCGAGCAGGCTCTTGATGCCGAGGATGATACTATAGGGCTTTCGCCCGAGTGGGCATCGCCAGTTCGGGTCATTTTTCCATATTTACACATCATCCATTGCTTCAATGAGGCGAATGAGGGATGCCGCATCAATGTGGTAGCTGAACGCGTGCGCTCCGGGGCTACCCTGACGAAGGAGCGACTCACCGACGATATAGCCATAGCGCGCCTTTTTCAGATTCGCGAGACGTTGCAAAGCTCTATTGGTGTAGCAGTCGGCGAACAATTCGATAACTTTTACTCCAGAGGGACTAAAAAATAGGTTGGTTAGTGCCGCGCCATGCGGTGCCACCACGAATTCTGCATGTCTGAAAATGCGGATTTGATCTTCGTAACAGTAAGCGGCGGGATCGATTACCTGGAAGCCCATTGATCGCGCTGTTTGCTCGATCTCTGCTTCGTTACTCAGTAAGCGGCGTGGGTAATTGCGACGAGATAGGTATAGTTTCTTGCCCGTGCCGGGCGTGCGATTTTTGTCCTTGACCGAGTTGCCCAAACGCTCATAGAACTCGACAAGTGCTGGTGCGAGGTAACAGCCATTACCGCCTAAACCTGTTGTGTAGATCAAATCTTTGACGCTGAGAACGCTCAACGCGCTGGCCTCTACAACGTGTAGTTTGGGGTAAGTTGAACGCGCTATTTGCAGGCTGCTCTCGTGCCAGTGCGTTGGACAACCGGGACTGATCACGCATTTCAACTGCGTCGGGATCAGTTGCGGTACTGCAGCCAGCATAGGCAGTACATCCGCGTGCCAGTGATTGTAGCCCTGGTACTTAGGCGCACTCATTAATAACGCAGGGCCGTCCACACGCCTTACTGCATTGTCTACAATCCGCAGCCGGACTTTTGTCGCAGTTTGCAGCCAGTCTTCATGGCTTTGCTCTGTAACTTCGTCGTCGCGAGATATGATTGGTCTGACGCGCATGGGATGTGGAAAACCGAGATTGCTGCGTATCAAGCAATTGTCGGCTATCACGCACCCATAGGGCATAACCACCAATGTATCACGCAAGTGAATGTAACGAACAGTCTTGGTATATGCCCAGTCGCCGTCATCTTGTCGGTACATCTTACCGACGCGTTGTGCTGTCTTACTATTGAATCCAATCAGTTGGTCAATGAACTCCCGGTCGCCGCACCAGTGCCGGCTGTCTATTGCAACACGGTCTGAATGACGCACTAGTTCTTCCGTCTGTATCTGATCGAGGCTTCTGATGGGTATGGACGAAGAGTGTACTGGCCGGATTTGGAATGCTTTTGCCTTGGATCGTAGATAGCTCCCACTGGCCTGGTGTCGCACCTGAATATCAACACCGTTAACAGGTGCTGTCTCACTGGAAAATAGGAATTCAAAGCCGTATTGGGTATACCCCGTTTTTAGCTTGCTGAGGTCGGCGCGGTGGAGGTTGGCGTACAAAACACAAATAACGTGTTGATTTGCGCAAATCTCTACCCACTGCGAACGCTTGGGTTCGGACGGGTTGAAGACCCATCCTCTGACGCGCTGGAGCTTCTCGTCCAGCGTGTAGAAACCGGTAATGCTATCTGTGCGGAGGCTCGCAGAGGCCGATGACTGGTTTTGAAATCCCATCGATGCAGCATAGCAGACAGAAAAACGGTCGATAAACCGGCGGCAACATCAGATTGGGAAGTTGCCCTATTGATGACGCAGAAGATGTTCGCGTGCTGCAGGAAACTGCAAAGCGTACTCGAAAAATAACCAATTTTAGGTAGTGCCAAGTTTGTGACTGTCCCCCATGAGGCCGATCCTCAATCGTGCGGGCACAAAAACGATCTAAAGCGTTTGTTGGCTTCAATTTCTGCGGTGGTTCCCGATAACTAAGGAGGACGTGAATGAGTACCATCGATATAAAAGTTCAGGCCTTGAGAGCCTTGGGGTATGAAGGTTCGCTCAGTACCATGACATTGGCTTGGTTACAGTCTGATCCCGCAGTATCGGCAGTGACATTGCGTTCCGCCTGGAGCCAATGGTTATCTGCAAGGGGCCATAGCGAGGGCGTGTTCGATGAGCGCTGGTATTTTTTTCTCGGTGGCGCCGGTTATGCGGGTACGCTCAAGGAGCGAGAGCGGCAGTTCTGGGCAGCGCTGGTCAAACAAGTCGACGCTGCGTAGGCTTTTTTGCTGTATCGATAGCCACCCTGGCTGGCATCCGCTGTTCAGGGGCGCGTGTCGGGTCGGCGCCGGGCGTCTTGTGTTCCGTGACAAGACGGTTCGACCCGCATTGCCTATGCAGTGAAAATCGGTTAATTTTAGCCAATTTGCTACACATGGCGCCGAGAGCAGTGGTGACTCGGTCCGAGGCTTGACCATGCAAACCGTTTGCAGATTTGTTTTGGCATTAGTGGGGGCAGTCTTGCTGGGCAGCACGGTGGCTGCAGCTCCGCCCAACCCCGGCTTCAACTCCCTTTTTATTGGCCACAGCTTCTTCAGGCCCTATGCGCAGGCGATGTCCAATTACAGTGCGGCGGCAGGCATTGCTGGGCATACTCAGACCATCGTGTTTTCCGGCGGTGCCTCTGGTGCACCGGAGGCCTTGTGGGACAATGCCGCCAAACGTGCCGAGATCCAGGGCGTTCTAGATGGCGGCAACGTCGAGTTGTTCGGTATGACCTACCACCCTGCGTATCCGTCAACGGCAGGCTATGAACGCTGGATCAACTACGCGCTGGCGCAGAATCCCCAGACACGGATTTTTGTCGCCCTGCCCTGGCTGAATTACCCGAAAAATTTTGATGCCGAGACCTATTCAGCGCTGTGGCTTGCGTACTATGGGTCAGCTTGGCATGACTTTATTGACGAGCTACGTGAACTGCATCCGGGTGTGGATATTTACTCGATACCCTACGGTCAGAGCGCTCTGGCGCTGCGTAACCTGTTTGCCGAGGGCGGCTTGCCTGGTGTGCAGAATCTGGTTGGCGACGCCTCTATCTCGATTTTTACTGATAACCTGGGGCATGCCGGTGACATCTTGGTGGATTTGGGTCGGTTGGTCTGGCTGGATGCGATCTATGATGTCGACCTGGCCACCTATGCGTATGGTCCAGTCTGGCCGGGCACCGATCTGAATGCGATGGCCCAGGCGATCATGAGCAACCATGACCCGGATTATGACGCGGCTTATCACAAAGATATTGATGGAGATCGGGTGGGAGACGCGCTAGATAACTGTGTCAACGTGCCCAATCCGGACCAGGCAGATACTGATGGCGATGGTATCGGTGATGTCTGCGCGCCGACTGTCGGTTGCTGACCGGCTGGGGTAATTGAATGCCATGCGCTGACCGCGATAGTGATGAGCGGGAAAGCGGATGCGCGTTGGCAGAAACACGTGAAGGGCTTTACGGGTTATCTGTCTGATGGCACGTTCGAGTATCTCGTTAACGGTCACGGCTCAGTCGAATGCGTACGTTGACGCACTTGAGATGATGTAGACTTTTTATGTAGGGTTGTGACGGTGTATTTACAGCATACGATAGCCTGACGCCGCCGCCCAGCTACAGGCGGACCCTGCGGGGTAAAGGTGGCTTTTCTAAGGCAATCGTTAACGCTTTTTCGCCCCAGGGTATTGCCCCCAGCCTTGATATTATCGCGGCCACCTGTTGCTACCTGACAAAAAAGTACTTGGCTTTCTGACCATTGGATCGGGTCCCAGTGGACAGCGCGTATTGGTTTGGTAGAGCAATCCGTGGTGCTGATTTACTCATGTGGCTATTTCTGAGGTTTTTCCAAGGACAGGCGGGAGAACATGAGTAATACTTTTCTCGGCATCAGAGGAATAATCCAGCGCAGTAGGAAGCCGAGAATGACGTTGTTGACAGCCACAAGCTTGCCTTTTTGCATGGAGGCATAGCCGTACTTAGCGACGGACTTCGCAGAGGCGCCAAACTGGAAGACCGTAACGTCTTCAAGGCCACTGGCTTTGGCAAAACCTGTTTTTACAGGGCCGGGACAGAGTGCGGTGACCGTTACACCGGTGCCGGACAGTTCTTCTGAGAGGGATTGGGAAAAAGACAGCACAAACGCTTTAGAGGCATAGTAGACAGCTTGCAGTGGCCCCGGTATAAATCCCGCGCTTGAAGCGATATTGAGAACTCTTCCAAAACCTTGCTGAACCATCGGCTCCAAGTAGAGGTGTGTCAACGAGACCAGGGTCCCTATGTTGAGCTGCATCATCGTCTGCTCCCGGTGTAGTTCTCTTTCGACAAACTTGCCATGGCCGCCAACGCCGGCGTTGTTTATCAATATCGCAATGCTGAGCCCAGCGGCTTTGGTCGCAGCAAAGACCTGCTCAGCGGCCTCAGGTTCCGATAAATCGACGGCGATGACCCGCACGAAAACGTCGAACTCCCTCTCCAGGTCAACTTTTATCTGCTTTAATTTGTCTTCGCTCCTCGCTACAAGGACAAGATCGCCACCGGTTGCCGCATGCACTCGGGCAAGCTCGGCGCCTATGCCGCCCGATGCACCGGTAATGAGTGCTGTTTCAGGCATGATCTCGTCGGATTCCGGCTGTCTCGATTGCTATCACTGATAGGGGACCTGATGGCTTGCCAATGGCTGTTGCCGCCTACGGTGTTACGCGGGGTGGGAGTACAATAGCATTACTGGCAAACGGCGTGGAATCCGGTCGCGACATTGATCTTTGGCGGCTAACCGAGCGTAACAGGATGGGATAGCAAAAAATGGGGAAAGTGATGCGCCAGTCGGGCGTGGCATCTGACCGTTGTAGGGGATGGGGCAAGCCCAGCCGACCGGATGCGGATGCACTGTGAGTAGGGTACGGTTATCCCTGTTGGCAGTCGTGATGAGCGTGCTGAGCGCCTGTATTGGCGCCCCTGCTTTCGAGGGCGAGGCCGGCGATCATTTTGACGGTAACCGTTTCATTAACCGCGAACCCATGCATAAGTCTTTTACTGACTTTGTCCGTCTGGGTTGGGGTTTGTTGGTGCATGCGGAGTCTTGGCCTCACTGGGTCGAAACACCGGACGCTGCGACGCCCGCTGGGCGCGTGGAGACGGGCGTGGTCGTGACGTATATCAGTCATGCCACCTTTCTCTTGCAGGTCGATGGGCTGAATATACTGACGGATCCCGTGTATGCGGAGCGCGCAAGTCCGGTGCAGTGGGCGGGCCCCCGCCGTGTGCATGCGCCCGGCATAGCAATTGAAGATCTGCCGCCGATCGATGTCGTGTTGATTAGCCACAACCATTACGACCATCTTGACAGCGCGGCGCTGCAGCAACTGGTATCGCAGCAGAACGCGCCGCCACTGGTGCTGGCGGGATTGGGTAATGGTCTTCTGTTTGAAGAGCTGGGCCTCCAACATTATCGGGACATGGACTGGAATGATACGATAGTAGTGGGTGACAGTAGGGTGCATTTCATTGAGTGTCGTCATCGCTCGGGTCGGGGCCTCACCGATCAAATGAAAACCTTGTGGGGCGCCTTCGTGATTGAAGCCCCCTCAGGACATATCTATTTTGGTGGTGATTCCGGTTACGGTCCGCATTACCGTGATGCTGGAGAACGCTTTGGGCGCTTTGTGCTGTCACTCCTGCCGATTGGCGCCTACCAGCCGCGCTGGTTCATGGCCGATGTGCATATGGACCCGGCGGAGGCTGTTCGCGCCCACCTAGACCTGCGCAGCGAGTTGTCGATCGGAATGCACTTTGGGACGTTTCAGCTGACGTATGAGGCCATTAATCAGCCGGTGATCGACCTTGCAGATGCGTTGCGGGAGCAGGGTGTGCGCAGAGACCACTTTGCAGTGCTGGATCCAGGAGAATCGAAACGGGTGAGGCCGCTCGACGGCATCACAAAAGGTGGTCGCGAAGAACACGGTGTTCAGCGGCCCAGGCCGGTGGCCAGCAGTGCATGGGCAGGAAGCAGCCCCATTACGAGGCGTGTGCGGAAGGTCAGGTACCACCCGTTGGGGTCGGCTGTTCGGCGCTCGTAAGTGAGGACGAGGACGTGTCCCAGGGCCAGCAGGAGGCAGGCTACTAGAGGAGAATCCAGCAATCCCGCTGCGGCGGCAAACAGCGCAACCACGTTGCTGACTATCAGGCGGGAATACTTTGCTGGAGCGGCTACGGTGATCGCGTATCCCCACAGCGTGCCTCCAAGGAATGCGAGGATGACTGTGCCATACACTACGAAGGCGTGTGCTGCGAGCGCTTTAGCGGGTGCGTCCGGCCAGCAAATCCAAAGTGCCGTGGCATAAAAAGGAAGCAGGCCGCTATAGCCCAGAGCAAACATGACGGTTTTTGTATGCATTTGCATCTCCCCTCGGTATCGGGCCTTGAACCGGGCCGCGAGTCGACCCGTGCGCAGAAGATGATACGGTAGACAGATGATTCTGGGTTGTCTCGGCATGGTTGTGAGAAGGTCGCACAGACGGTGCTGGTGGTTGCTGACCCTGTGTGCGCTAGGCGGCTGCGGTGTTGATGCCCCGCTGGAGAACTACCTGACACGTCTGGGCCGCAGTTTGGATCAAGTCATCGAACCTACCGGAGAACGCTTACCAGTGCTGCCTCGTGCTCGCGAGCTGCAGCTTGATGTGCAGATGGGTAATCTCGATTTACTGGACTTGTTGGCGCTGAGAGGGTGTGAGCTCAGTATTACAATCGGTAAGATGAACAGCAGTCTCGGCAAGCTGGCAAGCGCTTCTCAGCGCCTGTTGCTGGAGCTTGAATTCCTCTCATTGGCGCCGGCCTGTATCGCTTATCTGGATCCGCAAGAGCAGTCTGACCTGATAGCTGCCCTGCACCAGGCGGTGAGTCGCAAGCGGCAACAGCTACAGGCTCGGATCTGGAATGCGACACTCGGCGGGCAGGAATTTCGTGCTTTCTGGAGGCGGCCTGCGCATCTTGACAACTATTGGGCAACGACGGCCAACGAATCGCTTGTTGCCTTGTCTCGGTTGGCGCAACTCACGGGTCGCTGGCTGGACAGGGACTATCGTGCGGGCAGCGAAGAACTAGAGGATTTGCTCGGCGAAATCAGGTTGGGTGATGGCGGAGCGTTGCTGGCAGCTCTTGACCTACAGCGAGCGGGGCTCGCCGGAGCAAACGCCGCCCTGCACGACAGGACGGAGCGTACACCGATATGCAGGGGCAGACGTCCCAGCCCCGAGGGCAGAATTGTCGATACCGTGGTGCGCAAATTCTTCATCAATGACGTGCAACCTTGGTCGGTGCAACTGGCGCGCCGTCGTCGTGAGCTCATGGCGCCGATTGTGACCCTGGAGTCGCATCTGGCGCAGGTCGTGCCGCCCGCTTACGGGCACTGGTCTGGGCAGCGTGACCAGCTGATGGCCAGTGCCACCGGGGCCCCGCGCGAGCACGCGCGCAGTGTGGCGGCGCTATTGGCTTTATGTGGTCTGCGTCCGGGTGATGATCAGCACGCGGTAGGCAGCCCATTGTGATGCAGGTGCAGCTGGCTGTGTGGTCGACCAAGGGTTCTAGATAAAGGGGGGTGCGGGTGGGGTGCGTGTGGCGGGCACCGTGATAATGTCCAATTCCGTGAGTTCAAAGCAATGGTAGCGACGCAGTGCGTCCTGTTGCCGATCTTGAATGACAACGAAATTGCGGAGTGTGCATTGGTCTACGAAGGTCAATGCAGCGCGTTGCTTGCCGTTGAGGTAACCTAGCGCAACCCCGCTGAGTAAGCTCAATGAACAAGCGGCAAGGTACAGTTTCATGACAAGCCCTCCTCGGCGAGTGAAGGCGCTAGCGGAGCCGCGGCTCGCGCTCGTGCCCTGTGGAGTAGTTACGTGAGCGGCGCGGCTGCGGTTTGCTTGTCGCGGCAGGTGGCAGTGCCGATCCTCCGAAGGGCAGGGCCACAACAAGCGCCCCAGCGTAGGTGACAAGACGATGACCACGATAAAAATATGGAAAAGAGACAGGGCCGATCGCCTGCAGCGCACCCGCATACTGGATCTGTGCCAGGCCTCCGATGTGTCGCCCTACACGGGGAAAACGCACCAGTTCGTGTATATCGACGCGCCTGACTGGGTGAACATGGTACCTCTTACCGCCGATAACAAGGTGGTACTTATCAGGCAGTATCGCCACGGCAGCCAAGCGGTGACGCTGGAGATACCTGGCGGCATGGTCGACCCTGGCGAGGAGCCGTCTCGTGCGGCTGTGAGAGAGTGTCAGGAGGAAACCGGCTATCGTGCTGAGACAGTGCATAGTCTGGGGCGTTTGAATCCCAATCCCGCTGTCTTCAGCAATAGGTTGCACACGTTTGTTGGCTGCGTAACACCGGGTTCGGCAGTGCGTCATGTCAGTGAGACAGAGCGAACAGAGGTCGAAAGGGTGGCGATCGACGATCTCAGAGAGCTATTGCTGAATGGCGTGATTGATCACACGCTGGTTTGCGCGACGCTGTGGCGTTTCCTTGACGAGTGGCAGCGCAATGGTCAGTGCTGGAGCCGCTGATGTTAGTGCGCCGCGTCCTCGCTGGCGGCAAAGGTCTGAGCGATTTGCTGCGCGGAGGCGAGCAGTCGATCGGCCATCATGGCAGCCATCGGGTCGAGGGTGAAGCCTTGAAAGGCGGCAGTGGACAATACCATGAACCAAGCCAGAAGGTCGTCTTCTTTTTCGGCGTGATGCAGGCGGTGCTGAAGGTCATGGAAGAAGGCATGTGCCTGTGTCTGACAGGACATGTCCAGGTAAGCAACGAGGTCAGCAAGCGTGGGCTGGAGCGAGTCGATTACGGCGTGTATCACAGGCATGCGAGGCTTACGTAGCCCGCGACCTTACGGATCAGCGGGCGTGCGCAGGGCAAGTTTTCCAGGTGCAGCGCTGAAGTTCATAAGGTGCCGTGACCCAACAGAGGCTGTGGCACGAAAGCGCAGCGGTCTGCTGGACCGCAAAGAGTATCAACAGTTGGGTGCATGCGCAGAGCTGAGATGCCATCGCGATTGACTGAAAGGCCTGACGCGGCGAAACACTGCGAGGATGCCTTTATCCGGCGCTGGGCCACCAGTTGCGCCCCCCAGCCACATCCCCTAGAATTGCCCCCGCTGCTAAGGGGTGGTGTGTTGAGTCCCTTATTTGGACATGCTGGCGTAGCTCAGTTGGTAGAGCAGCTGATTTGTAATCAGCCGGTCGGGGGTTCGACTCCTCTCGCCAGCTCCATTATTTCCGGGGCACACAGGTACCGCGATCATGCCCAGCGCCAGTTCACTGAACCTGTATACGACGTACCGCAGCCGTTTTCCCGATCCAGCCCGATGCCTCCTGACGACCCCCGACGGTATTGCCTATACCTACGCTGATGCCGAGCGGGAGTCGGCTCGCATTGCCAATGCTCTCATGGCACTGGGTCTGGCGCGGGGCGATCGCGTGTCGGTGCAGGTAGACAAGTCTCCCCAGGCCCTGTGGTTGTTTCTTGGCACCATTCGCGCGGGTCTTGTCTTTCATCCATTGAACACAGCCTACACAGAAAAGGAGTTGCGTTACTTCCTGCAGGATGCCGGGTCCGCCGTGTTGGTGTGCGACAGCCGCCGGGCGGATGCACTGAGCACACTGTGTGCGGCGCTGGGGACGTCGCATGTGTTCACCCTGGACGCGGACGGCACGGGTTCCCTCACAGAACGTCTAGCGGGGGTGTCGGCGACATGTGTGACCGCCGCGACGGCGCCGGAGGATACCGCGGCGCTGGTCTACTCCTCCGGTACAACGGGCAAGCCAAAGGGCATAATGCTCTCCCACGATAATCTGGTCGCAAATGTCACCACACTGGTCGATCAGTGGGGATTTACCGGCAAGGACTGTTTGCTTCATGCGCTGCCGATCTTTCATGTGCATGGCCTGTTTGTCGCGATTGGTTGTGTGTTGATGAGTGGTAGCGCCATGCGTTGGTTGAGAGGATTCGCTGTCGATGCGGTACTGGCCGCGTTGCCCCACAGCACTGTGATGATGGGTGTGCCGACTTATTACGCTCGACTGCTGGGGAATCCGGCATTCGACAAAGCGGTTTGTGACCACATGCGCCTGTTTATCTCCGGTTCAGCGCCGCTGCTGGCAGAAACCTTTGTTGAATTCGAGCAGCGCACGGGCCACACCATCTTAGAGCGTTACGGCATGACCGAGACCGGCATGAATACCTCCAATCCACTGCACGGCGAGCGCCGAGCGGGGACCGTGGGATCTGCGCTGCCGGGTGTCGCGGTGCGCATTTGCGATGGGCAAGACCGCCCGCTGCCCGCTGGTGCGGTTGGTGAACTGCAGGTGAAGGGCATCAATGTTTTTACCGGGTATTGGAAGCTGCCCGAGAAAACTGCCGCAGATTTCACGGAGGACGGGTTCTTCCGCACGGGTGACCAGGCCAGCCGCGATGCGGACGGCTATGTGGCTATTGTCGGCCGCTCCAAGGATATGGTGATCAGTGGTGGCCTGAATGTGTATCCCAGGGAGGTCGAACAGCTTATCGACGCGCTTCCCGGGGTGCGCGAGTCCGCAGTGATCGGGCTGCCCGATGCAGACTTCGGTGAAATCGTCGCGGCGGTTGTTGTGCCGGTGGTGGGGCAGGTTGTCGACGGGGAGCGTATTCGGCTGGCGCTGCGACAACAGGCTGCGGCTTTTAAAGTGCCGAAAAAAGTATTTATCGTCGACGAACTTCCGCGAAACGCTATGGGGAAAGTGCAGAAACAGGCGTTGAGGGATGCCTATCGGAGTGCCTGATGCGGCATGTCGCGCTG
>JABSPW010000044.1 GCA_013214285.1 Halioglobus sp. | reverse complement strand
GTGAGTGCCGGTGGCATTCATCTGCAGCCATTTATCATCATTCGTAACAAACTGGAGATATCGCGATGACAGTGCAACTTGAAAAGATTACCTCGACACAGTGCGCCAACCCGCCAGCGCGCTATGACGACTTGTCGGTGCTGATGCTGAACTGTACGCTGACGCGATCGCCAAACCTGTCGCATACGGAAGGATTGCTCGAGGTAGCACAGCAAATTTTCGAAGCGAACGGCGTTTCGACGGAGGTCCTTCGGCCCGTAGACTACGACATACCGGCGGGTCTCGGCCTCGACTACACCGGCGTAGATCGCTACGAGCGGGACGACTGGCCCACTATCCAGGCCAAGATTGATAGTTGCGACATCCTGATTCTGGGCACCTCGGTATGGCTAGGGGAAAAGAGCTCCATGTGTAATCGCGTCCTTGAGCGGATGTACGGTTACACCCACCTTTTTAACGACAAGGGTCAGTACCGCGACTACGGTAAAGTAGGTGCGACACTCATTACCGGAAACGAAGATGGTGTGAAACACTGCGCGATGAGTATTCTCTTTTCGCTATCACATATTGGTTACACGGTGCCGCCCCAGGCCGATGCCGGCTGGATGGGCGAGGCGGGTCCTGGTCCTTCATATAGGGATCCTGGGTCAGGCGGTCCCGAAAACGACTTTACCAACCGCAATACGACGTTTCTGGTTTGGAACTGCCTGCATCTCGCGCGAATGTTGAAAGATGCGGGTGGTGTGCCCGCCCATGGCAATCAACCGGATGCCTGGGATGCCGGTTGTCATACCGATTTTCACAGCCCGGAGCACAAACGATGACGCATAAAGGCGTCGCAGGGATCATTTGAGCCACTAGCTGCGCGTAAAGAATCACAACCGAAGGGACAGAGTGGTGACTGTCCATAGACGCTCGTCGGGGTGTCTTTGTCGCTTTTGTGCCCAGGGCTCTCGAGTGTCTTGCGGTGGCAGCGGGTGTGGCGCTCTGAGCGCGTCCGCTGCACATCTCTTGCGCCAGAACCGATCTGATCCGCGTTTATAGGGTATTCTGGCTGTACCTGGCTGTACCTGGCTGTACCTGGCGGTGGCTGACGCCGCCCGTATGCGGTGAGATGTGATGTGAAATAAAGTGGGCAGGAGTACGCCATGAGATTAAAGGAACTCTGGATAGACAAAACTAATCTGAGGAACACGCGTGCTATCGACGCCGAGCAGCCCGATTTGGACGATGGTGATATTCGTGTAGCCATAGACAAGTTTGCCATTACCTCTAACAATGTAGGCTATGCCTTTGCTGGTGACCTTATTGGCTACTGGCGATTTTTTCCTACAGCCGAATCGCCCTGGGGCAAGGTCACTGTCTGGGGTATGGCTGACGTGGTCGAGAGCCAATCAGCGGAGATTGGTGTCGGTGAGCGCTTGTACGGGTTTTTTCCCATGAGTAGTCATGTGATGCTGACGCCCGGGCGTGTAAAAGAGGCTTACTTTATCGATGAGACCCCACACCGGTACGAATTACCGGCGCTGTACAACCAGTACTCACGTACGCAGTCGGAGCCTAAAGCGCTGCGGGCGATGGAGGATGTACGCTGTCTATTCCTTCCCCTCTTCGTCACGGGATTTGTGATTGCCGACTTTCTGCAAGACAACACATGGTTTGGTGCCACACAAATCCTCATTGGATCAGCCTCCTCTAAAACGGGGTATAGTTTAGCGAAGTTTGTTAGATCGAATGGTTATCGGGGCAAGCTGATCGGGCTTACCGCAGAGCGCAATAGGGCTTTCGTCCAGACAATCAGTCTGTATGATGACGTGGTGACCTACGACAATGTAGAGAATCTGGATAGACTACCGGCAGTCTACGTTGACATGGCCGGAGATGGGCCCTTGCGGGTGCGGTTACATCGTCATCTGGGGAGCAACATGAGAAACAGCCAGATTGTCGGCGTCACCCATTGGGATGCGCAGCAGGTCGATGAAACGCTGCCAGGTAGTCCGCCGACGTTCTTCTTTGCACCCACTCAGATAGAAAAGCGAAACGCCGATTGGGGGCCGGGAGTATTAACGGAGAAAGCCCACGCCGCGAGTGCGGCGCTTGCAGCGCAGTTGCAATCGCAATTGGTAATGGAAAGTCACCGGGGGGTTGACGCCTGTGCTCGTGTCTGGCGCGATATGCTCGACAACAAGATATCTGGTCAGCAGGGCATAATGATCTCGTTACAGGATGCCGTAGTCTGAAGGCAGTGTTGCGCGCACTGTAAATCCTTTTTCTGAATAGGCAGCGTGTTGTGATTTCTTATGATTGAGTGGGTGTGTTTTGTGTCATCTGTAATCCTCTAGATATTGCTTATGCCACAGTCGGTAAAGAGGCAGCGAAAGATGAGGACAATCGGGTCTACCGAGGTAATTTGCGCCAGGTATTTTCCCGTAAGACTGGACGGTGCAAAGAAATTGGCACAGAGCCGCGTCAGCCAAATCTAAAGGGCCACCCTCTGGCGCGACGTCAGGAATCGCGTAACGAGCCACAATAGAATGTCACCCGCAAAAGTAGATAGCCGGAAAATAGCAGCGAGAATCACAGCATCTGATTCAGTCATAGACGACGACAGAAGATAAACTAAAGCGATCTCTCGAACCCCTAACCCTGACGGTGCGCCGGGCGTCAGATAGCCGAGTACCCATGCAAGCGAAAAAGCAAATATGATATAGGTGGTGTCGCCTATTGAAGCAGAATTCAGAGAAGCATAACAAAGAATCAGGAGGCTCCATCCCGCGAGCACAAAAAAGGCACCGTAAATTAAATATAGGAAGGTCAACAATTTTGGTAAGCCGACATTTACAGGCAGTGTATGGAGACGGAGTGAATTAAAGAGCTGGGGGAAAAATTTGTGTGCTGTCGCAAATGCGGGCAGCAGGCAACCCAAAAGGGGTACAAAATACAAGTTAGGGTGTGCAATGAGATTTCGCTCAGAAAAAGCGCCAAGAGCGATTCCCGAGATAATGCCCACAACGCTTAAAATACCGAGTAATTCATATAGCGTTGCAAGAATCAATCCCGAGTGCGAATAGCCTTGAGCGCGTGCCGCCATATGCCTGCCTGCTATGTGGGCGACATTTCCAGGTAGATATTTAGCCAATTGAGTGCTTGTATAAACCTCCAACATGGAGCTTCTTGGCACCACATCGGGGTCGAAACGCCTGATCGTTAATTTCCAGGCGATAGCAATACACACGCCTGCCGCGCAATAGATTACTGATGACAGAATGAAGGCAAAAATAAATTCGGGTGAAAGCTCCCAGTTATTAAATGCGTGGCGCTGCGACCACGCAAGTATAGCCAGGTATCCTAGCGATACGATGACAAGGGTGCGACCTGCCAGCTGCACTATAGAATTTGAAGATATTGTTAAACGCCTCTTTTAGGGGTAGCTAAGACAACTGTCCACGGTAGCAAGCCTTTTGTTGCAACAATATCGAATTGTGTTTCGACAAACGCAATGAATGCGCGTTTACTCCAGTGTTGCAAGTGACCCGGAGCATTGCCCCATGCAGCAAAATGCTGTCCCCGTAAGAAATTTAGTATTCGAAAGTTCGGTTCTCTGGGGACACTTAGAACTGCATAATCTCGCGCTGATTTTGCGAGCAGTGCCAGGCCTGTCTCGGGCTTATCCAGATGTTCCAGCACTTCACAGCAGACCACCAGGCTTGCATGCAGCTCCTGTGGGTTCAGGTCATAGATATTTAGTTTGCTGAAACTGAGACGATCACCGTATCGAAGCCGGTCACGCGCTTCACTGATTAAGGTTTCTGACAGATCTGTAGCGTGTATGCTTGCATCTGTAACGTGCAACAATTGCTCAGTAATATGACCCTCTCCGCACCCTATTTCCAGAATGGAGGAAGGTTGGGTCTTTGCAGAAAAATCAGACACGGTCTGTAACAGTTGCTTGATAGCATATCGCGCAACTGGATTCTTGGTCTGGTATTTGTCTGATCCGGTGCCAACGACGACGCCGTCTTCTATTCTAGGTGAAGACATGCCGTTACTCAGTTATTTTTGGTGAATCGGGTGGATGTTTTTCGGAAATGAGTTTGTTCACTTTGCCCAGAGGGGTCGTACTGCGAACTATTATTTCCGCTAATACGCCCAAAGATAAAAGCTGTATAGATAGTATAACGAACAGAATACCCACAAAGAACAGAGGACGCGTTCCTACAGGACCGAACCCCATAAGCCAGATGACGGCGAGGTAACTCAGAATTAGACTGCCCAAAATGCCAAATAGTACTCCGATACCACCATACAGATGGCCCGGTTTACTGAGATATCGGGTAGTTGCCATCACCGTAATCAAATCTACCAAGCCTCGCGTGTAGCGTTCCCAGCCATACTTTGAGGATCCGTGCTCCCGTGGGTGATGTCGCACTTCGACCTCAGCTATACGATAGCCATAGTCTTGCGCAAGGATTGGTATATAGCGATGGAGTTCTCCATAAACCTGTACTTTATCCACTACTTCTGCCTTGTAGGCTTTGAATCCACAGTTAAAGTCATGAAGAGAAATACCGCTCAATTTTGCGGTTACCCAATTAAACAATTTTGAAGGGATCGTCTTCGATTTTGGATCTTGCCGGTTCACTTTCCAGCCTGAAACGCAGGCGAACCCCTCGTCAAGTTTTTCTAGAAACTTAGGGATCTCATTTGGATCATCTTGCAGGTCTGCATCCATGGTGAAAATAACCTCACCCGTTACGCATTCGAAACCTGCAGAGAGAGCAAAGGCCTTGCCACAATTTTTCCGCAATTTAACAAGTTTGACGTTCTCTGGGTTGTCGGCATGCAATTTGCGCATAACTTCCCAGGAGTTATCCGAACTACCGTCATCAACGAATATCATCTCCAGTTCTGCACCCAGCTCAGAGGTAACGGAGTTGCACTGATGAAAAAGAGACTCCAAGGTGTCCTGTTCGTCTTTTACCGGAACTACAATACTGATTCTCTTGATATTCATTCCGAAACCTTAACAATTGCGCCTGCCTAACGCCAGCGAGTTTCAGGTGCGGGGCTGCGAGTTGGGTCACCTTACCGGTACGCTGTCCCCAGATTCTACCTCATGCGGTTCAAAGCTATTGTGAAGACGCAGAAAATACTCTCCAGGTCCCACTATACTGAGCGTGTAGTGTCTATGGTCAGGCAGCGCAAGAGCGACTAGCCTAAACGTGTCAGGATTGCGAGGACCGGAGGCCCGCTTGCCCACTCCAACAACAATCCCCGCTTGATTTGTAACAATAATGCATTCCGCGCGTTGGTCCGGTAGCTCGGCTGCTGGAATAGTGCCGGACAGATAGTGCACCTTCGGCAATTCTGGAGCTTGCATGTCGTGTTTTTGGATCTCGCCTACAATTTCCCGGCTATTGGTTATTTGAACAGATTTTCCAAGCTCCGGGCATTTCATTGTGGATCTACTGAATGGATAGTGCCCAAGCGCTTTGACAGTGTGTGTAGAATTGAATGCATTGCCGGGCAGCAGACCTACCATAGCAAAAGTGCCATCCACAATGTCCATTCTCAACATCAGACTCCGATAGTCTTGAAGCACAAGTTCTTTGTGCAATTGCTCCACGGCGGGCCGCCCTGCAGTCAGCGAGGCCCATGTTGCTGATATTAAGAGCGCTATTATAATAGTGTAGAGTGCGTGACCCAATGCAAATGTCTTTATCGAAGCTTGATCCTGACTGCTCCTGTCTTTACGGTTTTTTTTGATTTCCTTGGTAACCAACAGCAGAAGTGAAAAAAAGCCTATCCAGGTCATCGCTGCAATCGAGTAATATCTATCTTGATCAATATCTACTAAAGACAGCAGATGGTATCGACCCATTATGATCGATATTTGAGCGCACCAGCCGAAAACGCCGATTGCGAGCCACACGCTGTCTTCCACGCGTCTGTAAAAACACAGGAACCATACTGAAAGCAGCGGTATGCCAATCAGCGGAAAACAGCCCAATAGGGCCGCCAGCGTCTTGTTCCCAGTGAAAGGTCTGCCGAAGTATCTCGCGGTATAGTCAGCAAAGACGGTGAGATCAAACCCTCCAATGAGAGTTGTGCTCGGCGAGAAGTACGCAATAATCGCCGCTAAAAAAAGAAATATGGCGACCCATGGCCATTCTTTCCACGACGCCTTCCACTCCCGTGCAGACAGCCCAACGACTATGATTGCAGGCCAGACCGCAAGGCCAGTGCTGTAGGATAGCGTTGCGGCAATCGCCAAAGTCAAGGCTAATAGGTTACTGCCGCGTGCGCGACAATAAATTGCGGCAAGAACCAACAGATTGGTAGTCAACCAAGCGGCACCACTAACAGAGTGCATGAAATTCCAAGTACCTGTCATACCAAAAAGAAGTGCTGTGGAAAGCAGAAGAACCAAAATGCGTGACGGCCTGTCAATAGCAGACAATTTAAGATAGAGAAAGATCAAAACCAGTTGCAAACAAACGATTACTATATTGAATAGACCGAGAGATACATTGCTTCCTTCGAAGAAATGCAGGTTGAGCCAGAGTATTATTTTTGGAATAACAAGTGGATGACCGTTAACAAGGAAAACGAGATCAGTGACCTTTAAATTGCCATCATTGGTCACTAGGCTATCAAGAATAGTCCAATAGTCGGTGTAAGGGAGCTGGGTGCCGTTAAGCACTTCTGTCACCATACGGCAGACAATCAAAAAGACCATTAGGACTGCCAAAGACCAACCTAGATAGCCGAGAAACGTGTTGTTTGGTTGGCCTATATACCGCTGCATTTACTTTTCTTTTCAGATTTATTGAGCATGAGACGGCAATGCCGCTCTAATTGTCTATATTCGTCTTGGGTGTGCACAAGACGATCATGCTTCCTCCGAATGGGAGGCGCACAAAGCGCAGAATCTTTCTCTCCATACTCATCACCGCCACGAGAATTCGATTGACCAGTGCAGACGGATTTCTTGGAGCATATTCCGGTTTGTTTTTTTTTCCGCGGCCAAATCGGACCCTATTTGCGAGTCGCGACGCCGCCATGAGGGGGAAGAGCAAGCTTGTATAATACGATGATCTGGTGACTCTGAAGCCGACCTCATTGAGCAAGGACTCAAGCTGTGTCAGCGTGTAGCGGCGTTTATGATGAAGAATGACATCGTGATCGGTCCACAGCCACATGTAGGCCGGAACAGTGATGACAAGTAATCCCCTGGGATTTAACAGTGACAAAAGCTCTTCGAGCGCGGCACGATCATCCTCAATATGCTCCAGAACATCCAGAAGTGTTACTACATCGCAGCGATCGGACACGGGCAAACCAGGAAATTGCCCCGATATAACCTGCACGCGGGCATTTGACGAAGCCAGCTCAACCATTTTTTTGTCTGGCTCGACAACAGTCACAGTACCCAACTGGCTCAACTCCTTTGTCAGGAGACTTGCCGCTCCGCCAACATCGAGAATGGATCGGCAGGGGTTGGGTAAGTTATTCTGTAGCCACTCCATGACTAATTTTCTTTTGCCAACGCGCCAAAAATGAACCTCGTCAAGGCGAAGGTACTGGTCAAATACTGTTCTATCCAAAAGGAGACTCCGGAAACACCACAACGTAAACCTGTATTGCACTAAAGAATATAGAAAGTGGCAGGTCAGATCATTCTGATTATTGTGCCGAGCGAGGCAGAGTCGTCACTGTATTACCTCATCGATCTAGCCTGTCGCAACGCGTCTTTCCAGTGAAAGGTCCTGTATTATAGGTGGTAATTGGTATGGCCATCAAAGAATATCTTGGTTGGATATTCGCATTAGATTGAAATATTTTGTAGGGATTAGCATTGATCCCTACGACCGTGCAGGCGTCGGGCGCTTAGACAGAAAAGAATGCAGCGGAACGCGCCTTGTAATCCCCCCCAAAAACAAAAGAGCTTATAGGTAGAGAAATCCACTAAAATTAATGGAAGGGGTTTTCTATGAGACAGTCTAGATTTACCGATGGCCAGGTACTGGCGATCATGCAACAGGACGAATAAGGCGCTCCAGTCAGTGATTTGTGCCGTGAATACGGCGTGAGCCTGGGCCTGTTCTATAAATAGCGGGTCAAGTTTGGCGGCATGGGCGCCTCGATGATGGAACGCTTGAAACAGATTGAAGCAGAGAACAAGCGACTCAAGAAAATATATGCCGAAGAGCCCCTGAAGACTGAGATCCGCCAGGAGGCCCTTGAGGGAAAGTTGTAAAGCCGTCTCATCGTAAGGAGATGGCGGAGTATCCAATTGCGCGCCCCGGCATCAGTATCCGATTTGTTTGCCAGTGTTTGAGTGGGAGCGAATCCTGCTATTACTGCGATCCCAAATTCTCATGAGAGAACGCGGAGATAGCCGATTGGCTATTTCAACTGACCGCCACTTACAATCGCTGGGGTTTCGGTCTGTGCCTCCTATATTTGCGCAATGTGAAGTGCTATGGCTGGACATGCATGCGTTCAAATCAGTTGATCATGCCCAGTATCTAGCTCAGCATGGTTATGGCGCTACAATTATGAAAGCCCCAACTCAGCTATTGGCGGAGTGCCGCCAAGAAGGCTGTTGGAAGCAGCATAATTTTCTACAAATAGCTGCTGCGGAAAATGGTGGGATTACAGCCCCCACACCACGTTTCCAACGTGATAAGTCCGCCCAGAATCAAGGTAGTCCAATTGCAGTAGGTTATAGCCGGTTGCTTTGTCAGTCTTATGCAGTAACCTCTAGAAGCCCTCTTGGTGACTAAATCTAACATGACGGGGTCAGGACCCCCGTTTTCGCCCGATAAGCTTCAGGCCCTAGGGCCACGTCATATCCGGACTTGAGATAAAAGGTCGGCAACGAAAATACAGAAGCTGTTTAGTCTAGTATAGTCGCTGTCTAGACTGCCTGTACGAGCTCCAGTTGTGTTTTTACTCGCTTTGCATCGTACATGTTGCGGTCTGCGCTGCGTGTCAAGCTGCTGGCTGAGATGCCGTCGTTGGGTGTGATAGCAAGGCCCACACTGCCTGATATTGCAATCGATATATCGTCAATAGTCATTGGTTTTAGGAGGGTATCCTCAATTTTTCTGACGATGTGTGCAGCAGCATGTGCGGCTTTCAAGTTCGGTAAGACAACGCCGAACTCGTCGCCGCCGAGGCGAGCCGTGGTATCACTGTCGCGTACAACATTGTTGATGCGTCGGGACACTGTCTGCAGTACCTTGTCGCCTACTTGGTGGCCATGGGTATCGTTGACTGCTTTGAAATCATTGAGGTCGATGTAGACCAGGGCAACGTGTTGATGGTGCCGAATGGCATCATCTAATGCATTTTGGAGTCGCATGTCGAACTGTTCCCTGTTAGCCAAACCGGTTAGCGGATCATGCCGAGCCTTGTGAGCGTACAGAAGTCGATCTTCATCGAGTTCTTCAGCGAGAGCGAGAAAGCTATTCAAGTGCGCATACAGGCAGGTAGCGATTAATATGAGCGCCAATAGTGAACTGGCAAGGCGAAAACTGGCTAAGCTATCGGTGGGAATGATGTTGGGGATGTCTAATTGGAGGGGTGTGATGAGGGTGACGGTGCAGAACACGCCTGCGACTATCGCACTCCACCACAGCCCGGAGCGGCTGCTGCAACTAAGGAAAGCCCATGCTGGAATGAAAAAATACAGAGGCACTGCCGGGGATTGCATGGTCAGTCCTGTTAGCGTATGGAAGCCTAGAGTCAACATCAATGTCCACCCCGCGTAGCTATTGCTCAATACACTGGTAGAGCAATGCAGAAATTTGAAGGAGAAGAGAGCAAAAAATACGTATAGGTAAGCGAATCCGTATAGAGCCAGTACCGTAGCTTTCAGTTTCTCTGTCGGCGCTATTTGGTAGTAGAGGTAGCATTGTCCGGCGATGGCGATCAGTGATATGAGGAACACGGCCACAATCATCTGGGCAATTGTTCGCTCTTTGGCAACGTTATTCGCTCGATGGGTGAGATGGGTGTCGTTGACAAGGACTCTGGGAGTGAACAACTCCAGGGTGCGCAGTATGTCCATCGCTCTCGTGGGTTGCACGAGCGGAGTTGCTTGCGGATACCGATAGTCTTCTCTGTTAGGACGTTTCATGGCGTCACCCCCTCATATGCGACTTAAATATAGCTTTATCGTTTCAGTCATTCCTATGGGTTATTTCTAAAACGTGAAAAGGGGCACTGAATGGACTGCAGGTCCAGTGTAAGTGCGATCTTGTCCACAAAAATGGAGTGGTGTTCCAGGATTCAATTGCAGAGCACGCGGGTCTTTGCAATCGTGAGCCACTTGAGCCACGACGGGTATTCGGCCGTATGTCATCGTGGTTTGATTTTCGGCGCAATATAGCAATACCGGCACAACCGGGCCCTGGGCTAAAAGTGCGACGCCGGGAGGGGGCTGCGGGGGCGCTAATACCAGCGGCAGATGGTGCCGGTTGGCTGGATAGATTTTTTGTGGAAGTGGAGGGTAGAGTGAGCGGAACCCCTTTGGGCAACTTACTATCCGCCGCTGCTCGGGCCAATGCCGATCACGTCGCGGTGGTAGATTCAGGCTATGGGCGGGTCAATTACAGAGATTTATATCAACTCGCCAGTGACATTGCCACCGCGCTGGTATCTGTCGGGGTGCTGAAGAATGATCGGGTTGGCATCTGTCTCCCGAAGTCGATCGGGTCGGTGGCAGCGATATTTGCATGCCTCCAGGCCGATGCGTGTTATGTGCCTGTCGATCCCTTGGCTCCCCCAAGGCGCAGCGCGTTTATCTTTGCTGACTGCAGTGTGAAGGCGATTCTGGTCGATCAGCCCCTGATGGATGCACTGGTAGCGCAACTCGATGACAAGGCGGTGCACGCAAAAGAGGCTATACCGATCGCAACCCCTGCCAGTGCTGGGGTCGATTTACAGCTGTTGTTGATAGATGCCGGTAATCACTGCGAGTTTAACTCTTATGCGGCGAATCTGGCATACATTTTGTACACGTCCGGTTCTACTGGTACGCCCAAGGGGGTCGTTCACAGTCATGATACAGCAATGGGTTTCGTCAACTGGGCTTCACAAGAGCTGCAGCTGCAGCAGAGGGATCGCTTTTCATCTCACGCGCCCTTCCATTTTGACCTGTCTGTATTTGACTTGTATCTGTCGATCAAACACCAGGCAACCCTGATACTTATTGGAGAGGAGCAGGGCAAGAATCCGCTAGCGCTTGCTTCATTGATTGCAGAGCAGAAAATATCCGTATGGTATTCAACCCCTTCAATCCTCAGACTACTTGTCAAGCACGGTAAGTTAGAGAACCTAGATTACTCAGCGCTGCGGCTTGTATTGTATGCTGGAGAAGTATTTCCGCTAAAACATCTACAGACTTTAAGTGACTTATGGCCACAATCAGAGTACTACAATTTGTACGGACCTACAGAGACGAATGTTTGTACGTTCTTTAAGTTAACAACGCCGATACCGAACGAGCCCTCGCTACCACAGCGTATCGGCGTTGTTTGTTCCGGCAATACCGCTTCTGTGGTAGATGAAGACGGAAATTGTGTAGGAGAGGGCGTGGAGGGCGAGCTGTGGATCGCCGGTGAATCGGTACATCTGGGCTATTGGAACCTACCTGAAAAAAACGCGGAGTCTTTTTGCAAAGACGGCAAGGGTAATTATTGGTACAAAACGGGCGATTTGGTGGTAGACCAAGGCGGTGGTGATTATCTGTTTCTAGGCCGTCGAGATCGTATGGTAAAGCGGCGCGGATTCCGTATTGAGCTCGGAGAGATAGAGTCAGTGTTGTATCAACACGCAGATATTGTTGAGGCCGCAGTCGTCGCGCTACCGGATGAAGACAGTGGTGTGGCGCTACATGCTTTCATACAATGGTCTGGAGATACACCGCCCTCGATTTTAAAAATGAAACAATTTGCATCAGAGAATATGCTGATTTATATGGTGCCCGATCGATTCGCTTTTCTGCGCTCGCTACCGAAGACATCGACCGACAAGGTTGACTATAAGAAGCTAGAGGAGTTGTAGGCTTGAATTTTGAGCTTTCAGAAGAGCAGAATATCCTGCGTAATTCAATAATTAAATTTGCTGAATCTGAACTTAATCAGGATGTACAGCGCCGCGATCACGATCATGCATTTGACCGGGGCCTCTGGAAAAAATGCGCGGATATAGGCGTATTGGGTCTACCTATTCCAGAGAAGTACGGTGGTAGCGGCGTTGATCCGGTAACTACTGCCGTCAGCCTTGAAGCACTGGGTTATGGCTGTAAAGACGGTGGACTGAATTTTTCAATCTGTGCTCACTTGCTTGGCTGTGCTATTCCAATTTGGAAACACGGCAGTGATGAGCAAAAGGACGCATTCTTGCCTGGCTTGTGCGATGGGTCACTCATCTCTGTCAACGCCATGACAGAGGCCGAAACCGGCTCTGACTCATTTGCCATGAATACGAGAGCTGAAGCCTGCGAGGAAGGCTACAGGATCAACGGAACCAAAACCTTCTGTTCCAATGGGCCTGTCGCGGACCTGGCACTCGTTTATGCGATCAGTGATAAAGAAAAGGGATATCATGGCGGCGTAACAGCATTCCTGGTGCCAAAGAAAAGCTCGGGCTTCAATGTCGGACAGACCTTCGACAAGATGGGGCTGCGGACTTCGCCTATTAGTGAATTGATTTTTGAAGACGTAGTTGTGCCACAAGAGTACGTTCTGGGTGGCATTGGCGGTGGCTCTATTGTCTTTGCCGATGCCATGAATTGGGAGCGGGCGCTGTTAGTGGCTTGTCATGTTGGCACCATGGAACGATTGTTGGACGTTACAGTGGAGTATGCGAGGACACGGAGACAGTACGATCAGACCATTGGCAAATTCCAGGCTGTCTCGCATCGTATAGCCGATATGAAAGTGAGGTTGGAGGCGTCGCGGTTGCTCACCTACGCTGCCGCGTCTGGTCTAGAGATAACCAGAGCAGTGGGCCGGGATGCTGCTATAGCGAAGCTTTACACTAGTGAGGCGTTGATACAAACAACTCATGACGCTGTGCAGATTATGGGTGGTTATGGATTCATGACTGAAAATGATGTCGAGCGATCGTTGCGTGATGCGGTTGCCAGCACCATTTATTCGGGGACATCTGATGTGCAGCGCAACATTATAGCGCGATGGCTTCGCCTGTAGAGGGGAAAACCACGATGTATTTTATGCGTTTTGGCGTTCAAGCGTATCGGCAATTGGACTTGTATGTCGACTGGACATGGTTATTCTAAACCGGAGGAAAAATTGGAAGTGGTGCAAAGCGTGGATGAAATCAAGGAGGACCTGAAGGCTTACATATTACAAGAGTTTCTCCCAGGGGAATCCAGTGAGGCCCTCACCGATGAGACGGAATTTATCAATCACGGCGTGCTCGATTCGCTGTCGACTTTAGCGCTTGTTGACCACATCGAAAAAAAATACTCGATCACATTAGCCGCTCATGAAATTAATATCGACAACCTCAACCGGTTACCGGATATAGCGCTCTTGATTGCTACCAAACTATAGAAAGTGACGGTCTGTCTAATTACAACGACTAATCTGCTCGAAACTGCTGTGGCAATCGCGAGATGTAGTGTTTACTCCTGTGGAATGAGAATATCCCGGTGCTCGTCCAAGACCTCTAAGAAGCGCTGCGCAATCAGTTGACTGGCTGTCTGGTTTGGATGAGTGTCCTGTGCGTTTAGCTGTAGCGCTATCGGTTCGTAGTCATTGAAGACACCAATCAGTGATAGTGGAACCAGGCCTGCCCGCTGGGCCAGCGGCAATAGCTCACTGTAGCGTTTCTGGTCTTCTCTTTGGGTGTAATCAGAGCGCGGGAGGAACATCCATGCGGCATGAGCGTTTGCGTCTTTAGCTGTCTCTGCGATATCGCGATAAGACCATTCCACAAGCTCAGCGGCCACGGGTTCAAGACGTTTTTCGATTTCAATTCGGTCCATACCGGCTTGCACACCGGCGCTTTCTATTACGTTCTGAATGAAAGGTTCATCAATTGTCGCGCCCTGTGATAGCGCAAGTGATAGCCGTTCGACGATCCAGTCCATGTCAGGCTGAGGGGTAACATAGATAATCACGTCGGGGCTAAATTGAGGTACTTTTTGGCGAGCGCTGAGAGCGCTCTCTAAAACAGAGTAATTAGCCACACCGAAATTCAAGACCTCGAAACGCTGACAACGATCCGAGAGAAAGTCCAGGTTGTCATTCAGCTTTTCTTCCAAAAGTGCCTCATAGGTCTGCTCGTTGGTTAATCCGCCACCCATCGTATGCGAGTCGCCGAATAGACTCAGTCGACAAACCCCGAGTTTTTTTTCTTTTTCATATTCCTGATCACGCATGCCCCATCTGTTGGTCCGAAAAGACTCGCCCTTAAAATTGGCTTCGAGATCAGGCAGAAGTTCAAAACGACGTAAGTCGTCTGTAGCTCGAACAATTTCCCTGAGACTCATATTCATCCCCAGATAGCGCTTCAACAATGTTATCCAGCGCGTGGATTGGTCCTTCGGGCTTGCGTCATCAATCGTAAGTAGTTCCTCGTAATAACCGCGAGTCTGATTTTCCCTGTCGCGCTGATTGAGTCGTTGTGGATCAATCAACGTGGCCCAGGCTGCGTGAGTATGCCCGTCTAATTGTCTGCCAACCTGTGGTAACGCAGCCAAAATTAGCATCAGTGCCAGGCCTATGGTCATTGAGGCTGCGACGGTGAAGGGTGGCTCCCATTCGCCCGATTGTGTCCAATCCCAATTTGTTCTCAATTGCACGACGGTACCCAGTATTACTGCGCAAGCAATACAACCTAGCAATACGAGTGCGTGGGCTACAGGTGCCTGCGTGGCCTTCGCGACGATAGCAAGCCACTCCCCCATTGAGGGCGTTGTCCAGAACGACCATAGAATACACATGATGCAGAACATGGTGGCGGTCTTGAGCGACAGGGTAAATGCAGCTGGAAATGTACGGTTTCGGTGTTGGCTAACGCGTTTCCTACCTTGTTTCATCTCTATTACAGAGTTGATTGCCACTGCGATGCCAAGAAAAGTCCAAAACACCGCGTCCTGAACGACCAGTGGGAATTCCCCCAATAACCAAAATGCTTGATAGGAATGCAGCATCCAACTCACGATCAACGTCGCCAGGGACGCAACGACAACAGCAGTTTGCATACCGTGCTTCCGCAGTCGCATAGCCAGCGGATAGAAGAAGATCTTCATGACGAAGTCTTTCCAGTAGATGTTGATTCGGCGCCAGAAATCGGTAAAGCTCGTCGCCAGAAAGTAAAGCCGGTGGGTGTCTGGAAGATTGTAGCCGAACAGGCAAAGTATGCCCGTGGCAATATGGAAAAGCCCCGAAATGCGTAAGTAGATCAGGTAACTAGACACCATGTATTGCACTGCATCTGCCAGGTCAATAACCTCATCAAACGCAGGAGTCCAAAAGTGGTACACGAGTCGGTAGAGCAGTAGGTGTATGATGCCGCGCATAATCCAGCGCAGCCCCTTCTGATAGGTTGCCAACGCGCTTGAGCTGAAGTGCTCCCGAACAAAGCCACGGTAGTCGACAACCGGGAAGAGTGGAAAGCACATGTTGGGCAACATGAAGAAATACGAGAGACGTTGAGTCAGAGGGGCTGGGTCCGTTTCGTGGCGTATGTCGTAGAGATATAACATGAGCCGAAACATAAACATACTGCCAAGAATTGGCAGAACCACGCTGGCCATGGGTACCCTATCAAAGGGTTCAAAAAAATCGACCCTAATCATGGCCAGTACAGCGCCAACCATAAGCAGCCCCCCCACGCGGCAGCGGAAGCTGAAGGGTAGATGGCAAATTCCGAACAATATTAGCCCGATGGCCAGTAGCAGGGGTCCATTTACAAAGCCCAGTACGAGGCAGGTGGCCAAAACGGATAGAAAAAGGAAGAAGCCTGTGCGATAGCGGAGCGGCAGCCAGGCGTGGATGGCGAAGCCGACGAGAATCAGCGGGAGTAGTAGCGGTAGATTTTGGTCGCGGCTTATATTTAGTAGATATGCTGCAGCAGATAGCAGGACGAGCTGTGCCAAGAGAATGGCGTATTCCACCGGCGAGACCCACGCGTGATCTGCTTTTGGTCTAGCTTGCGTCACAGAACCTTGTGCCTCCTGTAGGAGTCGTCAAGTTGCTTCAAAGTCATCGGATTAAAGGTGGGGTCAAACGGGTGCGGCTGTCTGTTGGCTAAGCATTTTTACTCTGCTGCGCGAACCGTATCGTCAGAAAGCCCTGTGTCTGAGGAACTCGAAATTCAATTGTAGACAGCTATGGAGATGCACAATTAAGAATGCCCCTATAATGGGAAGTATAACGTGAGGGGTTTACCAAAAAAAACAGCGAAATGGAACATTGTTCACACTCTTAGAAATGCATATCTGCATTGATCTGAGTCCAGCGTCACCCAAGCCTGAAAGGTGCATCATGAGAGCGCAGGTAGTTAACGTATGGTGCGAAGGTGCGCTGTCGTCAGGCGCGAAGGCTGGTCGCGCGGTAGTGGCATGACGAGGGCTGGGACGTGGATAAGATGGTGAGGCCCGGAATCCCACGTCGCGTGTATAGTGCGATAAGCCCAGCATGAGGTAACGTGTGAGAGGTCACTCTCATGCTAATGGTGAAGGTGTTATGAAAGCGTTAATAGTTCCCGGCGAGCGGCTTTCCTGTTAGTATGCGGTGGTAAGTAAACTGACTTTTTGCGTTATACTCCCTCCATGACAACTCCTATCACTGTCATCCCCGGCGATGGCATCGGCCCTGAAATCACTGCCGCTGTCCTGTCTATCTTAGAGGCTCTTGATTGTGGCCTGGTATTTGAGGAGGCGCTGGCTGGCGGTCCCGCACTGGCTGAAGGGCTAGACCTTATCCCCGATGCGACAATGAAGCAGATCAGTAATAGCGTGGCAACCCTGAAAGGTCCTATCACTACACCAATAGGTCGTGGTTTTACGTCGGTGAATGTGTCTCTGAGGCAACAATTGGATCTGTTTGCCAATGTGCGTCCTGCGCTTACAGTGCCTGGAGCGACTTCGCGCTACGCGGATATCGATATCATTGTCGTTCGGGAAAATCTGGAAGGATTGTATGCGGGTGTAGGTCACATGCGCAGTGACGATGGTGAGCGAGCGGAACTGACTAGTGTAGTCACGCGCACGGGTTGTACGCGCATTGTTAACTACGCTTTTGCGCTGGCGCGACGGTTGGGGCGGAAAAAGGTGACTGCGGTGCATAAGGCCAACATCATGCGCTCTACCTCCGGCCTATTTCTCGAAGTAGCCCGAGACATCGCGCCGAATTTTGATGATGTGGGATTCGAAGAAATTATTGTAGATAACTGCGCTATGCAGTTGGTTATGAATCCCAACCGCTTCGATGTTCTAGTGACGACCAATCTTTTTGGTGATGTGCTATCTGACCTTTGCGCAGGACTGGTGGGAGGCCTGGGTCTAGCGCCGGGTGCTAATATCGGTGACGGTTTGGGAATATTTGAGGCTGTCCACGGCAGTGCGCCAGATATCGCAGGTAAAAATATAGCAAATCCAACCGCATTGTTGCTGGCTGCTGCGATGATGCTCGAACATCTCGGAATGACGGAACAGGCGAGTCGCATTCGCGTCGCGGTGCGTACTGTGGTCGGTTCGGGGAAGGTGCTTACACCGGATCTTGGCGGTAACGCTAGCACAGCTGCTTACACTGAGGCGCTGCTGCGCCATTTGCTTTAGTAGGGCAGTGAAAAGTGCAGGACGTGGGCAAGCACAAAAAGCGTCCGTGGGCTGTAACCTGGAAACGACTAGCAAGGGACGTGTAAGTGGGTTAATACGGGTGTGATATAGGCATACAAAGTGGCCATCCGCTCATTCGATGTATGTAACGCATCGCGGTACTAAAAGATTGTAGTCGATAGCGACTTTATTTTTCTTTTCGAATAAGGCGGGGATTTTAACGCACTATCACCCGGTAAAATGTCTGCTTGGATGAACAATTTAGAGGGTCCTCACCGGACCATTGTTTCATAGATAGATTCCAGCAGGGAGTGTTGCAGAAAAAGTACAACAGAAAGAAACAGTGGATAATTGAGCTTTTTTTCCTGCTATAGCGTCATGCAGTAAATGTGTGTGCGGCTTCTCAAAAATAGTTGGGCGGCTTGACGAGAACATAGCACCGGACTAGGGTTTTGACTAACGAAGCGAGAAGCGGTGTATAGTATATGCGCAACTTCAAGAGCTATTCTGCGGTATTGCTAATACCAGCATTCTTCGTGCTTATCTCCAGTGCCTGTAGCGACAGTGCTCAATCCCAGTCCGGTGAGTACGAGGCAATTCAGCTAATCGGGAATTACGATAACCCAGCCCTTCAAGCCATCCGCAGCAATCTTATCGTCGTTCCCTTTTCGCCTGACAATAATCCGAAAGCGACACCGATAATAGTTTCTCCCGGCTTGCTCGCAGAGTCGGGTCCACCACGCAGTGGGGGTGGGCACCGCTCATTGGGTCTGACGGAGCGTGAAAAAGAAGCCATCAAAGAGTCGTATCTGGCGGGCCAAACCTTGGCCATACTCAGCCCGAGTACAATTGATGTTGAAGCTTTGCACCGCCTATTAGGCGCTGGAGCAGCTTATACATCAACCACCGATCCCGTTCTTCTGGCTTACATTATCCGCCGTGAGAATAGTATCCCTTCTTCGCGAGTGTTGCTGAATATAAGGCCCTCACCAAATACGGCAGATGATCCAGGAGCAGATGATCGGGCATATGCACGGGCTTACAATATGCTGGTAGGCGATTTGTCACGGCCACCTCTACCGAGTAATGAGTCGGCGTCAATTTTGGCCGATGGGCCGGTGAGTTTGAGCAACAATGCCCTGCAGTACACGTTACTCTCGACGACGACCGGTGGCATATACAATACGCCGGTGAACATTTATGCCGGTCATGCTTGTGCAGGCAGTGCGGGCCAGCCAGCCTTTGATTTCTACGTGGTCACTGCGGGTGGTGACTGGACGCCGACGGAAGCTCACTACGAGTCTGCCAGTGAGGAGAAGGGACAAGTCTCGCTTTCCAATAACGATGATGATTTATCTATTGATTGGCAAACGACCGATGATTATTGCACTGGCGGGATAGCGGTCGATAAGGGAATTGGTGGCGGTGGTGATTCACGTGTTTGCCGCTATATGAATTATCCGCTCGACTATCGGGTGTCACTATTGCCACCAGCAGGAACGACAACAAAGCAGGTGAATGCCAGCCCCTCAGCTGACCAGGGAAAGAGTACAACGTATTCTTCTGGTTTTTCGTTCTCAATCGGCGCCAATGTCAATATTTCTGGGAAGGGGCCAGGTGCGGGACTTCAGGCGGGCGCCACGTGGAGTCAATCGGTACAGACAACGGTTCCCGCTTTGGTCGTAAAAGCTGGCATCGTCGGGAATCAGGGCTCGTTTACCCAATACAACTATTGTACGGCGGGCACTACTGTTGAGAATTGCACATCGACAATCCAGGCGACTGGGCAAAAAGGGTTATGCGATGATTACGTGATTGGAGATCCGCAAAATGGACAAACGCCGAATGGTCGTTTGTCCAATATTGGTCAAAGCGTTTACTGGCAGGTTGTTCCGAGTAGCTACGGCGATAATACAAGCTATGATATCACGGTCAATTGGGATGTTACTTTAGCAACGAGTACAGCCCGGCTCTGGGGTGGTGCTTTCGATACAGGCACCTTCACTTCTGTGGGGCCGACCGGACAGTGCAATGGATTTGGCTGCAGTTGCTCGGTCGGCTCCAACACATCTAAATCAGTCGAAACCAGTCATACCTTCAAGGTGCCCTTGCCATCGACGGACTGTCCATAAGGCTTGCGACACTATAATATAAATACAGTGGTGAGCGACGCTAAGCCCGTCGTCGTGATAATCCAAACTCATCGACATAGGGAGTAAACCGCTCGAGGCAGTCGTTTTCACTCAAACCGAAGCCGGCAAGACTATGTGTGTGATTTCCACGAAATACTGCCGACTTGCCCTCGAGGAAAGTTCTCATCGCGCGACGAACGTTATTATCGAAGTTCATGCCGAAGTGGCTGTAAATACGCGCCAATGTTTCTATCGGCGCGATGGCGAGATCCTGCTGGCACACATCAATGTAACGTGACGTAGGTAAATCTGCACGCACCGCTTGCATATGTGCCAGTGCTATCGGCCAGTATCCCTCCATGATTTCCTCTCCAATCTCGTCAGCGGGCACGTCATCGCTAAAGATTGCGCGCGTATAAGCATACAGGCTGCAGATCGAGCTGAATGTATCGACAGGATGTCGATGCATGAAGATTATTTTTGCGTCAGGGAATACGTCCAGCAGTGCCGACAGATGACAAGCGTGAGTCGGATCCTTTAATAACAACCGATCACCGCTGGGCCGATAATGCTGCACGACCTGCAGTTGCTCCCGATAAGCCCGATAGGCAATCGTCGCATCCTGGGACAACAACCACCGCGCATAGCGAGGGATGCGGTATTGAATATCGAACTGCAAGCTCCGTAGCACATTCATGAATAGGGCAACGCACTCCTCCGGGAGATCGGCCTGCATCGGATGAATGGCCTGATAGCTGGGCGCCATGCGTTCCAGCTGGGCGAGCATGCGCGTTACACGTTCTAAGCGCTGGTCCGAGCCGGAAAGCGGCGGCAGGGGCTCATAACTTTCCCAATAAGGCATCGTACGGTTGGTCGGATCGGCGGCTAATAAATGGTGCAGGAATGTGCTGCCGGTCCGCGGCAGGCCGACGATAAAAACCGTCGGTGGCAGCTCTGTGGCCAGTAGACTGGGCACCATTTGCATACGCTCGCGCAGCTGCAGATGCTTCTGTAGTAGCCGCACGGTCTCATCCCGGGCAGTGAGGCATCCGACCACATTCAGACGCGCATCCTGACACAGGGATGACGTCAGTTGCTCAAGCGCCTCGACTATGACCGCATCAGGCGAGGCCGAATCCGCTGCGGATTTGCGCGCTTCTTTGGCCAGGGCTCGTGCCAGCCACTTCCCAGCGTCGGGTCGCAGCATGCCACGCAGCGGCGCGCCTACGGCATTGATTGCCGTCAGCCAGGATGCCCGTGTAACGCGCGCGCGCGTGTATTGAGGAACATTTAGTTTACGTGCAGACATGTTCGCACTATAGCTGAAGTTCGAACATGGCTGAAATGGGGCCAGCAGATTACCCGGCGCGTCACATTTTTTTCAACACTGGCCTGAGTTTTTGTGCCCTGCCATTCGTTTACCACTACCGACGCTGCGCCAAAGGAAGCCCCCTATCACGAAGTCAACGTGAAGAAAGCGACGCCTCCACCGGGACGCAGTTATTGGCTGGGTCGTACACCTGGACTACTCCCTCCGTGTTGTAGGCAAAGGACCTCGAATCAAAAGCAATGCCGTCAGACAGGGCCATGTCACCCTGGCTAGGAGAGAAACCCGGCTGCTCGATTATGAGTTGAAAGCCCGCAGTTGTGATACGGTAGAATCCCATGTGGTAGTTGCCGGCGAAACTGGTATTCGCGACGACGATGTTAGCGTCAACAAAAATGTTTGCGATGCTGGTCAAACCACCCAGTGCGGCGTAGGCACTGGCGCCACCTCTATAAGTCCAGCCGTCTACCGTGTCATAGTCCGCCACGTGGAAAACGCACCGGAATATGGTCTTGCCCTGTTCCACGATTACTGCACGCCTGTTGTTGACATAAGCGAGGTAAATCGGCCCAAATGGAATGCCATCATGCGTCGGCGTGGGAATCGTCTGCCACTCCCCCTCAAAGCGCTCCAGGGCCAGCAGAGCGGCGACCACAGCGAGTTCATTGGCCAGTGACTGATTCACCAAACCTGTCATCTGTGCCGGGGGAGTGCAGTGTGGTGATATGGCTGCCAGTATCAGGGTCGAACAGATCTGCTGCGCCGGGCGTCGTGCCGGGCCGGTCTACCAGCAGGTGAGCGGCGTCCAGGTCCACATCTGCGCCGAACTGCTCACCGAGTGCGCCATAGACGATGGTTTGCTCCAATGTGATGGCACCGCCGGTAATGTGGTATAGATGCACCCGGCCTGGGGCGGACACGGTGAACTCGTCAAAGGTACAGATATCCGAATTGAACCCCTGTGTTTCCTAGGTGAAGGTTTCATAGGCACCGATGGCAATTTTTGTACCTGCTATCGCCAGTCCACTCCCGAACCTTCCGACGCCGTCGACGTTCGCCGGAGGATGGGTGGGCAGTGCCACTGAGGGTGATCCATCCCAGGGGCCAACAAGGATGACTGGGACTGGGTCGTAATCCGATTCCGCATCGATGATTGGCGGAATGGCAGAAAAATACCACCAGACCACTGTTTGTTTGAGCTCTTGAGCACCGAACGCGACATAGGTATCGGAGCTGGCGAGTGAGCGGGTTCGCACCGGCCTACCTTGTTCCACAGAAAAACCGCACCCCCTGGTGCTGTACTCATATTCAAACCAGGACCCAGTAGAGGTATCTGGTCCTGTCGCAAGGGCGTGTGTGCAGGCGACCAAAGTCGCCAGGGCGGTGTCAACCTGCCTCAACAAGTCGTTACAAAACACACGGCGAGTAGGCATTGTTATTGTGTCTACCGAGCCTGCAGGATGCACTATGGATCACGGTCTTCTATTTGTCCACAGCGCCGGTTTCTGTGCCGTAAAGTTTGGTCAGAGAACTGCTCGTTATAGTAAGGTGGATCAGCTACTAAGCTGCGTTATACAAGCTAAACGGCAGATGAAGTGCGTCATATAGTCACGCGAGATCCATAGTTTTCGTAGTCGGCCGGACACCCGTATACTTCATCGAACACGCAACGCCGTCGATACACTCCTTCAAAATCTTGTAGGAGGCACAGTGTATAGTCGAGCGCTGGCGGTGGCGTATGCCGGGATCCGGACCGTGTTATGGCTTCTTACAGTAGGTCGCCGCGCATAATTTCCAACGTGGACGTCCTCGAGCTGAGCTTGTTGCCGGCATAGGCTGCTGCCGGTAGCGCGGCGAGTTGCTGTGCCTGCGCCAAAGCTGCTGCTATGGCTTCGCCATCATGCACCAGGGTGTCGAGCAAACCGGCCTCTACTGCGCCAGCCGGATTGTAGAGACGGGCTTGGGCGACCGTGGGTAAAAATAGATTGGGATTGATGCGCGCTTGCAACAGTGCTATCGCCCAAGCCGGCAATACCATACCCATGGCGGTTTCGTTAAAACCGAACTTGAACTTGCCCTGTTCGCCAATGCGGGTATCGCAGGCCAGCAGCCAGAACGCTCCGATAGTGAAGGCATGACCGGTACAGGCTGCTACCAATGGTTTCTCAAGGCCAAAAAGTCGCGTTGCAAAGAGTGCGCCCTGCCTGCCAAGAGTGGTAATCGCCACCGTATCACCCCCGGTCATTACCGCCAGATCAAATCCAGCACAGAAGGAACCCGGCCGCCCGGCAATCACTATCGCCTTGGCTTTTCGTTCCGCCTCGTCCAATGCGCTGTTAATCGCCCGCAGGGCGTCCACCGTGATGGCATTTTTTTTGCCGTCATCCCATTTGATCAGGGCGACGTCGTCTTCTAGTGAAAGGGTGATATCCATGTTGAGCCTCTTATTGTTGGGTCAATCCTAGACTACATACCGCTAAGGCCTCAAGACGAGCACGGAGATAGCGTCAAAGGAAGTGGCAAATGCGTAAAGCGCACCCCAGTCGCAAGCAGCGTGGACGCGGGCTGATAGGCGCAGCGCGGATGCCTCCGGCTGTTGCACACTGGAGGTCCAGTGCCGCATGCAGTCAACCAGTTCTCAGACCGTTTCGGGTGTCAGCTGAGCGCCTCTAACCAAACGGCCGTTCAATTCCCCGGTGGGTGCGCCCTCGCGAAACGCCACCCGACCCGCGATAATCGTGGCCACGTAGCC
>JABSPW010000043.1 GCA_013214285.1 Halioglobus sp. | reverse complement strand
ACTCCAGTCGCAGCATTTCTTCGATCGCGCGGGGCATTAACTCAGGAGAATCGATCAGCTGTTGCCGTTGATCCGGGTTGTCCGCCAGCAATACCGTACCGTTCGCTAGGAGGTTGACCGTGGTGTCGAATGCGGCAAAGGAAAAACTCCTGATGATCAGTGCCGCCCCGCCAGGCGCGAGTTCGCCGGTTTTTTCCAGTGCCAGCAGTGTACTGATGACATCGGCACCAGGGTGGTCACTCTTGTAGTGGATGATCTCCTCCACCAGGTTGATCAGGTCCTGCGCCACATCGGGTCCGGGGAATACTGGGTTGTCCGGATCCCAGCCCGCGAGCGGGGCCACCAGTGTTAGCAGGGGTTCAGTTAGGTGATCCGGAAAGCCAATGTATGCAGGCACAATCCGTTTGGGTATTTGCAGGGCTATGTCCTGGACGAGGTCGCACGCTTGCTGCTCGGCCACTGTATCGAAAATCTCCGCCACTGCGTGCTTAACCAGCGGCTCAAATGGCGAGGTGACCGCCGCCCCCATAAGAGGAAAGACCTTGGAGCGAAGACCTGTGTGCAAGTCGCCATCGGAGGTTTGCAGTTGATGGACCAGATCGTTACGGGTACCGCCGTTGACGAAATGTAACTTGTCCCTAAAAGCACGTTGCACATCATCGTACCGGGATAGGATCCAGCAGTTTGAGGTTACGTTGCTGTCACTCTGGTACTTGAAAATGGGATGGTCGTCGCGCAGGTGTTGGTATATGGCATACAGGTCTGCCTGGTACTCGGGGCTCCACATATCGAAATTCAGTGCTCTGCCCAATCGCCATTCTCCTGCCTGTGGAGGAATTGCCGTTGTAATCAAGCGTAGCACATTGCCTGTGCGCAGAACCTAAAAGGGGTAAGAACGCTTTGCGGGAGCATGAAGGGGGTTTCACGTGGTGTGACCGCTCCCTTTGCCAGTAATCAGTTCAGGGCGCCACTCTCTCTCAGTTCTGCAACCTGCGCCTCGTTGTAGTCCAGCGTGTTGGTCAGTATCTGCTCAGTATGCTCGCCCAGCAGGGGAGACGGCTGCTGGAATCCTGATGCGGCTGCACTCAACCGGAAGCCATTACGCTCGTAAATCGATACGCCAGTAACCGCTCTCTGCATGCGAATAAAATGTTCCCGGAACACCAGTTGTGGATCGCTGTCCAGCAGATCCTGAAAGTCAGCAACGGGGACGGCCTCTACGCCTGCATATTGTAGCTGCTGGGCCAGCTCCTGCGCGTTTTTATCCCTGGTGCTGTCGGCCATGGCGCTTTCGATGTCATCCTGCGCCGCGACCCGACTCTGCAGGTCGAGATAAGGGTTTGCATCCAGACCCAAGATGGTTGCCAGGTGCAGCCAGTCGTCGTCACTCCAGCAGGCAATGGCGATCCATCGGTCAGCCCCCTGGCAGGGGAAGACGCCATGCGGTGCGGCGCGTTCATCGCGATTGCCGGCGCGAGTGCGGCAGTGACCGGTCATGCCATATTCTAGTAGCCAGGGCGACAGGCTATAGACGCCGGTTTCAACCTGCGATAGGTCGATATGCAAGCCGTGTCCAGTGCGACGGCGGTAGAGCAGCGCGGCGGCTAGGGCGCTGGCGCCGAAACGCGGTGCCAACGAATCGGTTATGGTGCCGAAAGGACCGATTGGCTCCCGATCCGGCCAACCAGTCAGAAAGTTAAAGCCTGATAGGGCTGCGCCCTGACCGCCGAAGCCGGGATAATCCTTGTGAGGCCCGGTCTGGCCGTTAAGACAGGTCGACAGCATGATCAAGTCGGGTTTTGCAGGCACAACGGAATCATAGTCGAGGCCATAGGACTTCATTGCGCGGGGCGCAAAGTTTTCCAGAACGGCATCTGCCCATTGTATTAACTGCAATGCGACCTGCTTGCCCCGCGGGTGTTTGAGATTGAGAGTGATGCTTTCTTTCCCGACGTTTAGCGCATCGAACAGGGTAGAACCCTCAATACCGTGTGGTCCGCTCGCGGCCATCGCGCGGAGGAAGTCCGGATGTTGAGTGGACTCGACGCGGATGACGGTGGCACCTTGCTCAATGAAGTACCGACAGGCGATCGGGCCAGCGGCGCCAGCACCGAATTCGAGGAGTTTCAAGCCAGACCAGGCACTCTCGCGGCGGTTGTCGCCCTGTTTATCTGCGTGCCGCGGTGACCAGTTGGGCCAGGCCCCCGTATGCAGCGCTGGGGCTGGGCTTGGTGCTGGCGTAGCGGTGCAGGTTCCCTTGTTATCCCTGACACGGAAGAAACGCGCGGGGAATTGTTTGATGTCACCTTGTGGGGCAAACATGTTGCGGGCGTCCAGTTGTGCATTGCGCAGTATTTCAGCGGCGGAGTTCGCGGGTGCGAGCATCAGCGTAGTATCGACGGCGAGCTGGTATAGTTCCGTCATGGTGTGGCGCAGGAAATACTGCGCCAGCGGTGCCTCAATGCAGCGCAGCGTGTCGCTGTCCGTTGTCCAGGGGCTGAATGTGCTCCAGTCACGCGCTGCCCAAGCCGGTGTTAACAGGCCTTCTTGCTCCATCCGTTCCGACAGTATGCGGAAGTTGTGCAGACGGGCCGGGCCGCCGCGCAAACCGAAAGAGACATAGCCGTCCTTGCAGGGCCAGATTTCGCGTGTGCCAGCCAGAGAAGCGCCTTGCCGCTCGCCTCTGCGTCCGGTTTTGGAGAATTGACTGGCGCCGCTCATGCTCGCAATCATGAGCACCTCCTGCATGGACAGGTCGATGACCTGAGGACGCCTGGAGGCGAGTGCCGTGAGGACCGCGAACGCCCCTTCAGCGCCGACATGGGCGTAAGCTGCCGGCTCCGTGCACCGCAGGGGTGGCCGGTCGGGGTAGCCAGTCGCGTAAAGATTACCCGCTGCGGCAAGCAAACCCAGGTCGCTGGCGCGCCATTTTGATCGCGGTCCGTGCAGGCCAAAGGGGGTTGCGATGAGCCGCACGGCCTGTGGCGCCAGATCCCAATCCACCCTCGGTGTGCCGGCCAACCCGGGTGTGAGCAGGAGTACGTCGGCGCCGCGCAACAAGCCGTCAAGGCGCGGATCATGGGGGTCAAATTTCAGGCTGGACTTGCCCGCGTGCCAGGCGAGCCAGCGCATTGAGGCAGCGGCGTGTCCTGACACTGGATTCGCGTAGCGCAGTGGATCGCCGGCATCGGGCTCCAATTTGATCACCTCGGCACCCATATCCGCGAGCATCCGGCCTGTCATGGCCAGCGGCTCGCCGGCCAGATCGAGCACCGTCACACCATGCAGCAGCTGCTTAATCAAAGGGGTCGTAGCGAGCACGCTAATCTTTCCCAGGCGCGCCGGGCTGGTTTTGTTTCTCGTTGGCCATTTTCAGAAAATGTTCGCGCAGTGCATTTTGCAGCACCGGGTTTACCTGCGTGCTCTTGTCCACGGTTGCGGTTTGTTTCGGGCACGGAAACGCTGTCTGCATCGCCTGCAACAGCAAGCTGGCGCTACTGTTCTCCTGCAAGACTTGTGGTGTCAGCGATGATAGGTGGTCGAGTGCGAATTGCAGGAGTGTCGAGCGGTTCATGCCTTTCGGTAGGCACGCCAGGCGCTTGCCCTGCACCGGCGTGGTAGCGAGGTCCGCAACACCCTGAACGTAGTAATCACATCGGAGCAGCTCTACAGGGATGTCTGCCTGCTCGCAGTAGGGCAGCAATTGGGCACCCGTTCTGTGCGGGTAGGGCGGATCATAAGGTGCTTGGGCGATGACAAAGCCCGTCCAAGAACACAGCAAGAGCGTGGTCATGAACTTCAGGCCGGAGATTCGTATCATGTGAGCGGATCCAGTTCGTAGCACAGCAGGAGCAGTAACGGAATATCGAGTCGGAGCGAGGACAACCTAATTAGCGCATTAAACCAAAACGGAAAAGTATCCTATGGGCGCTACCTTGTCTACCGGGCGTGCTGTTTGATACCAGACTGTACTCACCTTTCATCAGAGTATGTAACACTGCGCGTAGTCTAAATCCTGGGAGATCAGGCGTGTGCATCGATCGTGGCAGCGGACGCCCGGGCCGACACGGGCGGCGCATCGTGCTGCCCGATCCCGCAGGGGTGGTGAGACGGTTCTGCAGCGCCCTGCGCGCGGCCTCTGTACCGCCGCGCGATGCGCACGCCCAGTTTACCGACGGCGGCGCGAGTACCCTAGGCTCAGCAGAGCCAATCCCATCAACGCCAGGGTAGCGGGCGCGCTCACCTTGTGGGGCGGTGGCTTCGGTGGCTTCGGCGGATCCGGACAGTCCTCTTCGCTGTGGTCGTCGTGTTGGTGCGGCTTACCCTTATTTTTGCCTTTGCCCTCACGATCCTTTTTTCGGTCTTTGGACTTTTTCCCGTAAGGCGGTTCGTCTCCCAGTGGGAATGTTGCATCGGGCGGCGCGCCATAGCTCACCAGACACGCGTCATCAGTACCGCTGAATCTGCGGCCACCGCATTTGTCTTGAAAGTGTTTGCCGCCGATGAAGCCCGCATCGACCGGGTCAAAGGTATGCATCGTGGCGGGCAGGCCCATGCCGTTGCCACTGAAGCTGCCGACACTGCCGCTGGTGGGGCTTTGACTGCTAACGCCTGATCCCGCAACTCCGGCCTGGGTACCTTGTGGTTGGATGCCCAGAGCATTCCAATCGTCCAGGGTGGCGGACACCTCGTTGGTATCCCACTGCGGCTCGGCGATGGGGTTATAGGAATATGCGAGGCCCGCGCTGCTCCAGGCAGCGCAGACAGCGACAACCAGTAGGTGGAACACTCTTTGATTCATCAAACCGCTCTTCCCTATTCTCGTTTTGTTCAAGGCTTCCTGCCTATCGGCGCACTAGTACAGTCGCCTGTCAGGTACCCGCTGCTGCGTTGGAGAGGCTCCTAAGGCCGTGCTGCCGCTCGCAACACGCGGGGAGACCCGTGTTTACGCCAAACGCGGTCGTGATGACGCAATTTTTATACCAAAAAATAAAGTTCAGTAGGATCAATAGCTTATAAGGATAGATAGGAAAGATGTCACAAAAAGTGTTAAGAATTTCGACACTAGCCGGCCATAAATGACTGGCTTTGCCGGGTGGGTGTCAGCCGCTCACAGCAGTGGTCACAAGGTAGTCGCGGTAGTTGACACCATCGATTGTAACCGCCTCGTCACGCAGTCGTGCTAACGCTTTGTCAACAAGCTTATTCACCTGGATTTTCTGGTTGCCGGTAAAGTCGAGGTCAGTTTCCTCAAACATCAAGATGTGTTTCGGCAATTTGTATACCGCAAGTTTGTCCTGCAGGAACGCGCGGATGTCCTCCTCCTTTAGCGCACAGCCTTGCATGGCCACGGCACACAGTACAATGACCTCGCCGAGGGAGGGATGGGGTGCACCAAAGGGTATGCCGGTGCGCATGCCGGGGAACCCCAGCAGTGATTCCTCAATTTCCATTGGGCTGACATTGGCACCGCCGGTTTTGATCAGGTTGGAGATACGACCAGTCCAGTGCACGTAGCCCTTATCGTCAATGTGGCCGCCATCAGCGCTGTGATAATACCCATCCGCGTCGAACGTGGTCTCCGGGTCGACCTTGTAATAACCACGCATCAGTGTCAGTCCTTTCACCGCGATCTCGCCGGCTTCTCCGGGTGGGAGTGGCTTCCCGGTTGCTGGATCGAGAATGCGCACGGTCATTCCCGCTCGCAGTTTGCCTGACGTGCCGTTGCGCAGTGCCACGGGGGCATCGGCAGGCAAGTTTGCGGTAAACGTGAAGGTTTCAGTCATGCCGAAGGAGCCCTGGGTTCCCCAAAGGTCTTCCTCTGGCGGGATGTCCGGTTGCAGCCGATAAACCTCTTTGTCGATATGTGAAAGATCCAGTGTCTGGCACAGTGGGTGCTCTGCCATGGCTTTGGCCTGGTGCGGCCAGGCCTGAGTCGCATTGGCTTTTTCGTCGACCAGGCATTGCAGTGCAGCACCCGGTTCAAAGGTTTCTTGCAATATGAGTGTCGCTCCGGCACCGATGGTTGCGCCCAACGCCATACAGATACCCGCCGACCAGAAGAAGGGGTAGGTGGTCCAGACTCGGTCGTCACTGGTGAAGCGCATCTCGTCTGCAATGAGCCAGCTCTGGATCACCGCTGCCCGTTGCATGTGCAACACGCCCTTGGGCCGCGACGTGGTACCGGACGTATAAATGATGCAGCCGTCATCCGCCGGGAAGACCTCGGCGATCATGGCATCGAGAACGTCGTCTGGAAAGTCCTCACCGCTCTTGATAAAGTCATCCCACCCTAGGATCTGCCCCCGTGTGCCCTCAAGGCCAAACGCCACCGCGTGGCGCAGCTGTGGCGTTCGCTTACAGTACAGCGGGCCTTTACCCTCAGACAACTCGGGCAGGAACTCCAGCAGCTCCTCCAGAAAGTCGTACTTCAACAGGTTTTTCTGGAACAGCAGTACCGCGCTGTCAGAGTGCCGCAGGATGTATTCACGTTCGTCTTTCGTAGCAAAGGTGTTGACCGGTGCCAACACGGCGCCGAGCATGGCGACGGCGAAGGAAGCCACCGCGAACTCCGGACGGTTGGCCATGTGCACAGCAACACGCATGCCTTTGGTCACACCAAGTGCAGCGAGGGCTTTTGCCAGCGCGCGTGACTCCGCAAGTAGTGATGTAGCGCTGATAGCGCGCCCTTCAAAACGAATGACGCTTTTGTCCCCATGACGTGCTGCCACGTCCTCAATGAAGTGCGCCCACGTGTAGCGTCTTGTGTCAGGCTGTAACGCAACGCCGGTGCCATGTGTCTGTTCCATTTCAAGGACGCTCCGCCCGGGGGAGATCGTCAGTAGGCAATCGCACTTCCGCTCCACCTGATGCCATCACGGCATCGTCTTGGTTAGTCATAGTGACTTGCAACACCGCCAGCGGCTGGCCTGTCATCGCATCCTCCTTGACACTGGTGACCTCTCCGTTCAACACGGTGAGGTCACCGGTCATAGCCGGGGATCGGTAGGAAAACTTACTGTGGATAATGTCGCTCCAGATACCACCCCAGTTGCTGATGTAGTCGAGAAGCCAGGCACCCATCGAGGCACCGTAGCCATAGGCACGCGGCAGTCCAATCAATTGCGCGTACTCTTGCTGCACGTGGCCTCGCGACGGCCCGTGATACAGGCCATCCAGGTGTGTCGGATCGATATCACCCTTGTTGAAGTCACGCTCCATTTCCGGCAGCCACCCCGCGTCATACAGCGAGGACGGCAGGCCATCGGGGCGGAAAGTGTGCCAGGTGGTGAAGGGGTAGGCACGCCATTCGGTGGTAAAACTGGCGATGGTGTGAGGGCCGATGATGCGTTGGCGCAGTCTCTCACCCGGTTGCACGTTAAGTTTGCGCTTGTTCGCGCTGGCCTGCACCTCGGCGAAGTACTCCATCTTCTTGCGTTCGATCTCGATCAGCTGGTCTTCGGTCCAGGACGGGTCCTTCTCTTCATCGAACTGTTGCCGCTTGCGCGCTTCCTCCGCGAGGTAACGGATAGACGTGGAGCGCTGCTTGCAGATGAACTCTCCCATCTGGTTGACGTACTCGGTATCGCCGCGGGAAAACATGGTGGGGCCGGCAAAGCCGGTTTGGGTTACCTTGTAGTCAAATAACATGCGGGAGCGTGTGATTTGGTCGCCGGGGCGAATGCGCGGTCCGTAGAACCACCACTCGTCTCCGCCAAACAACATGTGCGTACCTTCGATGTTGCCCTGGATCGCGGGGGCAGCGCCATGACTGTCATCGGTGCAGACGGCAAAGGACTGGGGCGCAACCAGCTCACCAAAACGGCTGTTATTGGCTTCGGCAATGCGCTCGTCGTAATAGAGGGGGTTGGAGTTTTGCATGCCCTGCGCCCAGCGCCGAATGTCGTTGGGTGCTACTGGATCCTTCATCTGACCACCCCCGAGGGGTACCCCTACCCAGGTGTCCACAGGTGATGTATCCATATCCACGATGTCTTGTCCAAGCCCTGCTTTTTCCGCTTTGGTCATGATGTTCTCCGATTCTGGGATATTCAGTCCCTATTAGGTATTCGTCTTAGTTCGTAGTCTCTTGCATCGTCTAGGTAGGTAGTCCAGCCAGGGTATACGACAATGGTGGCGAAGGCCTCCTCGATGATCGCGGGTCCGGGTATGCAGTGCCCCGGCTGCAGATCCGGGCCATAGTAGATAGGGACATCCTGGAAACCCTCACCGAGATTGGCGCGGCGTTGCCGCCCGGGGACCGCCGATTTCTGTTCCGCCGTGAGGCCGCCCGAGAACGTTGGGCGAGGGATGTTGGTGGCGGCGAGCAGTCGCACGCCGGTGATCTCCGGTGCCTCACCGTCGCGGGCATGGCCGTATTGGACCTCGTGGAGCTGGTGAAAACGCTGAATCATCTGCGCGGGCAACGTATCGGTGACAAAGGAAAGGTCGCCGCTACCGAGGGTCTCGGCAGCGTCGACGGTTAGTGACCAGTTTTGCCCTGGATAGCGCAGGTTTAGCTGATAGCGACAATGGATGGCATCGCGCTGGAAGCCGGCTTTTACCAGGTGTCGCTCAGCGTGCTCCGCCAGCTCTAGCCATAACTGACGTAGTCGGTCTATGTCGGCTTCCATGCCGGGTACGATGTAAGAGCGTTCTTCGTCGATAGACGGCTGCGCCGCCAGCGCCCCTGTGGCGGAAAAACCAGGTGATGTGCGCGGCACCAGTACCCGGTCTATGCCCAGTTCCTGGGCTTGTATGGCTGCAAACACCGGTCCGTTGCCGCCGTAGGCCAGTAGCGTGAGGTCTTTCGGATTGCTACCCTTTTCTGCGGTGAGTCTGCGCACGGCTTGGGTCATATTAGCATTCACGACACGCCAGCAATCGAAAGCGGCGTCTTCCACGCTATAACCCATAGGCCCAGCGACGTGCTGTCGCAGTGCCTCATCGACGCCCTCTCGGGTCAGTTGGAAACTGCCCCCCGCGAATTCCGCTTCCTCTGATAATAAGCCCAGCACCAGGATGGCGTCAGTCACGGTAGGATGTGTACCACCGCGGCCATAGCATACGGGTCCAGGATCAGCGCCCGCGCTTTCGGGACCGACATGCAGTGTGCCGTGCTCGGCGGTGCAGAGTGAGCCGCCACCAGCGCCGAGTGTCTCTACCTGCACCATTGGCACCGCGACGAGGTGGCGATGGTGCCAGTTCCAGCCTGACTGGGCTGGCGCCTGGCCGCCACGGATAACAGACACATCGTAGCTGGTGCCCCCCATGTCGACACAGAGCAGTTCACAGGCATTTTTTGCCTGCCCGAATGCGGCACTGCCTATCACGCCGCCGGCGGGACCCGATGCAAGTACCCGGACCGGGCTGCCCCGCAGGTAGTCACGTGTCATAACGCCGCCATTGGACTGCATCAGCAACAATTGTTTTTGGTAGCCCGCGTTTGTCAGGCGTTCTACCAAGCGATCAATGTACTGACTAACACGGGGACCGACATAGCCGTTTACGGCAGTCGTACTGACGCGTTCGAATTCCGGTGATTTGGGCAGCACCTGATGGGATAGCGACAGATATACATCGGGCATTTGCTCTTTTACCAATTGGGCAAGGCGCAATTCGTGGGCGGGGTTGGTAAAGGAAAACAAGGTACAGATTGCCACGGATTCGACGCCCTGTTTTGCCAGGCGCGCGATTGCCCTGCGCGCGGCATCCTCGTCCAGCGGGCTGTGCACGGTGCCATCAAATAGTACGCGTTCGGGTACACCCAGTCGTCGGCGTCTCGGTACTATGGCTGTCGGTGGGCCTAGTCGAACATCCCAGATGTCCTCCTTATAGCCGCGTCGCAACTCGAGTTCGTCGCGAAAGCCCTCTGTGGTCAGCAGTCCGGTTATCGCGCCGTTCATTTCGATCAAGGTGTTATCGGCCACCGTAGTGCCATGGGTAATGGCGTCGACACGGCTAAGCATGTCTCTGAGGCTCAGTCCCTCCAGTTCTGCGAGGCGCTCAATACCCTGCAGTACCCCCAGTGAGCGATCTTCTGGTGTGCTCAGATTCTTGTGCAAGACCAGGGTCTCGTTGTGCATCAAAGCAAAGTCAGTAAAGGTACCGCCAATATCAATGCCGATGCGATAACCCATCAGGCGTTATCCCGCAGGCGGCGCTCACGCAGTGCTTGAGTCTTCGCACTATCGATCTCAATGTCAAAGTTTTCCACTGAACCCGTGAGCACCACGCCGTAACGATCATGCGCAGCCTGCACACTGACATATTCATCGAGAACATCTTCCTTTACTGCCACCGGGTCGCGCCGCAAAGGATTTTCAAAGCCGGCCCCGCCGCCGTATTGATAGCGCGTGATGGCCCCTGCGGGTAATTGCGCATTGAGCGCATTTTCTACCTCAAATTCCTGCGCGGTGCCGACCAGGAAGTGATTGCTATAAGGACTTGCGTCATCGCCACCATTCAGGCCACGGAGCGGGTGTTTTCGCGACACCATCCAGGTCATTGCCGAAACCGGCTCTAGCACCTGTTTGACGTTGCAGGTGCCCGGTTGGCCGCGCCAGCGGCCTGCTCCGCCGGTGTCGGTGGTCATTTCCCTGCTGTGATTAAGCACCGGGAAGCGGCTCTCGGCGTCTTCTGCTGTGGCCAGTATGAGGTTGCCAAGGCCGGCACACATGGCGCCCCAACCATCCAGGCCTTGGGCCGCTGAGCCATCGGAGGCGCGTACATCCACACCTTGATCCATCCACATCTCGCCGTTGTCGTCAAAACCTATCACGGCATTGGGCATACCGAGTTTGTACACTTGGGGCACCGAGCGCTGTGGCAATATGCAGGAGAGGGCGATGCAGATGGCCTCGCCAACCTCTACCGCTGGATGGAAGGCGCCGAGTGCCGCAGGCTTATTATCCGGCGGCTGCAGTATAGATCCCTCCGGGATGACCATATCCACGGCGTAGAATAAGCCTTCGTTTTTATTGATGTCGGGATCCACCATCGATGCCAGCTGTGCCATCGCATAGCCTCGGGTATTGGAAAAAGTGTTCCAGACGTTTACCAGTTCCGGTCGGCTGTCGCTGCCACTCATATCCACGGTCAGCTGATCGCCGTCGACGATGCAGTTTACCTTAACGTGAATGTCAGGGTTGCCAGCCGTGTCCTGATCAATCCAAACCTCCGCGGGATACTCGCCGTCCGGCCAATCAGACACACAGGCGCGAAATCGTTGCGCGGTTTGGTCAATGTTATGGTTCACTGCCGCTTTTATGGTTTCCACACCGTAGCTATCGAGCAGTGCTTGTAGCGATGCGGCTCCCGCCTGCACGGCGCTGATCATGGCAGCGATGTCGCCGGCAAAAGAAGGGAAACGATTGTTGCGCACCAGCATGGCGATCGCGTCCCGCCGCGGTGTGCCGCGATGTAGCAGTTTCAGTACAGGAATACCCATGCCCTCGCTAAAGATATCTGTGCTGTCGACAGAGAAGCCGCCAGGGTCCTTGCCGCCCGTATCACCCTGGTGCGCTTGCAGGGCCTGTATTAAAACCAGGTCGCCCTTGTCATCGAATACGGGGGCGTACACGGTGTAGTCGGGTAGGTGTCCACCACCAAAATCTGGGTCATTACCGACAAAGACGTCACCGGGACCCCAGTCATCCGCCTCTTGGTTCTCCAAACCCCAGCGCACCGCAAGCGGCGATATGAAAAGTAATTGGGGGATGCCGACTGAGATCCCGGCGAGACGCCCGTGCGCGTCTATGATACTTGCATTGCGCTCGTTGGACTGGTTGATAATGGCCGAGGAGGCGGCCCTCCCGAGATGGGTTGCAACCTCGAAACAGATCGTTTCAAACGCGCCGTGGACGATGTGGGCGGTGACCGGGTCGACCGTCGTGCTGGTGGTCATGGCCGGCCGTCTGGCGGCCAGGCGACGATTCACTTCGTATGACACGGTAGCTTTCCTCGCGATGGCTATGCCGCCGGACAACATGTCGGCAGCGTGGTGGTGCTGCTATCAGAAGCGCCATTGCTTATTTTAAGACAGGCACCTTGCGAAGAGTGTAATATACTCCGTGCCTCTCTAACAGCGTTCCAGGCAACTAATTCAGCGACCCAGCCGGACCATGGTGTGCCCGACGGTACCGCCTGCGAACAGGGTTTCCAGGGCCTGCGGCACCTGTTTCAATGTGATGGACGTATTTAAGGATGCCACTGTATCCAGCCCGGCGCATCGCGCCAGCTTTTTCCAGGCACCGAGTTTTTCCTCCAGGGATATCTCCACAGAGTCGACGCCCAGTAGGTTCACACCCCGCAGGATGAACGGCAATACACTGCCCTGAAAGTTTGGTGCCTGGACCAGCCCACAGCAGGCCACGCTGCCACCTGATGCGATGGACTTGATGACGTTGGCCAGAGTATCGCCGCCGACAACGTCAATCGCGCCGGCAAAGCGCTCTTTCAAGAGAGGGCGTGGATTGGGTTCGGAAAACTCGGCGCGGTTGATAGTTTCAACCGCGCCGAGCGAGCGCAACAGGTTCGACTGCTCTGCCTTGCCGGAGCTTGCCACCACATCGTAGCCCGCGTGGGCCAATAAGGCTACGGCGATACAACCGACGCCGCCGGTTGCGCCTGTTACTAGGATCGGGCCCTTGTCTGGTGTAACGCCCATTTTTTGCAGCTTGTTAATACACAATTGGGCTGTCAGACCTGCTGTGCCGAATTGCATGCTGCGCTTTGGATTGAGACCGCGTGGGCAGCGCAGGGTCCAGGCGGCGGGTACACGGATATACTGACCGAGACCGCCGGCGGTGTTCATGCCCAGGTCGTAGCCTGTTACCAGTACCTTGTCGCCGACTTGAAAGTCGGGGCTGCGGCTATCCTCGACGACACCGGCGGCATCGATGCCAGGTTGGTGCGGAAACTCCCGCGTCACCCCTTTGTTGCCGTGTGCGGACATCGCATCTTTAAAATTGAGTGATGAATACTGTACTCTGATTAACAACTCGTTGTCAGGCAGATCAGTTGTCTCGCGCAGCTCAATCGAGCGTTTGAAGTTGCCGTCTTCGAGTCGTTGAACAAACAGTGCTTTGTAAGTAGCCATAGGCGTTCTCCCGAGTTGTCTTCTTGTGCGCACAAAGCAAATGCCATGCAAGCTTCCGATGTGATGTGTTAATCGTTTCCCTTAGGAGTCTCGCACCCAGCGGGGCAAAGTAATTTCGCTGTTGATCTTTTCAAATATGACCCTGACTGGTGTGCCGATATGGATGTCATCATAGGGGATAGAATTGATAGCCGCGCCCGGTTTGCTGACCAGATTGCCAACCATTCGAATGGATGCATCCTCTTCTAGTTCAACAATGATTGCGTTATAGGGCGCCAGTTCGGCAAAATCGAGCATCAGTGGCGGGTGTGGTTCGATGACAGACCAGATGATGCCGCGCCCGCAGACATCTTGCCATTCGGCTTTGTCGCGCGGCGACCAAGGGTTGACAGGGCGTGGTGGGAATATCATGCGTCCCGTGGTGGGACATTGCTGAACGCGCAGTATGCCCTCGCGGCAACCTTGCCAGAAGGGCTGATTGACTTCATCAATGTGGGGCAGCAGCGTTGTATCGGTCATGTTCTTTCCTCAGCGGCGCAGTATCAGTGCGCCTGTGGGGACACCCTCGCCGCCGGTGACTAGGCAGGTGGCAGCGTTCGGCACCTGGTTGTTCGATGTGCCGCGCAGTTGTCTTACTCCCTCTGTTAGCAGGTTGAAACCGTGCACATAGGCTTCTGACAGTCCGCCGCCGGAGGTGTTCACCGGCAGGCGGCCACCTGTCTCCAGGTTGCCGTTCTCAGTAAATGCACCGCCCTCGCCTCGGCCGCAAAATCCGTAGCCTTCAAGTGACAGGGGGACGAGCGGGGTAAAGGCGTCGTACAGCTGTGCTACGTCGACATCAGCGGGCTGTATGTCAGATTGACTGTACAGTTGCCTTGCAGTTACCCAGGCGGGCCCGCGCAGCGGGTCATCGCAGAAAAAATTCTGCATGGTCTGGTGTTGTGCGTGGAAGCCCTGACCCCACGCGTGTATAAAAACGGGTCGATGCTTGCAGTCGTGAGCGCGATCAGCACGCACAACCACCGCAGCTAAAGCGCCATCGGTTTCCAGACAGTTGTCGAAAAGACAAAGTGGCTTCGCTATCCAGCGCGCTGCCATATAGTCTTCACGGCTCATGGTCTTTGCGTACATTTGTGCATCCGGGTTGTTATTGGCGTACTTACGCTGTGCAATAGCAACGTTGGCTAGATGATCGCGGGTCGCCCCGTACTCATGCATATAGCGACGCGTCAGGAGTCCGATTTCATCCACAGGACGAATGACACCAAAGGGACGGGTGTAGTTGACAGCAACGGTTTCTAGCAACGCTGAGTTTGATTTAGACCACGGACGACGCACGGCGCCGGAGGCGCGCTTCCTGGAACGCCAGGCGACACCGACGCGGCACTGACCTGTGGCCACTGCCATAGCGAGATGGCCAATGACACCAGGCCCAGCGCCACCGCCGTAACCGACCTGGCTGAAATAGCATATGTCGCCTAGGCCCAAGTTGCGTGCTACCTCGACCTCATTGTTCGCTTCTTGTGTATAGGATGCCAGCCCATCCACTTCAGACAAGGCTATACCTGCGTCGTCTAGTGCGTTGAGTATGGCATTACAAGCCAGTTGCAGTTCCGACTCGCGCAGTTGCTTGCCAAATGGTGTTTGGCCGATGCCGGCGATGGCAGTCCTGTCTTTGATCATAGCGTATCGGTATTTGAGAGATGACGAATGAGGCGGTGTTTGTCGACTTTACCGCTATCTGTGAACGGCACGTCTTCCCTGGTCATGAAGAACACTTTAGCGGGCACCTTGTAGGCAGAAAGATGTTCTTTTAAACGTTTCAGCAGTGTGTCGGCATCCAGTGTCTGACCTGCATTAAGCACAACGGCAGAGACGACCTGCTGGCCTCGGTCTGGGTGAGGTAGGCCCACTACATGCGAACTCTGCACCTCGGCCATTTCGTCAATGACAATTTCTACTTCCCGCGGTGTCACGTTAGCGCCACCCGTCTTGATCAGATCGCCTAGCCGTGCTCTAAAGAACAGGAAGCCGTCTTCATTGAGATAACCGCCGTCGCCACTGTGGTAAAAACCCTCCGCGTCAAAACACGCTTCTCTTTCCACCTTGTAAAGCCCCTGCATGACGTTGTAGCCGCGGATACACACCTCTCCCTCGGAACCTGCCGGCAGTGCTGCGCCGGTGTCAGGATCGACGATTTTGTGCGTTACGCCTGCCGGGGCGCGTCCAAAAGAGCCGCGCATGTGCTCTGGCAGGTCCACATCCATGTGATCAATAGAGTGGGGGCCACAGGTTTCCGTCATGCCCAGCGCGTTAGAGCGCAGTTCGGGGTCTGCGGGTCGAGCACTTTCCGGCAGCAATGGATAAATATTGCCGCCCCGGATTGCCGAAAGGTCGCGTGCAGCGCAGCTGGGGTGATTGACTAACGCAGTGCCGTAGTGTGGCCAGCCTGTGACCAGGGTTGCCCTTTCGCGCTCTAGCAGCTTTAACGTTTCTTCTGGCTTGAACGCCTCTTCACAGATCAGCGTGCATCCCATGTGCATGGCGCAGTGCAGTGTAAATACCAGTCCCCCCACCCAGAAGAAGGGCATGGGAGAAAAGATGCGGTCATTGCTCTCTATGTCGCGCCAGTGATTGAGGTTACAGGAGTGACGGATGACGCTGCCTTGCGTATGCATCGCCCCTTTGGGGTCTGCGGTGCTGCCTGAACTGTACACGATGGTGAGCATATCTGCGGGGAAAACACAGGCCTCCGCTGCGCTGAGAAGCTCTTCATCGACATCGGGTGCCGCGTCGAATAGCACTTTGCAACTGCAGCTCCAGGGTCGACTGGATTCGCCCCAGACGTAGATGCGCCGCAGGAATGGGAAGGATGACTCTAGCAGAGGATGCGTCGCGTCGACTGGCCGGTTGCGCTGGGCCAGTGTGGGTATGCAGGTTTCCAAGCGGTCAAGATAATCGTTGCTGAGCAGCCGATCCGCAGTCATTAACACCTCAATATCGGCGTGGCGTAGGATGAAACCCAGCTCCCGAGGCTTATAAAAGGTATTGATAGGGATGAGCAAGGCACCGATTCTCGCAGCAGCCAGCCAGGTCACCACAAAGTCGGGGTTGTTAGGCATCAGTATGCCTACCCGGGTACCCTTGACGATGCCGCTGGCGAGCATCCCGCGTGCCAAGTGCGCCGATTCCGTCACTGCCTCATCGTAAGTGAGACGTTGCCCCTCGTAGACAAGTAACGCTTTGTCTGCGAACTGCCTCTGCAGATGGCGCAGGAAGGCGGGTGTGGTAGGGCTAAAGTCCGGGAAGGGCATGCTTTGTAGCTTCTCCAGCAGGGACGCATTAATTTACCAGACAGTTGGCATATATAAAAGCGTTACCCCAACCTTTGACTTTTCCCAGTAGTGCTTTGGGTGCTGCGGATGGGCACTCTATACATGCGATTGAGGTGCTGGTCTGTCGCCCACACCAATGGGCGCTGGGAAAACCTTTTCGCTTTCCTAATAAGATCAGCCTTTTATCTTCAGGCATTTGTCTTATAATAGTTTTTTTGTCAGTGTATAAATGAGATCAGATCCACTCATGCCAAAGATAGTTGATCACGATGAACGAAGGGAACGTATAGTCGAGATCGTCGCAGATATGTTGGCCACCGTCGGTGCGGAAAGGACTACTATCCGCGAAATTGCGCGGCAATCAGGCTATTCACGCGGTTTTATCGAACACTACTTTCACAACAAGGAAGAGTTGATTACCAAGACAATTCGTTGGATCAACGAGCGCTCCCTGACGCGAGCGGACATGGCGCTGCAGGGTAAAACCGGTCTCGAGGCAATACGCACGTTCAGTGAGCTGACCTTGCCAGTCACTTTGGAAAGACGTAACGAGTGGAAGATACGCATGCAATTCTGGGGTATGGCGGCTGTATCGGACGAGCACCGCAGGGAGCAGTCTAAGCGAATACACGTTTCTGAAAAGATTATCCTCGAGTATCTAGAAGAGGCGCAGGCAGACCGCGAGATTGAGCCCGGCGTCGACCTGCTGCCGCTGGCGCACAGCTTGTTGCACCGGCTCTATGGGCTCGGCTGTAATGCTATTTTGCGCCCCTCTTATTTCACGCGGCAGCGGCAAATGCAGGCGCTGGACTACATTATGAAAGAGTTCGTGAAGGCGCGTTGAAGGCTCGCCCCGAGAGGTGTTCGATGGCAACCGATGTTCTCCAATTGGCCGCCAAATATGCCGATGTGCCCTACGGCTCGATGATGACGCGTCTGGCCGCTGAAGATCCCCACCGCGTCGCTCTGGTTGATGACGGCGATGATGGCAGCATAGAGCTGACCCGGGCAGATCTGGAGGCGCGCGCCAACCGGCTGGCTCGAGCCTATGCGGAAAGGGGCTTGTCGCAGGGGGATGTCGCAACCATTGCGCTGCCAAATGGTGTCGATTTGGTGACGGCCTGTCTCGCGGTTTGGAAGCTTGGCGCGATTCCCAATCCGGTGTCGCACAGGCTGCCGACAGCGGAGCTAGCCTCCATTATCGAGCGCGCTGACCCGGTGCTGGTCATCGGCGTCAATGACACCGACCTGCCCGGTGTGACGCGTTGCCGAGTGCCGGGTGAAATGCCCCTGGAGACCTACTCCCCAGAAGCGCTGCCCGAGCACGTTGCGCCCAATGAGCGGGCCCTTGCGTCCGGTGGCAGTACTGGTGTGCCCAAGCTGATTTTGGCGGCAAAACCCGCTATTTATGACGAGGTGAGGGCGTCCCCTCTGTTCAAAGGCAGAGCAGCAGTACTGATTCCCGGGCCTCTTTACCACGGGGCTCCCTTTAGTGCCACTTTTGGGGGGCTGTTCGCCGGTTGCAAAGTAGTGTTAATGCGGCGTTTCAACGCCGAACGGTTGCTTGCGTTGGTGGAGGCGCATCGGGTGGACCGGGTGACAGTGGTGCCTACCATGATGTTGCGTATCTGGCGATTGCCGTCGGATGTACGTGCGCGATTTGACCTGTCATCACTGGAATTTGTGATGACGGGCAGTGCACCCTGTCCCGCGTGGTTGATGCGTGCCTGGATTGAATGGCTTGGACCTGAGGTGATGCATGAGGCTTTCGGGCCAAGTGAGCGCATGGGCGGCACCTTTATTACAGGTGCAGAATGGTTGGCTCACCCGGGGTCCGTCGGCAGGCCAACAGCAGCCTGTGAAATTAAAATACTTAATGACGAGGGCGAGGAGCTTCCCATTGGCCAAATGGGTGAGATCTATATGTTGCCTGCGGGTGGGCCTGGCTCCACCTACCGCTATGTAGGTGCCACAGCGCGCCAGACCGCGGACGGTTGGGAATCCGTCGGTGATATGGGGTATCTAGACGAAGAGGGCTACCTTTATCTCGGGGATCGCCGCAGCGATATGGTGTTATGCGGTGGCAGGAACATCTATCCTGCCGAAGTCGAGGCGGCAATTGACGCCTGTCCCGGTGTGCGTTCCAGTGCCGTGATAGGTTTACCCGACGACGATATGGGGCAACGTTTGCATGCCATTGTCGATGTGGGAGAACAGGGGGTTGCAGACGACGAGAGCATTCGTCAACACCTCAGCCAGCAATTAGTGCACTACAAGATTCCCTCGACCATTGAGATTGTCACCACGCTGCTGCGGGATGATGCCGGTAAGATGCGACGTGCCGCCCTGCGCGATGAGCGCCTGCCATGCTGATTTGCAATGTGCGTATCGCGGGTCTCAGTGGACTGGTGGATGTGCGCTGTGTTGGTGGCATCATCGTGCAGGTGGGTTCTGCCTTAGCGGGGCCTGCCCAACCGCATATCGATGGTGCCGGTGGTGCGCTGCTGCCGGGTTTACATGACCACCACCTGCATCTGCACGCCTTGGCAGCGCGCATGGCCTCCGTCAACTGCGGCCCGCCTCGCGTCTTCGATCGCGATGGGCTAACAGTTGCTCTGCGAGGCAATGCGGGGACCGATTGGCTGCGTGGCGTTGGCTATCACCAGTCAGTGGCGGGGGCACTGGATCGTTGGCAGTTGGATCGTATAGTGCCCGATCGTCCTGTGAAGATTCAGCACCGCAGTGGAAAATTGTGGATCGTGAATACGGCCGCCGCTCATCGTTTATCGCTCGATAACAACACGGCACTGCCGGGTGTTGAGCTAGATAGTAAGGGTCGTCCCAACGGGCGGTTGTGGAGGCTTGACGATTGGATACGTAGCCAGCTTAGCGGCAGTGTCTCGGATACGTTTCCCTCGCTGTCCGCAGTGTCCCGGTCGCTGGCTGCTTATGGTGTCACCGGCGTGACGGATACCACGCCCGATAACGGCCCGAGCGCTCTGGCGTCCTTTATGCGTGCCGTGCAACAGGGCGAGTTATTGCAGCGCGTGCGGGTGATGGGTGGATTGGATCTGCCTCCTTGGGTGGGTGAATCGGTGCACTACGGAGAGGTCAAAGTCATGCTCGACGAGCATGCTCTGCCCGCCTGGGATGATCTTGCCACAGTATTTCAAGCTGCGCACAGACAGGGCAGGGCAGTGGCGGTACACTGTGTGACTCCGGCAGAACTGGTACTGGCGTTGTCGGTGCTGCGCGCTGTTGGTCCCGCGGTTGGCGACAGAATCGAGCATGCCTCATTGGTGTCAGACGATACACTGCCGCTGCTCCGAGAGACGGGCGTGCGGGTTGTCACGCAGCCCGGATTTCTTAGAGAACGTGGGGATCAATATTTGCAAGAAGTGGCAGGTGTTGAGCACGCTGATCTTTATCGCTGTGCTGCGCTCCTCGATAACACAATCCCCCTTGCCGGTAGCACTGACGCTCCCTTTGGAGAGCCTGACCCTTGGGCGGCCATGCAGGGGGCGGTGTTTCGCGAGTCCCGCTCGGGCAAGGTCATTGGACCGAACGAGCGCTTGTCCCCCGAGCAGGCGCTGGCCTTGTTTACCTCCCCAGCGGACGCGCCGGGAACAGCACCGCGACGGGTGGCGGTAGGTGAGGTCGCCGACCTCTGCCTGCTTGACCGCCCCTGGGACGAGGCGCGGCTGCGTCTAGCTGCGGGGGACGTGAGAGCCACGTTGCGCGCTGGTGAAGTGATTTATAGACGCGATGAAACGACTGCGCGAACGAGGCAACATGCCATTGTCGCGGCCTAGTCTTGGCACACCACAGGGCATGATGCCCTTGACTATGTCACAGGTGGCTACCACCTGTGAATCGCCATGGGAATTAGCAGAGTACTCGCCCGTAGGCCGCTATCGTTACTTGTTGCTGGACGCTGCGAGTGTGCCAGTTGCCGCAGCAACCCTGGCAACAATGTGCGCAGTCCTGCGCAGGTTGCCCTGTCCGGTCATTGCCATGGGTGAGGTGTTCGATGAGACCTTGTTGCAGGGCGTTGACGTGATAGTGACTAACGAGCAGGAGGCTAGGTCGGTAATCGCTACTGTTAATGCGCAGCCGTTCGCAGCCATGAGTCTGGTGCAGTTACTGCGACACAATGCACACAGTACGCCAGAACAGGGATTGTGGGCCGAGTCATGGGCTTACGGTACGCTGCAGGCAAGCAGACCGGTGCAAGGGCCAGAAAATGACCAAACGGTAGCCTCGGCTGCGCACAGTTTGCCTGTCCTCGCGGAGCGGCAGGGTGATGTGCTGCAAGTTACTTTGAATCGACCTGCCGTTCGCAACGCCTATTCAGCGGCCATGCGCGATGCGCTTTACGAGGCCTTGCTGTTACTAAAGATGGACGCGTCGCTGCGCAAGGCCGTGGTGAGTGGAGAAGGTAGTTGTTTCTGTATTGGGGGCGACCTCAATGAATTCGGACTCGCGGCCGAGCCTGCTGTGGCTCACGCTATACGTTCGACCCGCAATGTGGCGGCATTACTATTGTCTGTTAGTGATCGTCTGGAATTTCGGCTACACCGAGCCTGTATTGGTGCGGGTATCGAGTTGCCTGCCTTCGCTGCACAGGTGCTTGCCGAACGCAATGCATTCGTGCAGTTGCCCGAAGTCCGGCTCGGTCTCTTGCCTGGTGCCGGCGGCACGGTGAGTATACCGCAGCGTATTGGCAGACACCGCACAGCGTACCTCGCTTTGTCCGGCCGCAGAATCAATGCGGAGACTGCCTATGCATGGGGGCTGATCGACGGTTTTCTATGAAAATATTGGAAGTCTTTACAATGAAAAGAGAAGGAGCAAGACAATGAATCAGTTAAAACCCGGTGTGCGATTGCGTAGCGCCGTGTGCGATACGGAAGTGGTGGTCATCGCTGCGCCGGCGGCTGAAGTGACCCTCAGTTGCGGTGGGGCGCCCCTGCTGGAAGAGGGGCAGGAAGCTGATGCCAGCGTCACTCTGGAGACGGGAGGCGACGGTACTCAGCTGGGTAAACGCTATACGGATGAAGACGGAGTGCTCGAATTGTTGTGTGTCAAACCCGGCGCAGGTGCCTTGGCAGCAAATGGTGTGGCGCTGTTTTTAAAGGGTGCTAAACCGCTGCCCTCATCAGACTGAGTGCTGCAAGCGCGGTATCATATCACTGGCCAGGATTGAATCGTATGAATGTAATGATGGTGTTGGAAATGGCTGCCCAAGGCTTCGGTGATCGCGTGGCCTGTGTGAGTGGTGAAGACAGTCTCACCTACCAGGAATTGTATGACGCCGCGGGCCAGGTCGCTGCGTATCTGCGCGCCAGCGACTGCGATTACTTGGCAATGCTTGATATCAGCAGCTTGGCACTCCCCATCGGCCTATTTGGTGCCGCGTGGGCTGGAAAGCCTTTTGTACCGATCAACTATCGCCTTGCCGAAGACCAGGTCGCGGCGCTGCTGCCGCGAATACAACCTGCCCTGTTGCTTACAGATGCGACACATACTGCTTCCATCCCGGGAGGTGTGGCGGTGACGCCGATAGCACGGGACGCGTTTATCGACATGGCGCGGAGCGCCAAAGAGACCGTGAAGCCGGACTGGCACATGGACCCGGAGGAGGTCGCTGTACTGTTGTTCACTAGTGGGACGACGGGTGCGCCAAAGGCCGCAGTCCTGCGTCATCGGCATCTGGTATCCTATATTTTCTCTTCTGTGGAGTTTGGTGCGGCAGCCGAGGATGACGTGGCCCTGGGTACGGTGCCGCCTTACCATATCGCCGGTGTGGTCTCGGTGCTCAGCTCGGCTTACGCGGGACGTCGCGTAGTGCAAATGCCCAACTTCAGTCCTGGGGGTTGGCTGGAGACCGCGCGCCGAGAGCGGGTCACTACCGCGTTTGTTGTGCCCACCATGCTCGCCCAGATTGTCAATGAACTGCAGAGAACAGGTTCCGCCAATCTGCCACGGCTCGCCTCTATCGCTTACGGTGGCGGCAAAATGCCGGCACCGGTCATTGAATCGGCGCTGTCGCTGTTCCCGGAAACGGGGTTTACCCAAGCCTATGGTATGACAGAGACTGCCTCTACTATCACCGTGCTGTACCCGGATGATCACCGCGCTGCTTTTGCCAGTGATGACCCCGCGGTGCGTCGCCGCCTTGTATCCGTCGGCCGCGCACTGCCGGGCGTCGAATTACAAGTCAGGGATGGGCAGGGGAATGTGCTCCCGGCTGGGCAGCGTGGTGAAGTGTATGTGCGTGGTGAACAAGTGGCCGGCGAATACGTTGGCAAAGGGAGTTTGCTGGATGCCGAGGGTTGGTTTGCAACGCGCGATGCAGGCGAAATTGATGATGAAGGTTATCTTTTCCTTGAAGGGCGCGCGGATGATGTCATCGTGCGGGGTGCGGAGAATATGTCGCCCGGTGAAATCGAGGACGTCCTAGTGCGCCACCTGGCGGTTGCTGATGTGTGTGTGGTCGGTGTACCCGATACGCATTGGGGCGAAGCTGTTGCTGCAGTGGTGGTGCTGAAGCCTGATGCAACGGTCAGCGTCGAAGAGCTGCAGGGTTGGGTCCGTGAGCACCTGCGTTCATCGCGAGTGCCTCAGTCCATCACGTTCACCGAGGCACTGCCCTACAATGAAACGGGCAAATTGCTGCGCCGCGTGATCCGCGCTGACCTGGCGACCGGCCATTAAAAGTTTAATTAATTGTACCCCAACCTCGGGGCGCGGGTCAGTGGCCCTCGTAGACCCGGGTAAGAGGCGCGTTGCCCGCGGGAGGGGGGGGCGAAAAAATCCGGCCTGGGGCAACAGGTATTGTGTTCAAATTCAATATACTACTGGACTTTCGTGAGGATTCACGGGAGTATATTGACATGATATAAGCAAGCGCGTCGTAACAGTCCGGCAGTGTACAAGAACCGGCAGTTACCTTGGGGGGACACGGCTTGAAAATCTTGCTGCTGGCCAAGCTGGTACTGCTATTGTCCTGCGGTCCCATGATCGTGCAGGCCCAGTCCCTCAAAGGCTCAGCCGCGTCTATTAATCGTCAATACCAGGCGGCACTTTCCTATGGTCTTGCCTTCGTCGACACCGGGCGCTCGGTAGGGCGCTATGTCGAGCCTGGCCATCTGGTCAGGGTGCAACCGACACCGCACATGGAACTTCACATGGTGTCCTATCCGTATGGCGTGCCGGCTACCAAGCTGTTTCTGAGTCGGCTCAGTCGGCAGTATTACAGCGCCTGCGGAGAGAAGTTGACCGTCACCAGTCTACTGCGCCCCAGGGATCGGCAGCCATCCAACTCTGTCGCGAAGTCGGTTCATCCGACGGGCATGGCCATTGATTTGCGCGTACCCAAGTCGCGCAAGTGTCGCAGTTGGTTGGAACGCGTTCTGCTATCACTGGAGCGAGATGGGGTGCTGGATGTGACCCGTGAGCGGCGACCACCCCATTACCACGTCGCACTTTTTGTGCGGAACTATGAGAAACGGTTGGGTATCCAGCCTACTTCGACCCAATTTGCCTATGTTGGTCCTGGAGGCAGTTACACAGTGCGGCGCGGTGACACGCTGTCAGAAATTGCCCGAGCGAAAGGTGTCAGTATGGCCAGCCTGCGTGCCGTAAATGGGTTGCAAGGTCATAGGATTTATGTCGGGCAGAAATTACGTCTGCCAGGGAGCAGCAGTGGTAATGCCGCTGCACGTAAGGTGGCTGCTGTTAAGGGTGGTGCAGTGCGGGTTAATCGGGGTGACACCCTCTCGGATATCGCTAAGGCGACCGGCGTCAGTGTCGCGAGCTTGCGTGCGGCAAACGGTCTCAGTGGGAGTCGGATCTATGCCGGACAACGACTGCGCATACCCGGGATGACGACGGCTGTGAAAGCTAACCCGCAAGGCCCTCAAGTGGTTACGGCTGACGAGCCGCAGACGCTAACGTAAACCGGCAACAGAGGGGAGACGCTATCTGAAATTGCCCCGGTAACTGGAGTCAGTGTGGCGCGCTTGCGTGCGGCGA
>JABSPW010000042.1 GCA_013214285.1 Halioglobus sp. | reverse complement strand
CCAAGGAGGCTGCGGTAACAGGACGCGTTTTACAGCTAGTCTCGAAGTTCAGGTAGAAACTAGCTCACCGGCCCGCTGCGCGAGTTTTACAGGATCCAACCTGGCATTACAGCAAGCCAATGCAGCACCACTAATCCGTGCGGTGCGCAGATCACCGAAGGGAGAACCGAGACCGCTATTGACAATCAGCGCCACGGCCAACTCGCGCTGCGGGTCTCCCCAGGCGCCGGACCCACCAAAGCCGAAATGGCCAAAGGCTCTAGGCGGAAATCCGCGTGTTGTGGCGACCCCATGGTATCCCAGCCGCCACCGCATATCGAAAGGAATGACCGACAATTTACCGGTGCGCTTCTGCAGAGTAGTCGCCTTTTCCACTGCCTTTTTCGACAACAGTCGCACTCCATCAAACTCACCACCATTGACCAGCAATGCATACATCTTGGCCAGCGAGCGCGCTGTAAACAAACCGTTTGCCGCGGGTATCGCTGAGCGTAATGTGGCGGGGGAACCGAAATCAAAATCACTCACACCCCGAGGCGCTAGGGCATCGAAAATACTCTCCAAATCAGAGTCTAAACCAAATTTCCGCATTAGCTCACTGAGACGGCTGGCGCCAACCTCGAGTCGACCCGCCACCGAGCTACGCGCCAGGCGACGGGTAACATCAGGCCACAGCAGCGTCGCCGCCCGCGGTATTGCGCGCGCCGGCGCACCGATGAACATACCATCCATCTTCAGCGGACGCGCGATCTCCGACTGCACCAGTTTAGAAAACCTTTTGCCCGTCACACGCTGAATGATCTCGCCTACCAGAAATCCAAAGGTCAGCCCGTGGTACCCGGTTCGTTTGCCTGGCGGATGGACAGGCCGGGTTTGTTCGATCGCCTCGATCATGTGATTCCAATCTAGCAATCGGTCCACGCTATCAATCATCTGTCGGATGTGATAAAGACCCGACTGGTGAGACAATACGTGTCGTACAGTAATCTTGGCCTTCCCGGCCCTCGCAAATTCCGGCCAATACTCGGCAACAGGTGTGTTGTAGTCAATCAAGCCGCGATCGGCGAAGATATGCAGCAAAGTTGCTGCCACACCCTTGGTGGTGGAGAAACTCGGCGCCATCGTGTCACGTTGCCAAAGGGTTCCCTCACCATCCCTATAGCCACCCCAAAGGTCCACAACACACTCACCACGATGGTATATGCAGACTGCACCGCCACCGGGGTAGCTGCGGAGCTGGCGACGCAGAACACGCTCCACCTCCAAAAAATCCGGATGGATCCACCCATCCAGATGCACTGACTGATCTTTTAAAGTATTCAGGTACATACAGGGCCTCTGCGGAGAGTTATCCAGCAACTTCTGCCTGTTGCTTTCAGAAAACATACCACAGTTTACATCTCATGCTACCGCCGCGGGCGTTTCAGCCAAGAGCGCACGGCTCCCGACGCTCGGCGATCAGCCCCGATCTATTTCCGGCAACTCTAATTGAGCACGCGGTAGCCTCGACCCCCGAGACAACGCTTGACCACCTGCACCTCACTCTGCTCGCCTTCGTTGACACCACGGGCACCGCCCCCCACCGCACCAACACCAGCACCCTTCGCCGCTCCACTGGCACCACCGGTTATCGCACCGATAAGGCCACCTACAACAGCGCCAGATCCGGCACCCTTAACTGCTTTCTCCTTACTCTTGACATCACTTGCGTAAGTTTTGCATTCAGCAAGATCTTGCTGATATGCAGCCATGTCTACGCCTTTCTGATCAATGATAATCTCATCCGTTGTTGTACAGGCAGCAAGAGTAAGTGCCATCACTACCACACCGACTGAATACTTCACACCGATCCTCCCGCCGCTGGCGGCATTAAAAACCAAACACAAGGCTAACACGGCTGGCAGCGAAAATCGCAGGTGATTAGATGTAAAATATCTTCACGCACTAACCCTCGCAGTTCGCCTTACGGCTGCGGGCAAGGTCGGCAGGCAAGTTTCTAGCGGCGAGGAAGAAAAAAAACATCGCCGGCATGCCTAGAAGACCAACGGTCAACATCGCGTAGCGCAGACCATCCTTAGCAAAATAGTTGGTATAAAAATCGCTCAAAAGACCCACAGTCAAGGGACCCAGTCCAAGTCCAATCATATTGAGTACGAAAAATAATACAGCGGAGGTCAGTGAGCGCATGGCAGGAGTCACAAGCGCGTGCGATATCGCGAGACAGGGACCGAGGTAGGTATTTAAAACAATGGTGACCAGAAACATGAAGCCAATAGCCACCACCGTACTGTCCGCTAACAAGAAGGGAAAGCCCAATGGCACAGACAGGATACCAGCAATTACAGGCACCCATAGGTACCAACGCTTGTCCTTCACGCCAAGACGATCTGCCAAGTAACCACCAAGGAAAGTACCCAACATACCGCCACCCCCGCCGAAGATGGCCAAAATAATACCCACCTGTCCAATCTCCAGACCGTGGCTGCGCACGATAAATGACGGCGTGAAATTCCCATTGCCGTAACTCACGAAGGCTGTCAAACCAGAACCCAGGGCCAAGTACCAGAAGGAACGGTAAGAGGACAATAGAGACAGCGTTTCATTCAGTCCAGGTTTGTAAGCCGCCGCCGCAGGGGATTCCCAGCGACCGCGCGGCGGCTCTCGCACTGTAGACACCAGCAAGGCAGCCAGCAGAATGCCGGGCAGTCCCACTGCCATAAAGGCGATGCGCCAGCCATATGCCTGACTGAGCAATCCGCCAATTAAGAAGCCGAGAAGAACACCTACGTGTAAACCCGTGGAGTAAATCGCCAGTGCCGTGCCGCGTTTTGCCGGCGGATAGAAGTCACTGATCATCGAGTGGGCAGGTGGACTACCACCCGCCTCGCCAATACCTACTCCGATACGGGCCAATAACAGATGTGTATAGTTCTGCGCCAAACCGGAAAGAGCAGTCATACCGCTCCAAAGAGTTAATGCGGCGGCAATGATGTTGCGCCGATTGCTGCGGTCCGCCCAGAAGGCAATCGGGATGCCCGCTGTAATGTAGACTAGCGCAAAGGAAAAACCGCTGAGCAGACCCAACTGGGCATCACTCAGGCCCATTTCTATTTTTATTGGCTCCTGCAGGATGACCAGGATCTGCCTATCAATAAAATTGAACGCGTAAACAAGACTGAGTATAAACAAACCATAGCCCGCGACACGCGGACTGATAGAAGAAACATCGCCGCTTGAATTCATAATATGGCTCTCGTCGGATTACAAACGGTGCCAGTCATGCTGAACCCGCTTATGACAATAGTTTAAGCTGTAAACAGGACTCTAGGGAGAAAGTGTATATGTGTGATTCGAATTGGGAATACCTAAATCTAAAGCGGGAAGGGCGCATACTGCAAGTATCTTTCCATTCCACTAGCAAGGTTAATAGTCTGAATAATGCTCTGATGCGCGAACTGACGCAGCTTGCTCAGCAACTACAATTTGATAGCGAGCTGAGCGCAATCATACTCACCGGACAGCAGGAAATATTCACAGCCGGCATGGACTTGAATGATCCCGAAGCGGCGAGGGCCGGTGAAATGACAGTCGCTCAGCGGCGCCAGCTGGTGAAAGTAGGGCCTGCCATGTGTGCCGCGTGGGAGGCATTGGAGCCAGTGACCATTGTCGCTATCGAGGGCTGGTGTATTGGTGGCGGTGCAGCACTGGCCGTCGCCTGCGACTGGCGCATTGCCGCAGACAACGCGTCGATTTACGTGCCAGAGCTGAAGCTTGGTATGAACATGAGTTGGCAGAGTGTGCCTCGCTTCACACATCTCATAGGTCCGGCAAAAACTAAGCAACTCCTGTTGCTGGCCGAACCACTGGACGCTGAACGAGCGGAGCAGTGGGGATTATTTGATTACGTGGTCGCTCGAGGACAGGTGCTGGCGCGCGCGCACGAGCTGGCAAACCAGGTCGCCGCTATTCCACCCATTCCCCTGCGCATGGCCAAAAAAGCGATAAATGTGAGCGCCAATGCACTAGACCAAGCCGTAAGCTATATGGATGCCGACCAGTTTCTCCTGGCACAGAGCACCGACGATGCTATAGAGGGAATCACAGCCTTCTTCGAAAAACGACAGGGCTCCTACCGGGGTAACTGATCCAAACGAAGTGGTGCCTGATCCAAAAGCGCACTGCAGGTACGCGTTTGAATCAGAGCAAATCTGCGTGCTAGTCTAGCGGGGACTTCAGGAGGAAAACATGCGGCCCCAGCTGGCATTTGCCTTTTTATTTGTCACGGTGCTGCTGGACTCTATCGGCTTTGGCATCATTATGCCCGTCGTACCCCACTTGATAATGGAGATTTCCGGCGACACACTCACTGATGCCGCTCGCATCAGCGGCTTCCTGATGTTTGCGTTTGCCGCCATGCAGTTCTTCGCATCACCAATACTCGGTAATCTTGCTGACCACTTCGGCCGACGCCCTATCCTGCTATGCTCACTGCTGGCGATGGCATTAAACTATCTGTTGATGGGCTGGGCACCTACCCTTGTCTGGTTATTTGCCGGGCGTCTGATTGCAGGTGTATCAGCATCCACCTACGGAACAGCCAACGCTTACATCGCAGATACTTTCCCACCCGAACAACGCGCTCAGTATTTCGCCTTGCTGGGAGCCGCCTTTGGTATCGGGTTTGTGATCGGACCAGCCATCGGCGGTCTCCTTGGCGAGCTCGGACCACGAACACCCTTTTACGCAGCAGCTGTGCTCGCCTTCATTAATGTTATCTACGGCTTCTTTATTCTGCCGGAATCCCTAAAGGCTGAAAACAGGCGCAACTTTGACATCTCTCGAGCTAACCCACTAGGAGCCTTCAAACAAGTCCTTAAATATCCGCTTGTCACAGCACTGACAGCTGTGTACTTCTTTTATATGCTAGGGCACTTTGCACTGCCTAGCGTCTGGGCTTTCTTTACCATTGAAAAATTCGACTGGTCAACGAGACAAATCGGTATCTCCCTTAGCTGGGTCGGTATAGCGATGATTTTTGTTCAGGCCTATCTCATAAGGAAAGTACTGCCGCTATGGGGCCCCGTGAAAACTGCAGTTGTGGGGTTGGTAGCTACAGCAATCAGCTTTTTGGGTTACGCTTTCATCCCAAATGCCTGGATGATCTATCTCGTCATCGCCGTCGGTGCACTCCAAGGGTTTGTTACACCATCTTTGCAAAGCATCATGTCGTCACGAGTACCTGCGAACGCTCAGGGCGAGCTTCAGGGCGCCCTCGGCAGCATGAATGGTCTCGTCGCAATCATTAGTCCACCTTTTATGACTGAAACCTTCGCCTACTTCAGCAGTAGCAAAGCGGTATTCTATTTCCCTGGCGCACCATTCTTAGCGGCAGCAATATTGACACTTGTGGCCTTTGTTCTGTTACTCAAAACGATAAAAGGCCATGCTTCGTTCATCCAACCCTCTAATGAAAAACTAGAGGCATAGCGCTATTTATTAGAAAAGATCCTCAGAAAAATAGCCTGACTTTTATGACTAGACAGTGCATTCGAGCCCATTGCCTTGACCCCGAATACCTTGGCGCTGGCACACTTGCACAAGGGGATGGTACTCAAAATCATGTGCCAAACAATGGGGTCGAGTACTATACTGCCAGCTATTCGCCAAGACAGGAGCAAGAGCATGGCAGATAAGGTAGTGCGAGTCGGCGGCGCCAGCGGCTTCTGGGGTGACGCGGCTCGCGCGACAGCACAGCTGATCTCAGTCGACGCATTGGATTTCCTCGTCTACGACTACCTCGCCGAGGTCACCATGTCTATTATGGCAAGGGCACGTGTGAAAAATGAGGCCCGGGGGTACGCCATCGATTTCATTTCCGCGGCAATGAAGCCGAACCTCACTGCTATCGCCGCGCGTGGCATCAAAGTGGTATCCAATGCGGGTGGTGTAAACCCCGAAGCGTGTGCAAATGCTCTGCAGCTAGAGATACACGCACAGGGCTTAAAGCTCAAAGTGGCATGCGTGACGGGCGACGACCTGATGACGCACGTCCCTGAGCTGGCTGCTCGTGGTATCAGAGAGATGTTCTCTGCAGCGACTTTTCCGCCGATCGAAAGCGTGCTGAGCACTAACGCCTATCTCGGCGCATTCCCAATAGCGAAAGCGCTCGCAATGGGCGCCGATATTGTCGTCACCGGCCGCTGTGTCGACAGTGCCGTTACGCTGGGAGCTTGCATCCATAGCTTCGGCTGGGAGCGAGACGATTTCGACCAGTTAGCCATGGGATCCCTCGCTGGCCACATTCTAGAGTGCGGCACTCAGACCACCGGTGGCAATTTCACCGATTGGGAGACGGTCGACGGTATATCCAGCATGGGGTATCCGGTCGCTGAAGTATCGGCCGATGGCACCTTTGTCTGCACCAAACCGGACAACACAGGTGGACTGGTAAATATCGGTACGGTAAGCGAGCAAATGCTTTACGAGATCGGCGACCCGCAAGCTTATATTCTACCGGATGTTATCTGTGATTTTTCTACCACACGTATAAAGCAAATAGGTGAAAACCGCGTGCTGGTAACAGGTGCCACAGGCCGTCCCGCACCGGATACCTATAAAGTGAGCACTACCTATGCTGATGAATTTCGTGGCGGCACCTACCTAACCTTCTACGGCGATGACGCTGAATGCAAGGCTCGCGCTCTTGGAAACGCCGTGTTTGAGGCGTCGCAAAATACCTTTCGGGAAAACGGATTAGCCGACTTCAGCGAGACCAGCATTGAGATCCTCGGCACTGAGAGTCAGTACGGCGCGTTTAGTGCGATCAACAATTCCCGAGAGGTCATCATGAAGATCGCAGCGAAACACCCACTAGAGAGCGGTGTCAGTATCTTGTTGAGGGAGGTCGTTGGGCTTGCCCTCGCCACGCCACCGGGGCTGTCGGGTTTTGCGGGCACCCGACCAAGCCCCTCTCCAGTGGTACGTCTTTTTTCTTTCACAATACCGAAGTCTGATGTCCATCTGCAGATTAGACTTGACGAAGCAACCATTCGGTTTGATGACAGATCCGATAAAAATCTGGATGCTGTGCCCGCGCCACACCCACAACTAACAACCCCACAGGATAGAGAAATTGATGTGCCCCTAATCAAGCTGGCCTGGGGGCGCAGTGGTGATAAAGGAGACAAAGCAAACGTCGGTATCATTGCGAGAAAACCGGAGTACTTGCCCTATATAAGCGCAGCGCTTACTGAGGAGGTTGTGCACAAGCGCTTTGCTCATTTTTTGCCACCAAATTCTGGGGGCAGCGTTGAACGCTTTCTACTGCCCGGCATCCACGCATTCAATTTCCTGTTACACAATTCCCTTGGTGGTGGCGGTGTGGCAAGTATTCGTAATGACCCACAAGGCAAGGGATTCGCACAACTGCTCTTGTGCTGTCCGGTTTCTGTCCCCGCACAACTTGCTGAGCGTCTGTAAAAAACGTGTTCACTTCGCAAATCGATACCACAGATGAAAAGTTTGCAAGAAACCGCCGAGACATGCTGGCATTGGTAGAAAAGTTAAAGGAACTGAACGAGCGCGGCGCCATCATATCCGCAAAACGTCAGGCACGCTTCGAATCGCGAGGCCAACTTCTGCCTAGAGAGCGGCTTGCACGGCTGCTGGATCCCGGTATGCCCTTCCTGACCCTCGGCAATATCGCCGGTTATTTGATGGATACCGAAGACGCGGAAAAATCCATTGCCGGCTCCACGGTCATTACGGGCATCGGTTTCATAGGCGGTGTGCGATGCATGGCTATTGTCGATGACAGCGGCATTATGGCAGGCACATTGACCGCGGCTACAGGCCCCAAAGTTATACGTGCCGAACAAATTGCCCTGGAGCAGAAGCTCCCATTAGTGCATCTTGTAGAAAGCGCCGGTGGTGACCTACTGAACTATAAAGTGGAGAGTTTCTCTGAAGGAGGTGCCTTATTTGGCGGTCTGGCCAAACTTAGCAAAGCAGGTATCCCCGTCATATCCATCTTGCACGGCACATCTACCGCCGGTGGTGCCTACATGCCGGGCCTTTCCGACTACGTCATCGCGGTACGCAATAACGGCAAGGCCTTTCTTGCTGGGCCACCTCTACTGAAAGCCGCTACCGGAGAAATTGCCACCGAGGAAGAGCTGGGAGGCGCCGACATGCACGCCTCTGTAAGCGGACTGGTGGAGTATCTTACGGAGAGCGATGGCCATGCAATAAACATGTGTAGAAAACTGGTCAAGCGGCTACAGTGGAACACGCACTGCACATTACCTCAACGTCAGCCGTATCGAGAACCACTCTATGACAGTGAAGAGCTGGCCGGCATTATTCCCTGTAACTATCGACAGCCTTATGATATGCGCGAGTTGGTGGCACGTGTCGTGGATGGCTCAGAATTTCTTGATTTTAAGCCTCGCTATGGCACTGCGACGATTTGCCTACACGCAAATATCTACGGCTTGCCTTGCGGCATATTAGGCAACAACGGTCCAATAGATCCGCAGGGCGCCACCAAGGCTACCCAATTCTTGCAATTGTGCGACCAGTCCAATTTGCCAGTCATATTCCTCCAAAATACAACGGGATATATCGTCGGCAAGGACGCCGAGCGTGCCGGTATGATCAAACACGGCTCCAAGATGATCCAAGCAGTAACCAACCTTGAGGTGCCGCGCATAACGTTGCTGACCGGAGCAAGTTTTGGCGCCGGCAACTATGGCATGTGTGGGCGCGCCTTCGATCCAGACTTCCTATACACCTTCCCCAACGCTAGCACCGGCGTAATGGGAGGTGCCCAGGCCGCAGGTACTATGTCTATGGTAGCCAGAGGCAAGGCCGCGGTGGCAGGCAGCGAGGTAAACGAGCGTGCACTGGAACAACAGGAAGCCTTTATTACAAGCATGTTCGACGGTCAGTCCAGTGCCTTTTACACTTCGGGTCACCTGATGGATGATGGCATGATTGACCCCCGCGACACTCGGCAGACACTGGGATTTCTATTAGAAACCGTCTGGGAAACCCGCCATCGTACCCTCAGGCCAAATAGCTTCGGCATCGCCCGGATGTAAAAACATAACGGAGAAGTCCACATGACTAGCCTTCCCACGTGTAAAGACTTGATACTGTCGCGCCAAAGCGGTGTCTTGCATATTTATCTCAATCGTCCCGAGGTGAAAAACGCACTTGTAGACGGCGTAGTTAACGAGTTGCATGCTGTTTTGAATGCAGCGCGAGATGATCGTTCCCTTCGCGCTTTGGTCATTAGAGGTGAAGGCGGTACATTTTGCGCGGGTGGTGACATCAAGGCATTCAAATCTGGGCTGCAGGAGGTTCCGCCCAGTGACGAAGAAGTAGCGCGAGGAAACCGCAGCTTCGGCGATCTGATGATCAGAATCAACGAACAACCACAGACGGTAATCATGTTAGTAGAAGGTGCCGCAATAGGCGGTGGACTCGGACTTTGTTGCGTCGGTGATATCACAATTGTCACTCACGATACAAAGTTCCGATTGTCCGAAACCAGCCTCGGCATACCCCCTGCGCAGATTGCGCCGTTTGTAACCGAGCGCGTGGGTCTGACCACCGCACGGCGCCTCATGCTGACCGGCGCAAGCTTCACCGGCGAAGACGCCGTGCGGTACGGCATCGGACACATTCTCGCAGTAGACACGGCAGATCTGGATACTAAATGCAATGAGATACTCGCCCAAATTAATCACTGCGCACCAGGTGCAAATGCGGTGACTAAGAGCATTATATTTGAAGCGACCCGTCGATCTAGAACGGAAGCCTTGGATTTCGCGGCGCAGGGTTTCGCGCGATGCATGTTGAGCGAAGAAGGGCGTGAAGGTGTGTCTGCCTTCGTCGAGAAGCGCAAACCTTGTTGGGCTGAAGAGTAAATGGGCCGAGCGTCGACCGACAAGCCGAGCACAGCATGAGTCGATTTACCAGCATCCTGGTCGCCAACCGTGGTGAGATCGCATGTCGAATATTGCGCGCAGCCCGAGGCCAGGGTTATCGCACCATTGCAGTCTACTCAGAGTCCGACGCCAGTGCGCCACATGTCCAAATGGCAGACGAGGCTATACCGATAGGGCCCGGCCCGGCCAGTCAGTCCTACCTGGTAACGAACAATATTCTCAATGCGGCCATGTCTAGCGGCGCAGGCGCCATTCACCCTGGCTATGGGTTTCTCAGCGAGAACGCGGATTTCGCCGCCAAATGCGAGACAGCAGGACTTGTATTTATTGGTCCCTCTGCACACGCTATTCATGTCATGGGCAACAAGGCGGAGGCCAAGCGCCGCATGATTGACGCTGGCGTAGCCTGCGTACCCGGGTATGAAGGCGATGATCAGAACGACTCCACGCTACTCGCCGAAGCCGCGAAAATTGAGATGCCACTGATGGTTAAAGCCGCAGCCGGCGGCGGGGGCCGCGGCATGCGGCTGGTGCATGCGAGGGGCGACATGGCCAATGCAATCTCACTTGCCCGGGCCGAAGCAGAGTCTACCTTTGGCAACGGTGATCTGATTCTTGAAAAAGCCATTGTCAGGCCACGCCACGTAGAGGTGCAGGTCTTTGGAGACGAACAAGGCAACATTGTGCACCTCGGTGAACGGGATTGCTCGATACAACGGCGCCACCAAAAAGTAGTGGAAGAAGCGCCTTGTCCCATCATGACGGATACCTTGCGGTCGGCTATGGGTAGCGCAGCAGTGACTGCTGCGCGCAGCATTGACTATTGTGGTGCCGGTACAGTCGAGTTTTTGCTAGACGAGCGTGGTGAATTCTATTTCCTCGAGATGAACACTCGATTGCAGGTAGAGCATCCAGTCACAGAACTGATCACAGGGATAGACCTCGTCGCACTGCAATTCCAAATAGCTCAGGGTGAACCACTTGGTTTTACACAGGAAGATGTCACGCTGAGCGGCCATGCCATAGAAGTGAGACTATATGCCGAGGATGCCGCACGAGACTTCCTGCCAACCTCAGGTCCGGTAGAGCTCTGGTCACCCCCCGCAGGCACCGGTATCCGTGTCGACGATGGTATAACAACGGGTCAGGCGGTCTCTCCTTTCTATGATCCCATGGTCGCCAAGATTATCGCCTACGGCCGCAACCGGGAAATCGCTAGGCGGCGGCTCATTGAGGCATTGAGAGACACTGTATTATTCGGCACGCGAAACAATTGCGCGTTCCTGGTCGCTTGCTTGCAAAAACAGAGGTTCGCAGCCGGGCAGGCCACCACAGCGTTTGTTGAGGAAGAGTTCAGCACAGAGGAGCTGTCTGAGCCACCTCCCGGAATAGCCAACAGTGCGGTGGCCGCCGCGCTAGAACTCACGTTGGAGTACCAGGCATCTCAAAGCAACAGTGTCATCGTTGCCCCACAACTGAAAAACTGGTCCAGCGCTAGCCCGCTAGTCTCCCGGAAGCGGTACGTTCACGATGGCGCGAATCACGATCTATTCGTCAGCGCGCTTTCCAGCAGCCGTTATCGGGTATCTCAAGCAGACAGTGCCGTCATCATTGAGGTGCACCACATGGAGGGGTCTCGCGCTAGTATCAGCATCGACGGCAAACAATACGACATACGCTACCACTGCCCGGAAGATGGTCGGATATACCTCGCTATGGATGGCCACAGTGCATTGTACTCTGACATGATTCGTCTGGACGGGCTGTCCACCGCGGGCCGAGGCAGTGGCGATGTCGTGGCACCCATGCACGGTCTTCTCATTGAGGTGAGAGTCGCCGAGGGTGATGATGTCAAAACGGGGCAAGTTCTCGCCGTCTTGGAGGCAATGAAGATGCACTATGAAGTTATCGCAGAGACAAGCGGTCGCATTGATGAAATCCTGGTGGGTAACAAGACCCAGGTCGCCGCAGAGGAACTTTTGATGAAGATACAGGCCAACGAATAAGGTTTACTTTCTATGACGATACAGCTGCGCATCCATCACACGACAGCGGAACGCGAAACAGGCCTAACTAATGACCATGCCGCGAATCATTTTTAAGGGCTTAGAGCGCCTTCCGTCATCGGTCAATATAGGAGTACTTAAACCCTGTGGCGAAGCCGTGAACGGCTTGACGCATTCGAATCTTCTACCATCACCCAGCAATGGGCAATGAGCAATGAGCAATGAGCAATGAGCAATGAGCAATGAGCAATGAGCAATGAGCAATGAGCAATGAGCAATGAAAACAAAATACTCGTTCGCTATCCTAGCGCTAGTTTTAAATGTACTGCTTTTGCAGCCTGCAAAAGCAAGCTCCTCTGTCTGGAAAGTGAGCCGAGGGGGGGACTACTTCTATCTGGGGGGCACCATTCACGTCCTATCCTTTGCTGATTATCCCTTGCCCTCGGAGTTTACTCGCGCCTATGAGGACACCAGTGTGCTCATTTTGGAAACAGACATGAAAAGGCTAGCAACCCAAGCGTTTCAGGCGAAACTGCTGCAAGTGCTGCGCTCCACGGACGGCACAACCCTCACCGATCAGCTGTCTCCGACGACCTATCGGAAGCTGAAAAATTTCCTGGATTCTCGCGGTGTATCCGCTGGCGAGTTAGGGGCGTTACAGCCCTGGGGACTCTCCCTCATCATTGCTCTAATGGAGTATGAGCGTCTGGGTATGGTGCCGAAGTTTGGGGTCGACACCCATTTCAGTGACCGCGCCTTAAGAGACGGCAAGCAGATAGTGGCACTGGAAACAGCAGAAGACCAGTTGAATGCCATACGCTTCATGGAGAACATGGGTCCCAACAAGATCATCGAGTATACACTGCGCGATATCGAGCATTTGCCGAGGCTTGCACGATTCATAAAAGAGACATGGCGAAAAGGCAATGTGGAGGCATTCTCAACAGACCAAATGCTGGTGAGCATGAAAACTGATTTCCCAGAAATGTATGATACTTTGGTAACGCAGCGTAACACTGCATGGATGAAAACCCTTACGACACTATTCGGAAACACCCATCGGGAGTTTGTTCTTGTAGGCGCAATGCATCTAAACGGTAAGGAGGGCCTACTTCATCTTCTTGAACGTGACGGCTTTCTGGTAAAACAGCTTTAAACTTCAAAGTTCAGCTCCACAGATGTTCCAGCCGGGTCGGTAATGAAGATCTGCCATTGGTTTAACTCACCGGTGCCAAGCTCCAAATAAGGTATATTCAGCGACTGGAGGCGTGACCGCACACCATCCAGGTCGGCGCAACGCAGCGCCACGTGGTCGAAGTATCCAGACTTTCCGCTAGAGCGCCCGGAGTCCTCCAGCAAATGCAGGATAGGCTGTTCGCCGGCGTATAACCAGTAACCGCCAAGGCCACCGAACTCGGGACGGTAACCTTTCTCGAGGCCTAATACTGCGGCATAAAAAGCCACCACTTCATCAAGCACTGCCAAGGGCGCCGCGAGGCTATAATGATGGATGTGTACGTTCTGTCTACTCATCTTGTCCGTCTAATCACCCGCCGCCCAACGCCCTTTTAAGGAACGCCACCCGATCCCGGTACGAGTTGCAATTGTAGTCCAATGCGACTGATTCCGTCGGCCTCTCCACACAGCGCCAATTTGTCACCAAAGCAATCGAACACAGCCGTCAGTGACTGGTACTTTATAGCAATATGTTATGGTCACAATACTGTTCAAGTCACTCAGCGGAGCAGACGGGCCCTAAAACGATCGCGACTAGCAGCCACAATCGTATGCCCCGACTCGTAAACAAAATATCTTCACGGAAACCGACAACGGAATGGGCACGTCGATGTTACATTCTATTATTTTGATGCGCTCATATTCTATGCGAGCATTTACTCATCAAAGTCACAACATGACGCAGCCCCACTCAATCCGATGACATTCGCCTAGCCATCAGCGCTTGAATCGACGCGGTGCTCCACTCAGACATGGCCACTTTCATGGCACCTTGGATGAGTGCAATTTCGCGCTTCCCCAGATCGGATTGGTAGAAATCCGCGTAGCGGTTAATGTTTTCAAGAGCCTCACCACGGTACAGGTAATGTGCCGTTAAAACCGCCTGAGCCTCCATCTGCGGCATAAGATCTGCCCTCATTTGTCGCCAGGTACCAGCGAGCGCCGCCAGTGCTTTACTCCGATCTTCATTACCCGTCTCGACAATAATAAATGCCATCGCCCTGGTCGCTTCTACAGTGGAATCAACCATGATGTCCGCCAGCTCTGCTTCGGCCACCAGACGGCTGATGGCCTTCATGGTGTCAGCGTGCGGCGGAGTAGCCGCTAAGGTTTCAACATAGCGGGCAAAATTCTCCTGGAAGTCTGGAGCGAATGACTGCATTTCGGCTGCAAACATCCGCTTTGCCAAAGGGCTGGCCTTCCACGCCAAGAGCGCATCAATTTCTGCCTGACTCGATGTATTGAGCAGGTACTCCCGAATCGAAGCGCGAATGCTATCCGGATACCAGGCCTCCGCTACAGTTTGCAAGAGGGCCCGTTCGGCATCGGCATGCTGAGCACCGATCAAGGCGTCGCCAACCAGAGCCCGTATCCGACCGGGCATGGCATACACCATTTCGTCAATGCCACTCTGCGACATAAACCGATCGATACGTTCGAGCGGCATGTCTGCCTGCGAAACTAGCGCCAGGCTAACACACCAGAACGTCACTACGCTTTTCACCACTTTACGCAGCACGCGCACACCATTGCTACCCTCGATCGCCAAGTATACAGTCTTATGTGACATTACCTTGTTAGACCAGTGTTTCGAGCACCGTTTTGACGGCACACGAGTATAGAATGCCTCGCCGCGAGGCGCGCTGATCGTATCGCACACCCCTGATCAGGGAGCGGATAAACGCCATATTCATGCGCAGGCTTCCGCGATACATTTTTAACAGGCCGCTGTCTACCAGCATTACATTTTTGGGTAGAACATGGGACGTTCACCTTCTGAAAGAACCACCCCAACACGAAAATCTTGCAGTTGCCAGCGGGTAGCCACAAGGACTTTTGACTTTCAGGTTCAATTCAGCCTTCTTTGGCTACCATGAGGTCGCCACAGGACGCTGACTGGCTACTGGACAGCCACTGATGCCCAGCACACCGCAGGGGATCAAGGGCGCATAAACATAAGAAGTACCGGAAGCTCACAATGAAAAGATTCTCCCTTCTTCTCGTTATCGCCGCCATCGCGCTGCCAGCCGCCTATAGTTCCACTGCGGCGGCCCAGGACAAGCGCGCCGCATTGGAAGAAATTGTTGTTTACGCGCGCAAGACCGAAGAAAACCAGCAAAGCGTGCCTATCTCTATGGTGGTCAACACTGGCGAGCAACTCGAGGCTGCGCAAGTGGTCGACTTCCAGGGCCTAACTAAGGTTACCCCGGGACTGACTATTACCAGCGATGACCCCACATCCACCTCTATTAAAATACGCGGTGTCGGGCTCAGTTTTTTTGGCTTGGCAGCAGATCCCGGCGTCGTTATCACGGTCGATGAATTTCCCCAATCGCGCATCGGTTCTGTCTTCGGTGCATTTCTGGACGTACAGCAGGTTGAAGTACTGAAGGGTCCGCAGGGCACACTGTATGGCCGCAATGCACCCAGCGGAGTAATCAGCATCTGGAGCAACCGCCCCAACTACGAGGGCGTTCATGGCCGCATGGAGCTGAGCTCATCCTCCTTTAATACATATCTCGCAGAGGGAGCGGTCAACTTACCCATTATCGACGACATGCTGGCCGTGCGACTAGCCTACATCCACCAAGAGTCAGATGGCTATACGGATTTGGCCAAATTTAAGACGGTTCCAACGACCGAAGAATCTTTCAACTATATCTACGCAGGCAATAAGGTCCATGCAGACGATGTCGACGGTAACAGCGGACGCGTCACAGCACTCTTTGAACCCACAGAAACGTTGTCGTTCACGACACGGTACAATCACACAAAATACTCAAACGGACTAATCAGCGAGGTAGCCGAAGGCCCGATGATTTTCACGGAGGATTCGGCCGTGATTCAGCCGGATGGCATCGTCTTTGTCGCCAACAGCAATGACAACATCATGTTTCAGGACAATAAGGACTATTCTGACTATACCCTGAACGAGATCGGACTACGCACCGAATGGTCCGGAGATGCCGGACGCATTGTGTCTTTAACCCAGCATCAGAAATTTGATACAGAACTGAGCGAGACGGTTGATGGCAAACCTGCGCCCTTTGTCCAGCCGCGGGTATTGACATCCAATGACGAGATGTTCAGTCAGGAATTGCGCTGGCACAGCGACATCGGCCCTTCAATCGAATACCTGGTGGGCGCGTTCTATGCCGATCACGATATCGAAATCAGCTACGAGCAACTGGAACAAGCCACTCAAGAACAGATCACCGTCTTCGGCACCCAGGAAAACAAGAGCTATGCGCTATTTACCAATTGGAAGTACGCCCTGAATGACCACTGGAGCTTCAGCCTCGGCGGACGCTACAACGACGAAGAGGAAGCTATCGCATCGAATCTGGACCTGACCGCCATTCTCGGTGATGGCGGCACACTCAATGTGGGACAGATCAACGACAAGCAAAAGGACAGCAATACCTCCTTCAGCTTCAAGGCCCGCTATCAGTACACACCAGAAGTTCTCATCTACTTCGCTTGGGATTCCGCCTACAAGTCAGGCGGCTATAACCCACAGGTCGCCAACATAACCAGTGTATTCCCAGGGAACAAAAATATCGCAGCTCTAGAGACGGACTTTCTCGAGTACCCGGCAGAAGAATCCTCCGCCTACGAGATCGGCATGAAATCTATGTGGTTAGATCAGTCTCTCCTTTTCAATATTGCACTTTTCTATCAGAGCTTCGACGACTTCCAGAACTTTTCCGACGCGGACGCGGATCGTATCGGTGGCTTCTCGCTTGGCGTGCTGATAAATAGCGTCAACACCGTAGTCACCCAAGGTTTCGAGATCGAATCGTCCTGGCTGATCAACGACGAATGGACTGCAATCTTTGCCACCAGTTATGCCAATGCAACGGTCGATGACTGGACGCGAAATTTCTGCGATGAAGACGATATTACCAGTGATCCAAACCAGCTGTACTGCCCATTGTCCAGTGGGGACCGCCTGAATGACGACCCTAAATGGACTTCAAACGCACAGCTCGCCTATCGCCGACCTCTGGACTTCTACGACATGACGCTCTTCAGCAACTTGTCTTATGCTCTACAGGCCGAGAGAGGTGGCGACGATGACCGCTCAACAGGCACACTTGATGCCAATATCGGTATAGAGATCAATGACTGGAGCCTGAAAGTCTGGTCGACCAACGTGTTAGATGAAAAGGATTACACAGGTCGAACCACGGAGTCTGAGGTCCCGGGCGTGAATGACTTCTATCTTGGCACAAATATCCGGCCCCGCGCGCTTGGCGTTACAGCTATCTATACGTTCGGCGCCGGCTAAAACAATAAGCACAACGACTCTACCCCATCAGACTACCCGGCTATACTAGCGACTATGCGTATTCTGCTGGTTGAAGACGATAAACACCTGGGAGAATCCTTGCGCCGAGCACTGGTGCTGGCCCAGTATGCCTGCGACTGGGTGAACGACGGGGAGCAGGTGCTAAGCGTGCTGAATTCCACTCCTTTTGACTTGCTGGTCATGGATATCGGCCTGCCGGGGCGTTCTGGGTTGGAAATCCTGCGTGAGATTCGCACCCAGCATATCCATATACCTGTATTGCTTCTGACCGCGAGGGATACGGTAGAAGACAAAGTAGACGGTCTCGATAGCGGTGCCGACGACTACCTGACTAAGCCCTTCGATCTGGACGAGCTGCACGCCCGTATCCGCGTGTTGCTAAGACGCTATAGTGTCCTTGACCAGAACGAGCTCCTTTGCGGTGGCCTGCGGCTTGACTGCAAGGTGCGGGAGGTTTTTCAGGACGGAGAGCTGGTCGACCTCACGGCCACCGAAACTGCGATCCTTGAATTACTTATCCGCAACTGCGGACACTACGTTTCCACTCAGCGACTGGAGGACAGTATCTATTCATGGGGCAGAGAAGTGGAATCCAACACCGTGCAGGTTTACATCTCTCGATTGAGAAAAAGGTTCGGTAACGAAATGATAGAGAATAAACGGGGCGTGGGTTACCGCATCCAACATTGAAGACATCACTCGGCAATCGACTGTTACTGATCTTGTTGCTGGTTACCCTATGTGTCTGGCTGGCTGTCTCCGCGGTTATTTGGGTACTGGGCAACCGGACCATTGAACGCCAGATTGATAATCAGTTGCGAACGCTGGTATCTACCGTCAGTTATACCATTGATGCATTCATTACCGCGGGTTACCAGGGAGCGCCGGAGATCAGCCTGCTCGACTTTGAAATCGTAAATTCGGGCGAGAACTCCATTTATACAGTGGAGGTGCCAAACGCAGAACTACCCGTATCACTCAATGTTTGGAGCGGCGATCGCCTGCAAGCAATGACATGGGGGTCGCCGCAATTTCAACCACCCCACCAGGCCGGTATTACAGACGACACCCTACCCGACGGCTCGCAGTGGCGCATTATCCGCTCCCGGCTAGGAGACACAAACCTTTGGCTGGTCGCAGGCCTAAATAAAGCCGAGACAGAAACAGAGTCCACTCGCTTGTTATTCGCGATACTGTCGCCCTTGCTCATGGGATTTCTTATCTTGATCCCACTTATCTACTACGCGGTTCGAAACGGCTTGAAACCACTCCGCGAACTGGAAGAACAAATCGGGCAACGTTCCTCTAATGACCTGCACGCAGTTGAAACTCAGGGTATTCCTCGGGAGGTCGCCCCTCTGGTAAATGCGTTGAACAAGCTCTTGTTACAACTCAGCGCCGCGATAGAGAAGGAGAAACGTATCACCGCTGATGCCGCGCACGAATTACAGACCCCGCTGGCGGCCATAAAAACAGAAGCACAGATTGCACTGAAGCATTCGCATGACGTTGCCAAGGCTCCTCTGATCGAAATCATTGAACGCGTTAATCGAGCATCTCATGCAGTCAAGCAACTCACCGCTCTGAGCCGGCTGGAATCAACAGCCAGTGCGTTTTCACAACGCGTCGATCTACACGACATTTTCACTCAGGTACGCGAAGCCTATGCAGAACAACTTGAAGCTAAGGGTTTGCAGTTACAAATCAACGACTGTCACCCGCTTGTATTCGGCAATTCGGATATGATCCAGATCCTCGTGGACAATCTGGTCCGGAATACCTTGAACCACGCCCTAACAGACACTGTGGTTTGCGTTACACTCACCGAGACAACGACGAGCAAGTTGGTCATTGAAAATGCCTGTCGAGACATCTCACAGCAGGAGTGGCAACGGATCACGCAGCGCTTCTACCGCGTGCCCGGGAGTCAGGGCGATGGCAGCGGGCTTGGCATGTCGATTATGCAGCGTATCTGTGAACTGCACGGCGCACGGTTTCTGCTCGGCAAGCGCTATTGCGGCGACGGCTTTTCCGTAGCAATCGAATTTCCAACGTCAGGCCCATGAATCTAAAATATTTTTCAATAAAAACATAGACTTACGGACTCCAAATTTTTAAGATTGTTTTCAGCCTATGGTAGTTACAGTACGGATCTCAGCAGGCGGGAGCCGCAAGGGAGGTTCACGCTGAATAGCCCCACTGGTAGCCCAGAGGTCGGGAATGGATAACCTTTCAAAGCTAGTCATTTGCGCTGTGCTCATCGCCTTACTGGGCTGTGATTCCGGCGGCGCAGACGCCACCGGCGGCCCGCTCACCATGCGGCGTTTGACAGCGGATCAATATCGCAATGCCATCGCTGATGCCTTCGGTCATGCAGTCGAGGTGTCGGGGCGTTTTGAGCCGGACAATCGTCGCGACGGCCTCAATGCCATTGGCGCCTCTCTCGTCGCTATTACACCCAGTGGTTTCGAGCAATATGAAGCCATGGCGCGCACAATCGCTGATCAAGTCACCTCGGTCGAACTGCGTGACGACATTCTTCCCTGTAGTCCCGCTGCCGCGGATACCGTCGATGACGAATGTACGGCACAGATCGTGAGCCAGATCGGTCGCATACTGCTGCGCCGACCACTAACAGACGAGGATGTGCAGGCGAGGGTCGATGCCGCCGCGCTAGCGACGGTAGAACGACAGGATTATTTTGCTGGGTTACGACTCGCTCTGGTCAGTCTGATGACCGCACCGAACTTTCTATTCCGAATCGAAGAGGCAACACCCGCGGCACTACCGGAGCAACCTGAACGGCTGCAACTGACCGACCTCAGCCTCGCCAGCAAATTGAGTTACTTCCTGTGGAATCGTGGTCCGGACGAGACGCTGCTGGCCGCCGCGGAAAACGGCGAACTGTCAAACCCGCAGGCCCTGGCAAGACAGGTCGACCGCATGCTGGCCTCGGGCTACCTGGCCGATGGCGTGCGCGCTTACTTCGAGGACGTCTTACGCTTCGACCTGTTCGATGATCTCGATAAGGACGTAGCCAATTATCCACTGTTTAGTGCTGGCATGGCCAACGATGCTAAGGAGCAAACCCTGCGTTACATTACCGAGCAACTACTGGATGGTGACGGCGATTATCGAACACTTTTTACGTCCAGGGAAATTCCCATGACGCGCTCGCTGGGTCCGATTTACGGTGTACCGGTGCGCACCGTTGAAGGCTGGGAAGCTGCAATTCTGCCCACGACACAGGCACGAGCAGGCTTGCTGTCCCACGCCAGTTTCGCCATGCTTTTTTCGCACCCTGGGCGCAGTTCACCCACGTTGCGCGGTGTGTTCATGCGCGAGGCTTTGTTATGTCAGACCATTCCTGAGGCGCCCGCAGACGTGGACTTCACACAATTTGTGCAGGATGTCGCTATCGAGCACAAAACTGCACGTGACCGCCTTGAGGTACACTCGACCCAAGCCAGCTGCAACAAATGCCATGTATTGACCGACCCCATTGGCCTTGCCCTAGAGAACCTGGACGGGATTGGTAAGTTTCGCAGGACGGAGAATCAATCGCCGATCGACACCAGTGGTGACTTCGATGGTGTCGGCTTCACCGACGCAGTGGAGCTGGGACAGGCTTTTGCCGACAATGACCTGGTCAGCGCCTGCCTTGTTCAAAATATGTACCGCTATGCAGTGGGGCGCAAGCAAACGAACAGCGAGCGCCCTCTGTTACGCTATCTGGAAAGCGCGTTTGCAGAGCAGGGGCATCAACTGCCGGCTCTGATGCGTAATATCGCCACCAGCGAGGCATTTCGCACTGCCACTGGATTGGATACCGCGACGGCAAAAGTTAAAAGTAGAAGCAACGATAATGGCCGGCAAGAAACCGGTGGGAGTAATGCAACATGAGACGAATAAAACCTGCCGGCGGAATTAACCGTCGAACACTATTGCGCGGCACCCTGCAAGGTGCGGCGGTCTCTGTCGCCCTGCCTTTTCTCGACATATTCCTCAACACGAATGGCGATGCAATGGCCGCCACAGGAGCCCCTCTGCCGCGTCGGTTTGGCACATGGTTTTTTGGTTGCGGCATGAACCCTTTGCGCTGGGACCCCATGACCGAAGGCGCCGACTGGGAGTTAACACCGGAGCTTGCGCCCGTGGAATCGATGCGCGAGCATATGAATATCCTCAGTGGTTTTAGCGTTCTATTGGATGGGGAAGCCAACCAGGTTCATCGCACAGGTGTCTTCGGCGCTCTCTGTGGCGGCGCACCCAAGACCACTGACTCGGTAGAAGGTCCCACACTGGACGTATTGGTGTCCGATGAAATCGGCACCCGGACACGTTTCCGCTCACTGGAAATGGCTGCCACAGGCAAAGCCAAGCACAGTAACAGTTTGCGAGATGTCAGCAGCGTCAATCCCGCCGAGCCCAGTCCTCTGGGCCTCTATACCCGAATTTTCGGCGCCGGTTTTGCCGACCCGAATGCGGCGGAGTTCACACCCGATCCGAACGTGCTGTTACGCAAAAGCGCACTGTCCATCGTGGCGGAAGACCGCAGGCGGCTGGAACGGCAGCTTGGTGCCAGTGACCGCGCGCGACTTGATCAGTACTTCACTGCCGTGCGCCAGCTTGAACGACAACTGGAACTGCAGATGAAAAAACCGCCGCCGCTGGAGGCGTGCAGTATCCCAAGTGCGCCCGTTGATAATGCACTCGACTCCCAAATCGACAATGTCATGACCAACCACTCCCTGATGGCGCAGACTCTCGCACTGGCGCTAGCATGCGACCAGACTCGCGTATTCAATATGCAGTTTTCAGATCGCGCCTCGAGCCTGCGTATGCCCGGCAGCACAGATACACACCATACACTGACCCACGAGGAACCCAGGGACCCGGAGCTGGGCTATCAACCAAAAGCCACTGTCTTCGTGCAGAAGAGCATGGAGGCCTGGACTCACTTCGCACAAACGCTGCACGCCGTTCCGGAAGGGAATGGCACGCTGCTCGACAACTGCCTCGTCATGGCCCACTCGGAAACATCCGAAGCCAACACACACAGCGTACTTGGACTGCCCTTCATGACCGCCGGCAAAGCAGGGGGCCGCTTACGCACCGGCTTGCACGTTAGTGGTGTGGGCGATTCAGCTAGCCGCGTAGGCTTAACCATGCAACAGGCAATGGGTTTAAACGTGGGCCAGTGGGGCACGGACCAGAACCGGACAGACCGGCCCATTTCAGAAATTCTCATTTAGTTGAAATCGAACGTCGCATTGACGACAGGAGCAGCACCATGAAGCAACTCATTCCGATTGCATTACTGCTTTTAAGCACGGCCTGTGGCGATAAGTCGGTTAGTAAGGTCGCATCCGATGAGGTTAAGGCCGCGGCGCAGGAGCAGCAAGTACGCGGCTTTGTCTTCAGCGACTGGGCGTACGACATCCCCAGGGCAGATCCAGGCGAATGCCCTGAGGGCATGAACATCACCGACGAGGAATTCTTTTCGGACGAGTATGCCGAGGTGCGCGAACAGGTAGAGAAGCGCTGGAACGCCGGCGACCGCGACGGCGCACTGGAACTGCTGCCGGAGGACGCCTGCCAGAACCCGTCTGTGATGCCAGATCCAGGGCATATACTGTTTGAAGGTAATGCGGCAGTGGCTGGCATTGATCTGGATGGTGAAAATTCCTCCGCCAACACGGGCGGGCAATGTGCTCACGATGATTTCGTCAGCGCCGATGGAGTAGCAGGCATTGACAACCAACACTATCGCCTGATGGGTTGTGTCAAAGGGTTCCGCCCCGACGGTCTCTTTGATCGCCTCTTTGATACCAAAAATTCCATCCTTGAGAATGGCTATTCACCGCTGCTAGAACTCACATTGGTAGAAGGCACGGCGGACAACGGACGGGTGGAAGCGCGCTTATTCACCAGTGCTGGCCCGGTTACCAAGGACGCGAACAATAACGTTGTCCCCGACATGAGCCAACTGGTCCACGAAGATACTCTTTACCACAGCGACCCCTTCCCGGGCCAAATCAAGGACGGCATATTCACTGCTGGCCCGGTGGACGCCAAGCTGCGTTTCAAGGTCCAGGCCATCGACAACCACTACTACTTCAAGGACCTGCAGATTCGCGCAGAGATGCTGCCTAACGGCGGTATGAAAGGCGTCCTCGCGGGCTATTGGGACATTGAGAATACCTTCGACTTCCTGACAGAAGTCTATATCGGCCCAATACACCTCGGTCGCGCCGCAGCTAATAACATTGGCTATATGTGCTCGGGCGTTTATCACGCGCTGCCGCGCGTGGCCGACGGGCACCCAGACCCGGAGACGGGCAATTGCACGTCCATGTCGACGGTCATCAAGTTTGAGGCCGTTCCTGCCTTCGTGATCATGCCGGAGCCGGAAAACCTAGTCGCGCTGCAGTGACATACGCAATCGTAATAACCCGCAGGGAGCTTTTGCGGTCCTGCTCGGTATTACCTCTTGTTACGATACCGATATTACACGGTTGTGGCGAAGTGGCTGGCGTCTGCGCCGACCCGGAAGGCTTGAGCCGAGGTGAGTCTCACATGCGCAAGACGCGAAAGTATACGGATAGATCGACTTCGCCAAACCAGACCTGTGCCACTTGTCAATTTTTCCGTCTTGATCAAGTGGACATTTGCGGGCACTGTGAAATCCTCGCCGGCCCGGTTAGCGCAGAAGGCCATTGCTTGTCTTGGGCAGGCTAGGGGTGAAATCGTGGATGTGATCGACCTGCTGCGGGACCCCGCTTATCGGCACGTGCTGCTGAACCATATCCCCATCATCGGTCTATTCATGGCTTTCCTGGTTTTGGTCGTTGGTATTGCAGTGCGGCAACACGTGTTGGTGCTTACGGGCCTGGCCCTGGCCACGCTCACCGCTGGGAGTACCTTCCTGGTCGTCGAGTATGGCGACGCGGCCTACCCGAAGATCTACGACATCTTGGACGGCCATGGGCGCGATTGGCTGGATTACCACGCGGAGTTAGCGGAGACCTGGGTTCCGTTACTGTACGCCACCACGGTTCTCGCATTAGCAGCATTCGTTATCGGTGTTGCAAAGCCCACGACCCTGCGTTGGGCATCCCCCATTGTGACCATTATCACACTGGCTGCAGTGCTGGGCGCGGCGGTGGTCGCCCACTCGGGGGGAAAAATTCAACACCCGGAATTTCGCTTGAGTGACCCGCCATAGAGAACGGCAAATTTCAGTGATAACGCCCCTGGCGAT
>JABSPW010000041.1 GCA_013214285.1 Halioglobus sp. | reverse complement strand
AGCTGCCCCGCGGGACGGCTGGCGGTTCGTCGCTTGGGAGGGTTGCGACACGCAGTCTCCACGGTGCCAGATAGATTCTTGGTCAGCCCTCATTCGTGAGGTTCGAGGACAGGCGGTGAAGGCAATCTTTGAGCCTATTGGGAATAAACCCAACATATTGCTCATCATTGCCGATGATCTTGCCTTCGATCATTATGGATTTGCGGGTCATCCTATAGTTCAAACTCCGTCCCTGGATTCCCTGGCTTCCCAGTCCGTGCGGTATCCGAATACCTATGTTTCGAGCAGTTGTCGCGCTACCTTAGCGACGTTGTTGACCGGGTTGCCTCCTCATGTGCACGGGGTGACCTATATTCAGGGGCCACGCTTGAATAGTGAGCTCACGATGGTCGATCGACTGAATACAGTTGGATACACGACACTGCAAGTTGGGAAGTTTTGGGAAGGTCCGCCAACCAAACAAGGGTTTAGCGAGTATTTGCAATATGACAGTGCGACGGGGAACCTATCGGTCGGACGGACCTCCGTTCAGCCCCTACTGGAGCTCATAGAGCAGTCAGCGTCGCCCTGGTTCGTGTGGTTCAGTCCATACATGCCGCATACCCCCCATACAGCTCCGCAGGTTTATATCGAGCGTTATGAAGATCTGGCCTTGGACGATGCCGTCGTCGCATTCTATGCAATGATCTCATGGTTCGATGATGTTGTAGGGGAGGTAATACAAGCTTTACCAGAGGATACGGTGATTGTTTATCTCGCGGATAATGGCTACCTCCAGTCATATCTGCATGGATACCCCGCGCTCAGAAGTAAGGCGACCAGCTATGAGCATGGTATCAGGACGCAATTGCTTATACGCGATGCTGGACATCAGCCAACGTCCAGAAAAGAACTCGTTGGCGCGGTCGACGTGACGGCGACGATTCTTGCTATGGCCGGCGCTGATCATCACGATTTGCCGGGAAGGAACGTCCTTGCGTCGCAGTTCAGTTCTGCCAGCGTGTTTGGCAGTAGATCCATTCTGGTCGGTGACAAAGCCGGAATCCTGCAAAGCCGATGGATGCGTAGGGGCGAGTGGAAGTTGGTCGATATGGAGAATGGCGAGAATCGAATGTTCAACCTGAATGCCGATCCGAATGAGGAAAACAACCTTATCAAAGTACCGAGGTGGTCGGCTTTACGGGATGAGATGCAGGAAGAACTGGAAGCCTGGTGGGATAAGTGATTGCTCACAGATTGGCAATGGATTGCGCCCTCTAAGGTGTGAGATTAAGAGCGGTGGTGCCTCTTTATACTCATTTACTGAAGCGGGTGATAGTACCACCTGGGTATGTTTCAAAGACTCTCGAGTACTATGGGCGAATCGCTTTTGTCGTAGACATAGACCACCATATCCCCGTTTGTCTTTCGCGCCAGAGCGGTGAAGCGTTGCGAAGATTCGCTGTATTGCCCGGGTCGTACGACGCCTATTCCTATCACCGTTGCAGTGATATCAACCACGACGATACACCGAACATCGCCCTCGATGATTGACTTGGCGGGCATAGTGCCAGTAATTCTCTCAACGGAGTCGAGTCGGATCTCTGGTTTAACACCATGAATGTTACCGCCTTTACGCATTTCCGTCGGTTTTGGTAGGACGGTTCCAAGCAGTCCGCAATCCAGATTCCAATCTGATACAAAGGGATAGTGCCCCGCATTTTTTAATGATTGTGTAGAAGAAAAATGTTTTTCGTTATTGGTGTAGCCCTCAAGGTAACCAACACTGCCGTCAACTATATCAAGCTGCAGTGCGATCTCATTGAGTTGCTGATGAGCCAGCCTATTATCGCGCTTTGTGACCTCAGAGGTGTCCAGTCGCAGTCCGGCAAGGGTAACTAGTGCGATGAGCAAATAGGGGGTGAGAGTATTTAGCTTACCCATACCGCTCGCCACGGCCATCCGCGTGTCTTCTTTAGCATCTCGATTTTGAGTAACAAAATATCCAGCTAGATTGCGCAGCGTCAGTGTAAGTAGCACGGTAAAGCCTAGCCAGGTCAGGGCTCCAATTGAGTAATAGCGGCCCGCGAAACCGTGGGCTACAATAAACAAGGCTCGACCATAAGCGATCATCAACACCGCACTCCACCCGTATAACGCTACCCCCACCCAGCCCGCATCCTCACGCCGGCGGGAAAACAGCGTCAGCCATAGCCCTAAAATCGGTGTAGCGGTCAGGACTGTCCAACCAGCGATATCAGCTGTAATACCAGCTAGTCCCAGGGTATTTCCGAGGAATGTTGCAGCTAAACTTATCGCCAGCGCGTAATGCTTGGTTCCTGGGTCGTAGATGCTAGTGCCAAGGACGAGTACGACAAAAGCCGAAATTCCAAAGCCTGCGACGTAAGGCCATTCTCTCCACCAACTCTGATAGGGGCGTCGTAATGCACCTGCTGCACAAATAGCAGGCCAGACCAGTATCCCGGTGCCGTATGAGAGGGTTGCAAGAATTGCTGTTAAAAATGCTGCCACTGTTAGATCGCGACTTCGCAGGTAAACGGCGAGAACAACGAAGAAATTGGCTGTCAACCAGGCCGCGCCACTCATTGCATAAATGAAATTCCACGCTCCGGCCATTCCAAACAATAGGGCCACAACCATTGTCAGCAAGGCCAATTGCAGTGTGTGCCCGATTCGGCTGCGTCGGATCATCAGATACAATACGGCAGCGGTGCTGCATACAATCGCAACAACAAGCAGACCCAATGCAATATTTGACCCAGAAAAAAGTTTAATGTTTAGCCAATAGAGGAGCTGAGGAATGGCGATGAGATGCTGATTGCTGAACAGAAATATACCTGCCATGTCGATAGATCCATCTGGCAAAAGTAAGTGTTCTATAGTTCTCCAGTAATCCGCATATTGGAGTTTGGAGCCAGACAAAACAGCATCGACCATTCGGTAGATCGATACGGCGGCGACAATGGTTAAGATTGCGTAATAAATATAATTCCAGGGAGCTGTATTTCCTTGCGATGTGATGGAGCTTTTTATTTTAGCAACCATAATATTAGTGTTGGCCCGCAGCTTTTTGCTATGTGACGGCGCCCCGCCCTAGACAGCCTCACCCCTCTGAAACCGTTTCAGTAGTCGGGGGTATTTTTCCACAGAAACAGTGGAAAATCAGCAGACTATTCTGCTATCTATATAAACCTTTGTGCATTGTTTTGGGGATTCTCAAAGCATGACTCTGTGGAGCTTTTCAAGCAGATGTCTGGGGTCCGTCTGGTGAGACAGATCAGCATGACGTCCTTAGCCAATGATGATTCGGTGAAAACTACTGCGGTGTCGCCAAAAAAATATATCGATAGGATGCTAGTCAACTGCGAGTGATTCCGGGTCGCATTTTTGTCAGGCCAAGTAACGAAAAAAAAATCGCCAACACCTGAGCGGTGTCGGCGAAGTGTTTAAAGAGGCGCGAATTCCAAGGCTTGCTGGAATGTAGGGCGGTTGGTTGCACGCATGGTGTTGGGAATCAGGCCCGGGGCAAAGCCGACACGCTGTGCCGGTTTCAGCCATGAGGCGGGGTCTTCGTTGCCATACTCGCTGGCCAAATCTGTTGCGACCTCATCCAGGACGGCCCACAGGGAGTCTCTGCAGGCCGGTAGTGATCCCCCGCCGATATTCTGCAGATTGACGGGCCCCCTTACTTCCTTTCCTAGCTGAGTGCGTTGTTCCTTTTCCACGTTACTAGGTCCTGTTTGTCCCCCCGAGCTCGGGCTACCGCCGAGGTTGCGAATCCCATTTACTGTTTCGGTGAGATCACCAAAAATGGGCCGTACCACGGCCGCGCCCAGAGGTCCCCATAGTGCGTCGAAAATTGTTGGTCCGGCACTGTCGTTGAAACCATCATCGTCAGCGTCCAGGCGTGGTGCATTGTCAGCAACCCAGTCATCCAGAAGATCTAGAACATCTTCTGCGAGATTGCTGGGCGCGTCGTCGCCTCGCAACACCTCGCTGATAGTCACCCAGCCCAAAGACCGGATATCCTGAGTGGCTGACAAATTCATCACGCCGACCACATCTTTCAGTTCAGCCGCGTCTGGCAGGCGGTTCAGCAATGACTTGCGGTGAATAGCGCCATAGGGTGAGTCATCTCCGTGCATGAAGCCAGGCGCGGCCTTGTTATTCCAGTTGAGCAGATGACCGCCGGGGCCGCCGATATCATGGGGGTGCGCCTCCTGTGACAAGAAGCCCTGCCACTCATATTCCCCGGTGCCCCAGGTGGGTAGGCGGCGATCGAGACCTGTGGCACGCACCGGCAGGCGACCGGAAGAGAAAAAAGCCGTATCGTTGCGTGAGACATAGCCCCAGTTGAAGGTGAAGCCAAATTCGTTGGCAGTATCGAAAAATGCTTCGGCGTTACTCGCAGCACCTTCGGTCATGCGCTTCAGCGCTACCAGGTTGAGGCCGTCACGTCCGAAGGTCGAGCGTTGTTGTGTCAGTGCCACCGGGAGGCCATTCGAGGTGGCTGTACCGATCATGGAACCGTGCACGGATTTGGGATAGACCACCGCATTGCCATTCAGGGTGCCTGCGTTGAATATCTCGTAGGGGATGCACTCGCCATTGAATTCGTAGTGCAGGGAGTCACGGGTGGGCTCTGAACCATCCGGGTTGCACAGAACCTCCACGAACGTGTCTATCACGTCGTTACTGGCCGATGTCAGACTCCAGGCATAGTTCTCCGTACGTCCGACGAGCATATACAGTGACAGGCCCGGTACTGCAGCACCTTGTGATTTTACGCCAGCACCTTCCAGTTTTATTTGCATGACGATTTCCGGGTAATAGTACCCCAGTTGCGGCCCCATTACTGCTAGCGTGCTGCCGTTGCGAGATTGGTTTCCATCCGCGATTAGCCAGTTAGAGGCGCGCCGCGGCTCTTTGAATTCGCTGGCCGAATTGATGATCGCGTTAGTCGCTGTGACGAGTGTTTGGCTGGCCCCGAACTCGATGGGGTCAAGCGAAACGATGGAACCTGCATCGATCACAGCGGATCCAATGACGTCGCCGCCGGTCAGAGGGCCGTAGTCGAATGGATCGTCTGTGCTGGTGGGCGCTTCTGGATCACCGAACAGCATCACGTCCTCCCAGGCCAGTTGAGCCTGGCCATCGCCCAGGCCGTTGATAAGCTGGGCAAGGAAGTCCGCATTATTTTGTTCTCGGCCGCCGCCGGCGCCGAAGATTGAGCCGATGAACGCGGTGGTGGCGATCACATCGTTTACCGAGATCGGGACAGGATTGGGCCCGTTAGCCTCCCTGTAGGCGTTCGCTCCATCGGCATAGGCCTGCAGTTCGGCGACGATCTGCTGCCCTTCTTCACCGTATTCTTTTACCAGTAAATTAACCTGATCGGTGACCAGTTGTTCCGTGGCTGCGCTGGGAATAAAAGTCTGCGCAGAGGTGACCAGTCCAAAGGCATCGATGTTCGGTACATCGGCTACTGCAACACGTGCTGGCCCGATGCCAAGTTGCACCAGCAGTTCCCGATCGCGCATGGTAACCCAGCCAGCACCGAAGGCAAGGTCTTCGCGCGTATCGCCGGAGATATGTGCTACGCCGAATTCATCGTAAAGTATCGTTAAGCCCGGACGACCCGTGGGTTCTTCGGTGGTCTCGCCAATGGGTTCGAAGTCCTCTGGCAGGAATAAAGCCTCGATGTCGGCCTGGGTAATATCGCGACGCAGAGGTGTAAGTGCGTCGTAAAGCGGGAGCTGGTCCAGGGAATTGTCATTGAGAAAAGGCGGAGGGCCTCCGTAGTTGCCCGGGGGCAGAATGTACCAGGCTTGATCCTGCGCTGGTGGGTTCGGATTTAACGGGCTGCCAGAGCCATCAGAGCACGCGGCAAGGAAGCACGGCAGGACGATGGCAAAGATGACAGGCAATTTTCTGGTAAGCGGGCATTTATTGGTGGGCACGGTTGATACCTCGTTGTTATCACAGACGGAGGGGCTTTTATTTTTTCTGCCACGCGACACACGACCTGCTAAGGTAGTGGCTCCGCACTGCAGAGCTGTGCACTGTATGACGTACTATCGGGCCCTTGTTCAGTGATGATCCTAGGGCAAGAGAGACGTTAGCAAAGATAAGTCATCTGATCTATAGCTGATGTTTGTCGGGTGCGAATAAATATGGACTTGCAGAGGCTCTGATCAGGTGGTGTTCTGGGGGGTCTGCACAAAACGGCGTTCCTCTGCCACAATAGTGCATCGAAAAAACAGTTTCGCTAGTCGACAATAATCAGGAGCGAACCCATGCTCAAAGTTAATCTGATGCACTGGCCAGCCACTGCGCTGCTTGCCCCCGTATTGATACTGGCTGCCTGCAGTGACAGTAATGATGGCTCCGGTCCCGGCACGGTCGCCGTGGCGAGCTGCGGTGAAGTAACTGCCAGGTCTCTTCAAGTCTGTCTGGGTGAGGTGAACGCAGCCCAACGTGGCTGTTACATCGATGGCGATGCGCCTTGTGAAAATGATGATGGGGGTATTTTGGCGGCTAAGGATAGGCTGGAGGAGAGCGTTAGGGCCGCCTGCACCGGGGCTGAATTTCTTAACCTCAGCGAGGACGCACTGGTGGGGAGGATGCAAAATGCTTGCCGCGCCCAGTCCGATGCCTTGACCTGGCGGACCTTTGGCGGGCCGCTTGGGGTCGTGTGGGCGAGCGCCGATAATGGTGGGCGGACCTGCCTCGAAAAGGCCCATGAGACCGGTAGCACGTTCCTTGATGAGGCCTTGCAGTCGGTGAATAGTTGCCTCAGTGGTGAAGTCTGTGAGCCAACTGTGGTGCGAGCGGCGCAAGAAGAGGCGGCTGCGGCTGCCGTGGGCAGTATCGCCGCGGCCTGCCCCGATCTAGAACCGATGATCTCTGTGAGCCCCAAAGTTTATATGCAACGCGCGCAGGAACAGTTAGATTGTTTGATGTCTAGCGCGCATGAGGATGCTTCGAGACTAGAGCCGCAGTGCGGTCCCTCGAATGTTGATATCATGCCCCAAAGAGGTGAGTGGACACAGATTGTTCTTGATGGTGAGCAATGGGGCACTATGTGCGGTGATGGTGGACCCTATGCCATACAGATTCGCCTCGCACCGGAGGGCAGTCCGGTTGACCGTATTATTTTGGCGCTGGAGGGCGGCGGCGTCTGCCTCTTCGAAAGTGACTGCACGCCCCGATTCGAGAGTAGTCCTCAGCTCTTCAGTGCTTTGGACAACGGCGCCCCATCCTTTGCCGGAGGTATCGCAGGAGATAGCGCCGACAACCCCTTCCGTGACTGGACCTTTGTGTATTTACCCTATTGCAACCAGGACGTTTTTATTGGTGGCGGAGCAGTGGAGACCCTGGGTAATCTCGACTTGCCCCGTTACGGAGCCATCAATCTGCGCGCCGGCGTCCGGGTAACCCGGGATATACTTTGGAAGTACATGGACGAAAACAGCGAAGCGGGTTTCCGGCCGGATCAGCTGATTGCCCTCTTTGGCGGATTTTCTGCGGGTGGCTATGGCACGTTGTTCAATTATCACTGGATGCTGGATGATCTGCAGTGGCCGCGCACAGCGGCCTTTCCTGATGCCGGCGGTGCGCTAGACAATGGCACTGTGACCAGCATTAGTAGCTTGCCACCGCTAAAAATCCCGGCCTGGGGTACACAGCCCTATCTGCCGCCATATTGCGTCAACGGCGAATGCATTATTGGGCCTGAAAATTACCGGATCATGTCTCCGCGTCTGAAAGCAGTGCCGGAGCAGCAGTACTTGATCCTGTCCAATCAATTGGATGACACGCAGGGGCAGGACTCTTTCTTCACGGATAGTCCGACTTTTGTCAATGCCATTCGCAGCGCCTATTGTGAGACCAAGGATCTGCGTGGTATCCAGTGGTATCTGACCAGTCAGTCCGATGCCAGCCAGCATGTGGTATCGATCTTTGACGAGTTTTACTATGGTGATGTTGCTGGTGAGCGTATGGTGGATTGGTTCTGGCGGGCAGTCACCGACCCGGACTCGGTGACTGACTGGGCGGAGGAGGGCAACTTCATCACCGACGTGCCTGGGGTAGAGCCGTTTTCCTGCGGACTGCCATAGACGTGATGCAGGGCTGATGAGGTGTGCGTATTCCTCTGCTACACTTTTGGCAACTGGATGGAGACCTCATATGGCCATGCGCATCATCCGCCTTTATACTGGTGACGACGGTGAGTCCCACTTCGAAACAACCGCTATCGACATGCACGCGCACGGCGATGAGGTTACTATGTCGGACCTCATGGCTTGTCATGAAGTCCAGTTCGCTGAAACATCCTCTGGGGGCGGCTACGACTGGCACACCGCCCCGCGCCGGCAGTTCGTGATCACGCTCAGCGGTACGTTAGAGTTTGAGAATCGAGCCGGCGATACGCAGTTGATTGGTCCTGGCGACATCCTATTAGCCGAGGACACTAGCGGCGGCGGCCACAAGTGGCGGCTGGTGGACGACCAGCCCTGGCGGCGCTGTTATGTCCATCTTGAACCCTAGGGCAAGACAGCAGACGGTTCGGAGTAAAAGCGCCTTTACCCCGTGTGTTGGCCGCGGGGCTATTGGCGTATCGTGTTAAAAACTCTGTGCCGTATAGAGACGCAGCAGTAGACGGTCCGGTGCGACAGTGCCTGCGTGAATCAGGGCGTTATGCCTTGCTTGGTACCGTGTCGTTGGGGGAGAAGTTCTTTGCAGCAAAGGCGATCATGATCTGAGACCAGCCGGCAAACAACATCTCTATCGCGACAAAAAGCCCCACGACCCACAGGCCAGACTGCGGCCATTCATAAATGATCATAATACCCAGTGCGACACTCAACAGGCCACTCAGGAGCGTCCAAAGCCATCCCCTGTTACCGCGCAATTGCCAAGCCATAACGAGGCGTAAGGCGCCAATGGCAATAAAAACCCATGCCATCAGGAGGGCCAAAGTGAGGCCCGCGATGACAGGATTAGTCACAACCAGCATACCGCCAACAAGATATACCAAGGCAATCAGCACATGCCAGATTCGGCCTCTCCAGGCCTCAGCGCGAAACCCTTGAAGCAGTTGTAGGCCACTGCCAAACAGGAGAAGAAAGCCAAAATACATGACGACAATTTCGTTAAATAGCGCCGTCATGACCAGGCCGATCGTGCCTAAAACGACCATAAAGACGCCCAGCGCTAGCATCCAAGCCCAGTTGTCCTTCAGCGCGCCAAAAACCTCAGCATTGGTAACGTTAGTGTCCATGAGCACAGTCCCAGTGAATGAGTGGGTAAGTTAATATAGTCGACATCGGTGTCGGTTGCATGGGTACGTGAGAGGGGCGTGGGTACAGAGGCCGCGGTCAAGGAGAAGTGAGGGATGGGCGCGAAGTATCAGGCGGAGCTAATAGGGGTGGGCCGCGCACAGGGTGAGCGGCCCGGAGTGGGGATGGATTACTGTTCGGGTGGCAGCATCACGGTATCAATGACGTGGATAACGCCATTGGAGGCGTCAAGGTCTGTCAGAATGACGTTGGCACCTGCTATGGTGACGCCATCGTCTGTAACGCTAATAGGTGCGGTGTCGCCCTGCAAGGTAGTGACTTCTGTCAGCGTCACAACGTCAGAGGCCGTCACATCTCCGGCGACCACATGGTAGGTGAGAATGGCGACCAGCTTGTCCTTATTTTCCGGCAGGAGCAGGGTTTCCACGGTACCTTCGGGTAATTTAGCGAACGCCTCATTGGTAGGCGCAAACACCGTATAGGGCCCTTCGCCAGCAAGTGTTTCCGCCAGGCCTGCAGCCTTCACCGCGGCGACGAGGGTTGAAAAATCCTCGTTACTGGCGGCGAGTTCCACGATGTTGAGTGATGGCGGGGCAGGCGCAGCCTCGTGTTGTGCGGCGTTAACCCCGCTTATACCCGCCAGCGCGCTGATCATAGCGATGGAGGCAAATAGTCGGAAAGCGATGTTCATCATCAGATCCTCTCGTTAAGTGTGCATCAAGCCACAGCCAATGTGTGGTCTAAGCGCTTACGTCACGGGGGCGCAGTTGGACCACTAGGCTGGATGGCAGAGCCGGTTGCCGAAGCCCTTCGCGTGATCAGCTGGTCCGCTGTCTAGAGGAGGATTCGGCTAAGTACAGAGCGAACAACGTTTGGACCTGAGCTGTGACGAAATCCGAGAGACTTTTGAGAAAGCGCGTCGACTTTGGGGTACAAACCAGTCTCGCGCAAGGCTAACGGGTACTGTGCATGCTACGCGCTATTGAAAAAAACTGGCCGCCTTTGCCTTGATTTCCTCAGCTTTATCCTCGCCCGCGTCCGCCAACTCTTTCAAATAGGCCTGCCCTTCAGCAATTTTGGACTTGATGTCATTGATCTGATGGAGAAGCTGCTCTTCAAGATCAGCTTCAGCCGCGTCCGCCTCCGCTTGTGCTTTCTTCGCCTTTGCTTTTGCCTGGGCCGCTTCAAGCTGCTGGTCATAGGCAGCCATTTGCTTCTCGACTTTCTCTTTCAGTAACGTTATCAGGCTCATTGTCTGATTCTCCTAGTGTCTCTACTTGAGCCAATGGTAGCGCATTACAAGATACTGGCAAGTGGGGACCGTGTTGTGGTTTGCGTATACGTGCACCGAAACTGTAGTTTGTGCCGACTGAGATCCCATGGTGCCACTGGGCTTATGACTGCGTTCAGTTTGTCCGAGCAAGTATGTATCGCAGGCGAACTCGCGCGTGTCTGTCCATGAAAAAGCACATTTCAGTAGCAGGCTACTACTGTCGGCATGCAAAGTGATGGCCCAGGCAGTGGTATTCTGAATGCCTCATGGCGAGCTGGTGACGCGATCCCGTTTTGCAGAGAAGGCGAGTTCTGACAGTCGGGTGTCATGAAGCAGACTGATGGTCTGTCGTTTTAGCAGAATATAATGTGCAGTAGTCAGTCAGAAGTTGCTGCAGTAGTGGTGTCGTCATAGTGATCAGTCAATTGCGGATCCCGATCCGGTTGATGGAAAAGGAGAACAACCACTACGGATATTAGGGAAAGAGCCACGAGTAGCACGAATACGTAGTGATAGTGCCCCGTTATGCTGACCACCAGACCCGTGACGACGGGTGCCAGGAAGCCCGAAAGGGCGAAGAGCGTGTCCATGATGCCCAAAGATGTCCCGGCTCTCTCCCTCGCCATATCGACGTTAGTGGCGTAGTAGGTGGAATTTGCCGACATGCTAAAGCCCACCGCCAAAGAGATCGCGACCATTTTGATGTGAAGGTCGGAGAAGATAAGAATGGGAATAATGCTGCAGGCGGTGAAGACCTGGGATACCAGGATGGGATAGCTTCGTGCAAAGCGCAAGCGATGTGTTTTGCGATAGATGTAGTCAGACAGGTAGCCTGTAGCCCAAAGAAACAAGGCAGCAATCAGCCAGGGCAGAACGGAAAAAAGACCGACCTGCTTCAAATCCATGCCGTATTCCTGCTGCAAATAGCGCGGCATCCAGGTCATGAAGAAAAAGAGGTAATATCCAAAAACAAAAAAAGCCCAATTATTGGCGAGAAGAGTTCGGTTTAGTAGCAAGTAGCGCCACACATGGCGGGGGCTTATCGTATTACTTTTTAGTCGCGTAGCATCTTGCACTGCACCCGGGCTCGAGCCTCGGATCAGAGTGAGCTCTTCGGGGCTCACAAAGCGTGACTGGTTTGGTTTGTCTCGGAAAAAGAACCACCAAACGGGGATCCACAGCAAGACTATGCCTCCCAGCAAGGCAAAAGTGGGTCTCCAGGTAAAGTATTCCAGTAAGGTGCTGACGATTGGTCCGCCCAGCGCGAGAGCGATCGGCACCGCTACCAGGGCATTGGACAAGGCAATAGCCCGCTCTTCAGGCGGCAACCAATCGGCCACTGACCGTGTTAAAGCGGGAAAGTTGGGTCCTTCACCCAGGCCTAATAGCACGCGCAGAGCATACAGCATCGCGAAGCTAGACACGACGACCATCAAACCCATCGACAGGGACCAGGCCACGGCCGCAAGCGCCAGGGTAATGCGCGCGCCGAAACGGTCTACCGCTATGCCGCCGAGAAAAGTGGTGATCCAGTAACCCATACCAAAAGCGCCCAAGATAAGGCCAATTTGCTTGTCATCGAAATTGAATTCAGATGCGATGGCATCAATGGCATAGGAAATCGCAGCTCGGTCGATATAATTGATTATCGTCACAAAGAAAAGCAAACCGATAATGACCCAGCGAAACTGTTTATGCTGCACGGTTACACCTCTTTCGTAGACGTTATGATATTGCGTCGTAAGCAAGGGCAGTATGTCTGTACTGACAAAGTAGCGCCTCTGAGAGTATAGGCCAAATACAAGTCCTGCTGTCAGTTATTGCCGGGCAACTATGCTTGCCCCCTGGTGCAGGAAAATGGACGCCCACCCGTCGAACGTATCCCGCTTGACCCTTCAGTAACCAACTTGTAAGCTCGACCGTTGTCCTAGACTGTGTCTTAGTGCTGCCATCGCGGAATCGGCTTTGTGGAGGTCATATGGGCAAGGTCGCGAAAGACGCCACGGCGAACCAGCCGGTCGATTTGGTTGAACCGGAATATCTCATTCCTCAAGCCACAATGAACGGTCTCCCTGACGTGGAAACGGAGCTGTTTAGACGATGGCGTCAGGAGCTACGGGATCGATCGGGACAAAGCTACGAAGAGCTGAAGTGCGGTCTCCAGCCGAGATACGGTTGGGTGTGGATGCAGATATTCACAGCCTATATGCTCATCGCAGTGATAGGATTAGGGCTTGTCGCTGTGCAACCACTTTTTGCCCACGGGTGGCAAAGCCTGTTGGCCGGTTGGATAGCAGGTGTTCTGCTTGGCTATCTTATCGCCTTTATCGGACTTTGGTTGCATGAGGCCGCTCATTACAACTTATGCGCACGGCGACATCTGAACGACCGCCTGGCAAATGTTTTTGTCGGTATACTGCTGATGCACGATGTGCGCTCTTACAGGCGCATTCACTTTGTACACCACAGGCACTTGGGAGAAATTAATGATACCGAACGGAGTTATTTCTATCCTCTCAATCTGCGCTATTTCATTGAATCTCTGACCGGCGTCAAGGTTTTCCGTGTGCTGCTCGATCGGGTCAGGCTTGGAGCAGCTAAATCGGTCCAGTCGGTGACAAAAAAAGATGACAATAATTGGGTGTCTCCGATGGGAGTTGCGCTGCACTTGGGTATCATAGCGGGCAGCATTATTGCACAGCAATATGCGCTGACCTTTGCGTGGATATTTGGCGCATTGATTTTCTATCCTTTTTTTGGCGCGTTGCGGCCGATACTGGAGCACCGGAAGTTTCACGCGGACCCTGCCTGCGACTACAGTAAAGTACCGCATGGGGCCTATACACGAACCTTCAAACCGGGTCTCTTCTCGCATACCTTCGGCGGAGCGGGGTTCAACCGTCATCTAATTCATCACTGGGATCCAAGCGTCAGTTGTACGTGCTTCTCCCAGGTAGAGCGCTTTCTGCAAGATAGTCAGTTGCGAGAATTTTACTTGTCGCGAAAAACGAGCTATCACCAAGCGCTATTGACATTGCTGCGCGGGGGCTGAGTGGCAGCCGATAGCGCTAATGAAGCTCCTGATGCTGCTGCTCAAGATGGTTCGAAAGCGGCTGTATGTCTGGCATGCGGCAGTGATTTCTGTGAAAGCTGGGCGTCAGCCACAGATATTGAATACTGTACTACGACTCAGGAATTTACCTATTTTCATTGTCTGGATTGCGATTGTCTTTGGATAGACCCGGTACCCGTGGATGCGCTTGATACTATTTATCCCGAGAACTACTACTCCTATGTCAATAAGACGGACTCCTTGATCAGCGACATCAAGAGTGTCTTGGACAAGCGTTTTTTTCGTCCGATCCTGCGCGAAATTGACAGCACCAAACTTCGAGTTCTTGACGTGGGTGGCGGCAGTGGTGGATCGCTGGATCTTATTCGGGAGATTGATGCTCGCGTCAATGAAACAGTGATTGTGGATCTCGATGCGGGTGCTAGAGCGGTCGCCCTACAGCAAGGACATAGATTTTTCCATGGACCCATTGAGGATTTCAGCCTGGATGATCGCTTTGACATGATTATCATGCTGAATCTTATCGAGCATGTGCAATATCCTTGCGATGTATTGCAGAAGGCGCGCCAACTACTTGCGCCGGGAGGGAGATTGGTGGTCAAGACGCCTAATTGGCGAAGCTACGACCAGTTCCTTTTTCGCTACCACTCCTGGGGTGGGTTCCATTGCCCGCGCCATTGGGTACTCTGGACGCTTCCGGGTTTCACTGAGTTTGCTCGGTCTTGCGGCCTCGAGGTTGTCTCCGGAAAGTACACACAAGGCGCGCCATTCTGGGCAATCAGTATACTCGATGCGCTAAGACGAAAAGGCGTTGTATCTATCTCACAGGCGCGGCCTGCCTATCGTCATCCGCTGTTTGGTATTCTCAGTGGGGTATTTGCTGTTTTCGATTCGCTGCGAAAGCCCTTTGCGCCGCCATCGCAGATGTTCTTTGTATTGAAGCCTATGCACTAAGTGGCTTGGGTGCACTGTTTGGTCACTCCGCTTGGCAAATATTGCACCGGGGTATGCCGATGGGTAAAGCTGCAGCTGCAGTCGTAGTTTGCGTAGGGGCAGGCATAGTCTGTCTTAGAAGGTGGTATTGAGTACGCTGCAAATTTTTTAGGGGTCGGGATGCAGATGTGGCCTGTGCGCTCTTGGTCGGCTTTAAGCTGCCCTCAGCCGCTGCATTGTATTTAGAGTGATCGTGTTAGGTAGCTAGTAGTTGCGGCCCCTTGGCAGAGCCGGATAAGACGCTGATTAACGCCATGCGCTGAAAACTTTGCATGTTTGCCGGTAAAAAGCACAAAACCGGCTGCATGCTCTATCGTCGGCTTACGATTTACATATACTTGATCGAGTCCGCGTGTTGCGGTTTTAGTGGCAATTTAATAAACAGCTCTCCATCGCTGGCGGGCTCACTCCGGAATCAGTCCCGGTGCGACAGCGAGGGGGATAAGCGGCTGCAGGAGGGCGAAGTGACTGCCGTAGAGCAGATTGGTCGTAGTAGCGCTTGGCGGTTGACAGCTGGCAGGAGAGGCCTGCCGCGAAAAAAAATTCTTATCGTCAACGCTTACTTTCCGGATGAACGTCAGCCGGTGAAGCGTTCACACCAGGTACCTAATACGGTGGCACCGGTGTTGTTGGCGGGATACTTCCACGCCGATCTGTGCGACATAAAACTCTATAACGAAGTCAGCAGTGGCTATCTGGAGGTTTACCAACCAGACCTTCTTAGTTGGCCGGACATGCTTGTCATCACCGGCCTAAGTGCTGCATTCGACCGTCTTTTGCATCTTACTGCCTATGCGCGGAGTGCAAACAGCAGTGTCATTGTGGCCGCAGGCGGGCACGGCGTGCGTTCTTTACCCAAATACGCAGAACAGTTTTTCGACTACACCTGCTTGCAAGATGTGGAACAAATCGGCTCCGTAATCGCGGACGCTTTTGGGCCCTGTTACTTATCAGAGCGCTTCAATCCGCGCTATGACCTCGCTTATTGGATTGGGAAGCTTGGTTACGCCGAGTCAACACGCAACTGTAACTTCAATTGCGGTTTTTGTAGCCTGACTGGTGCGGGTCGGAAGTATGAAGTGGCGCCGGACAAGTATCTCGAAGCCCAACTGGAAAATATGGGCAAGCGGCTGATACTTTTTTTTGATGACAATCAGGTCTTTGGTGCTACTCGTGAGGACTTCGAGCGTCGTATCAGTCAGGTTCAGAGACGCCGTGCAGCAGGTCAGTTTAAATATTGGAGTGGCTTTGTTACCGATACTTTTTTCTGGGATGACAATAACATTAAGTTTGCTTCTGACACCGGTTGTATTTCTGTTTTTGTTGGTGTGGAGTCATTCGATGATCATAGCTGGCTGGCGAGTTCCAACAAGAAACAGAACAGTCGATTCAGTCAGAAGGAATTACTGCGTAGGGCAATCGACGGCGGTATCTTGGTGCAGTATGGTTTGGTCTTTGATCCGACTAAACAGACAGTGGCTCAGATGTACCGTGAGCTTGATATTATCTGTGCGGATCCTGAAATACCCGCGCCAAACTTTATTTTCACTGCGACACCTTATCCTGGTACGCCTTTCTTTCACGAATGTGCAAGAAAAGGATTGATATTACCTAATACTCATGTGCGTGATCTAGAGGGCTCGACATTGTGTCTAAAGCCTATCGACAGCATGGAAGATGCGGTCGATTTTGTGCGCGACGGCAGGCGTTTGGCGCGTTATCGCGGTCGCTTGATAAAGCATCAGCTGCGATTTAATAGACGCTACAGACAGTCATTAAATTTTCATCAGCGTATGCTGTCAAACATCACGGCTGCCGCTATTCTCGCCCCAACAACCGTGTTGGGCCCCGGCGAACTATTGCGCCGAAAGCTGCCGCGAACACATGTTAGCACTACTGAATTATTAGACGACATCTATAGACCACGCCGGCATGTCGATAGGCGCTACCGGCATTACTTCGAGCCGACGGCTGTGACCGATTATGGCGGCGAGTTGAACCTATTTTTGGTTGATGATCTGCTAGCACAGGCCAGACGGCATGAGCCTGGCTCAACATTTCTTATAACGAGCGACGCCTGACATGGACCGCAGTAAATGGATGCTGTCCGTTGGAATAGCATTGATGCATTTGTTGGTCGTCGTTGCTCTAATTCGAGGTCCTGCGCTTTCTGACTGGCTGGCGTTTGCGTTGCTGTACCCTCTGGGAGCCATTGGGGTTGGTATTGCGATGCACAGGTATTTTGCGCACGGTGCATTCAGTACCAGCCGCGGCTTTCAATTTTTACTGGCACTGTGCGCAGCGTTATCTTTTGGGAACGCACTTTTTTTTGCTGGTAAACACAGAATCCACCATCGCCACTCAGATCGGGAAGGTGACGTGCATGCGCCAGCGCAGGGCTTATGGCACTGTTGGTTTGGTAGTTTGCTCGATTGTGGTTATGAGCAGGAAGAAATAGAGGCTGAGATAAGAGATCACCTGTCTGCGGCTGAGCTGCAGTGGTTATATCGGCACTCAGCGGTGCCAGGTCTCGTCATTTGTGCGCTGTTGTTTTCCTGGGGTGGTTTCAGTGCAATGGTCATCGGTGGCCTGCTAGGGCCGGTGCTGCTATTGCACCAAAGTTCGGCGGTCAATTATTTTTGCCATGTCAGTGGCTATAGACGTTTCCTGACTCATGATGCCTCTACCAATAACCCTCTCGTCGCGCTGCTCACTTATGGCGAGGGTTGGCACCACAATCACCACCGCTTTCCCCGGGCGGCGCATGCCGGTATGCGCTGGTGGGAGATTGACGTGTTCTACTACGTTATATGCCTCTTTGAAGCTCTGGGTCTTATTTGGGGGGTGCAGCGGATCGAGCCGGCGAGAAGAGAGAGAGCTCGCACCCAGCGATGGTCTCGGGTAACCCGCTAGTATGGAATCTCGATGTAAAAACAATGACTATAATGATGCGTTCGACGAGAACATGTTCTCGCACATCGCACTGTCATTGTCGGGAGGCGGCGTCCGTGCTGTCGGTTTCCATTTGGGGACACTCGACATGCTACAGCGGATGGACTTGCTACAGAACGTGCATATTCTTTCTACTGTCTCTGGTGGTAGTTTGGTAGGCACCAGTTATGCGATGGCAGCTCAGGAAACGCCGCATCTGGCGCTCCAAAAATGCTTTTACAATCTTTATGACTTCCTTCCTGGCCTGAACACCCTCGAACAGATCCTCGCTAGCGTCACCCGTCCGGTTCCTCCGGCGCCCTCGGGACGCAGAGACCTCATTACAGGAATGGCCAATGTATTTCAGGAAAGATTTTACGAGCAATATTATGAGAACGCTCAATTTGGTGTTTTCTGGAAAGGTGATAGTCACATCAAGGAAATTATTTTTAATGCGACCGAATTTCGTACTGGTAATGCGTTCCGTTTCCAGAAGAGTGAGTTTCCATGCCATATTGGCAACGGCAATGTATGGATTGACGCAAAATACGCCAAGATGATGCGTATGGGCGACGTTATGGCTTCTTCCTGTTGCATACCGGTGGCTATGGAGCCTTTTTTCTTTCCCGACGACTTCCATTGGCCTGACGATGATCAACCGGGGCGCCCTACTTGTACCGCGGTGCGGAACTACCTACGTACCGAACGGAGGGACAGGCCACAGAAATCCTTTGTGCCCCTGATGGATGGCGGAGTTTTTGACAATCAGGGGCTTTCCAGTGTTTTACTAGCCATGCTTAGGCGTAATAAGGCCAGAGAAAATGATGCGGAGATGGATATCCGCGAGCCGAGCGGGGGCAGGCAGTGGAGTAGTTGGATGCAGAAGTTGCTGCGGGCGAAGAATAATACCTGCGATGACGATAGTGGTACGGGCCTTGATCTCAGTTACCTGCGACTGTTCATCGTATCCGATACACCATTGAGATCAGAACCATTTTATCCTGCTAACGAGGGCAATATTCCTGATGTCGAACACGGAGTCATGTCGCGGGTTACTATCGGCACTGTTGATGCCATGCTTTTTGCCATCAGCCTGCTGTTGCTTTGGAGTGTGGGCGACAATCTTTACGAGATTTACCGGCGTGACTCGACATCTGGGCTGTCAGGCCTCGAAAATGTGCGACAGGTGGTTGGAGTTATTATTCCCATGATTACCTGTGCAATGACCTTGGCCGCTATTATCTTTTTGCGGCGCACGGTAAACAGTGTGGAACAAAGGGTCGATGGCACACTGCCACCCTTCGAGCGACCGCTGCTTTACTATATTAAGAAAATTCGTATCGCGCATGCGCTTATGATGTTGAGGCTTAGGATTGATTCACTTTCAGCACTGACTACGAAGATTTATTTGAATAGGATACGCCAGCTGGGCTATGGCGTATTATTTGGGTCGGATGACGAAGGGCACAGTCTTGGACGCCGGGTAATGACAAATGAAATCTACACTCTGGTCGATCCCGATTGCATCAGCAAAGACCTGCCGTCGATAGAATCTGATGGGCATATTGCCAACATCGCGCGAATAGCAGCAACTATGAAAACCGCAGTTTGGATTGATCCCACGGTGTCCTATTTGGGCCGTAGGGAGTTGGACATATTGGTTGCGGCTGGCCAGATGACCTGCTGCTATAACCTGATGCACCACATTCGCGAACGCTTCGTCGATGAGGTTACTGGTACATTGCCCACGGGTAGTGCGGCAGAGTCTCTGTATCTGCGTTTACTGACATTTTGGCAACGTTTTGAGGCTGAACCCTTCGCGCTGGTGGATCAGCGCAAACAGGAGGTAGGTTTGCCCGTTGCGAATTAAGTGAGCAGTGAGATTTTTTGAGCATCGGCAGACTAACTATGAGCCAACTACCAAAAACCGATAGCGATGATGTGTGGCTCGAGGCCTATAACGAACGACTGCGTCTTCTGCTGCACCAGTCATATCCGGCTGCGTATATTAGTGTCCTGGTTGCCCTGTTGCTTGTCGCCGCACTCTGGCAACCCCCGTTTGAGCAGACGTTACTCGTCTGGTATTCCGCGATTGTGGTGACTGCCCTGTTGCGTCTTGCGGTATTTACCAGTTTCCGGCGCAAGCCACCTTTCGAGCGACCGGTATCCCGTCGGGAAATACTCTATCGCGCTACGACACTGTCTTATTTTTCGGTGTGGGGGCTGGGTGGACTTTGGGTCATGCAAGACATGCCACTGATAGAAAAACTCATTATCTTTTATTTTCTGATGGGTCTCGCGGGCAGTGCGATCTCGGTATTCTCTGCGAACAGATTTATTCAGCTAGGCGCTATTTTGATATTGCTCGCTCCCGTCACGTTGTGGCTGTTCGCACAGGGGGGATTGAGGTGGTCAGGCATGGCGATTGCCGGAGGCTTGTTCTTGCTGTCAGCTATTCGTTCCTCGAAGATTTTGAGCGATGCAATACAGATGAACTCGGTTTTGAAACATAGCCTCTTCAAGGCCAATAAAAAGGCAGAATATCTCGCTAGAGTTGATGAGTTGACCCAGGTCTATAACCGTCGCGCATTCGATGAGTATTTTGAATTGCAGCGTGCTCAAGCGCAGCGTTTGGGGTGTCCACTTTCTTTGATTCTCATGGACATTGACCATTTCAAGCGCATTAATGACAAATACGGCCACAGCGAAGGTGATGCCGCCTTAATCCACGCTGCAAGCCTCTTGTCCCGGGCTACTCGCAGCTCGGATATTTTCGGTCGTATAGGAGGCGAGGAATTTGCATTACTTCTACCGAATACCACTTTGGCTCAGGCAAAGCAGGTAGCTGAAAATTTGCGTGAACTTCTGGCGGCAACCGATTTTGCTTTCCCCGATGGGTCGTCGTCTATCACGGCGAGCTTTGGCGTCATTGAAGTCAATAGTGAGATGTCTGATGTCATGCGCAGCGCCGATGGTGCACTCTATCGCGCCAAGGCGACTGGTCGCAACCGAGTCATTGCTGCCACTGCCAAAGGCAGTGAATACTAGTGCCTTTACCTCTATGCGCTGCCTCGCGGTTTTTTGCGAGTTAGGGCGCACCAGATAACGATAGCGGCGTTTTAGCGGTGGTCATGCTACTGCTTGGGATTTGAAAGGGTAGCCGCGGGTGGATTAGAACCGCCGATCCCAGCGTGATGAAAAATGTTGTTGAGCGCGTAGGCTAGGCACTTACAATCAGTGGCGATAGCAGGCGCCGGACGCTGCGAACGTAGACATTGGACAGCAAGAATGACCGCTTTTCACACGTGTCCCTGATAATCTAGGTCCGCAGGAAGGCGAGATAGCGAGGAAGGCATCGACGCCGATGTAGGCGCCCTCAAACCCCACGACAGTCAGGTGAAAAATGATGGCGGATAGTATTGCGATAGCACGTAGACCGATCGATATCGGCGCGGTAGTTCAAGGGGTTGGTATCGCCAGGGGCAAAAGTCAGGATTTTTTGCCGCGGTGGCTTGTTATCGATGTCCTCATCGGGGTAGCGTATAACAAACTCCAGACCAGATCGCCATCCCGGCACTTGGGTCAGTGCGTGCTGGACTGGTACGCGCATCGGTCAACTGAACAAGGGAGTTCTCAATGCGAATAGGATTATTTTCCGGGACGGTAGGAAAGGCGGCATCGGACTTACCTGGCCTAGTGGCCTTTGCCCGTGATGCGGAAGCGCGGGGTTTTGACAGCGTCTGGCTGCCGAATATTTTCGCCATTGATGCAGTGGGTGCGTGCGCCATTGTAGGGTGGGAAACACAGCGCATCGAATTGGGCACAGCGGTAACGCCAACTTACCCTCGTCATCCGGCAGCTCTGGCTCAGCAGGCTGTGACTACCCAGCTTGCTTGTGGCGACCGTTTTACCTTGGGTATCGGCCTGTCGCATCAGGTAGTCATCGAGGGCATGTTTGGCATGTCTTATGATAAGCCGGCAAAACATATGGCGGAGTATCTGGCGATCCTCAGGCCGCTTTTGCGTGGCGAGGCGGTCGAATTTGAGGGGCAGGAGTTGACAGCTAAGCTTGCACTGGAAGTACCAGAAGCGGCGGACGTACCGCTGCTGGTAGCGGCGCTTGGTCCGGTCATGCTGGATCTGGCCGGGCGCTACTCCCAGGGCACAACGACCTGGATGACCGGCCCAAAAACCATCGAGGAACACATCGTGCCAGGCATCAATGCCGCGGCATCGGCCGCCGGCAAGCCTGCACCGCGGATTGTCTGCGGCCTTCCCATCTGCCTGACCCACGATGTTGATAACGCCAGGGAGCAGATCGGCAAGGCGTTGGAAATATACGGCATGTTGCCGTCTTATCGCGCGATGCTCGATCGTGAGGGTGTGTCGGGGCCGGCGGAATTGTCGATCGTGGGGGATGAGGCGGCTCTTGGCAGTGCGATTTCCCGGCTGCGCAACGCTGGGGTTACGGACTTCAATGCCGCGGTCATGCCCGTCGGGGGCGCCAGCGTCGAGGCAATGATGGACCTCTTGCAGGCTGAACTGGCCTGATTCACCGGATAGCCTAGGTGTTCATGCCGTAAAATAGCGGTGTAAGGCTGGCAGGGTTTCCTTTTTCTACGCTGTTCGCGGCCTGCTCTGCGAAGGGGCCTTTCACGACAGCGGTTTCGGAAGAGCCGGGGAATCGCCTCGGTTTCAGCACATCACTGTACAGGCAAAGGCCGATCCGATATCGACCGTGTGATGGCAGAAGCCACCGAAAACGTCGGCGCTCGGGACATCGACGTCATAGGTGGGTCCGGTTTGTATCTCGTCAATATCGTCCAACTTTCCGAAATCAACACGGGTCCAGTTGAACGCGTTGATGATGCTGAGATCGCAATGGTATTGCGTTGTATCCTGCATCAGCGATTTCTGTGTCACCTCACTCGAGTTCTTGTCTAAGCATGCACCATTTCCCGCGCCCCCCGCTCCATGGATAGTCGGATCGTAAGGCCTTTCGCGAAACTGCCTGGAATCTAAATACCTAGATCTGCTGGTGACACAACATCCTTTGCTGGAACCTTATGAAGAACGGGCTTTAATTAGTTGAAGTCATTCGTGGAGAAGCTAAGACCCTGGTCATTCATGCCATCCAGCACCGGAACCTGTTTCAAACTTGGTAGTGCCTGAAGCCTCATCGCTATAACCGGCTACTTTGTCTGTGAGACATTGCCGGGGGCTCCGGCCGAGTTCGCAGACGTAACCGTGGTGCCTGAGGGTAACGCTGTCAGGGAGGAAGGCATCTTGGCTGAAAATTCCTTCGCTATGCCTCGATAGACCCGACCATCATTATCTTTTACCCTGTGTACTGTCCGTGCGACCGCACTGGTCGCGGATACGCCAAAGAGAAGCGAAATAGCAGTAAGAAGGGGTACTACCTTTCTCATGATCTTCACACTATCGGTCGTTGTGTCGATGAGGCGTGTGTCTAGAATACCTACCCCCTGTCGTGGCGGCCATAAACACCTATATGATGATGGACACTGGCAATGATTAAAGTCAGACAGTTTATTGGCATTAGCAGGCTCGAACGCCAGTGTATACAACATCGCCTACCGTTGGCTCATCCCTCCGCAATCCAATCAGGCGAAAAATTTGAGTACGGAGATCGTTGATCAGGATGACAGGGTCGATTGGAACATACACACTAAGGCTGCTTGCGCCAACGGGAAAAGTGTCCGGTGCAAAGCCGGCGATCGTTATCCAAGTCTAACGTCGGGGGAAGAACAATGATAGCAGTAAGCTATTCTGAGGTCTTATTCATGTTTGTAGCCCAAGTGATAACGCAGCTCTGCGTTCGTTTTTCTCGAGTAACCACGTAACCATGACGTAAAGGGTATTTATCTGATGAGTGAAAAAAGAGCGGCAACGGGACTGGTGTCACAACGACGTACTGGGGAGTATACGGAATTGCGCTGGACTGCGGAACGGGCCGAGCGTTTCTGGAACTTCGAATCGCGATACCCAGAACGTTACTTCACGTATCGCAACGGTGAAGAAATGATTCGCCGCCTGCAAGCCTACCTGCCGGATAACCAGCCTGTCCTTGATTTCGGCTGCGGAGCAGGGCATTTATTAAGGCAGCTCCTTGCCAGCGGTTATCGTGCCGCCGGTGCTGATTCATCTCAGGATACGATCGATCTCGTCAATAGTGAGCTGGGTGGGGACAACAATTTTCTTGGTGCTTTTCTTCCAGGTGTTATCGGCGATACACAAATGACGTTCGGCGCTATCTTAGTCACCGAGGTGGTCGAGCATCTCTATGATGATGCCCTTAACGACATGCTGGAAGGACTGAAGAGATTGGTCAGCGGGACGGGTTATCTTATCTTTACCACGCCAAACGAAGAGAATCTGGAGGAACAACAGCTTCTGTGCCCGTGTTGTGGCCAGGTGTTCCATCGCTGGCAGCATGTGCGCAGCTGGTCTAAACACGCCCTCTGTGACTACCTCGAGGATCGCGGTTTCACCATTATCAATGCCTTCACAACAGATTTCCGGCTGTCGCTGAAAAGAAAGGGTAAGAGGTGGTGGAGTTTGAGGAAGCGGTATGCTTACTGGATGAGGTCGGACAAAAAGGGTCCGCACCTCGCCGTCGTTTGCAGGCCCTAGCGTTTATTGAGGACTAGGGCATTGTTGGTGGTTCTGCATGCTGCATTTCCAGTGCACCACCTCAGTCAAGATGAACGGGCGCATAGTATGAGGACAGGATGCCCTGGGCTATAGTGCCACTCTTCGCTGGGGAGGCGTCTGCGAGTTCCCTGTTCAACGAGCAGGGACACCACTGAACGAGGGTTGGCAAAAGGTGCTGCGGTCTGCTTCCAACAAGGAATGAAAAAAGATCTCCGAGGGCGCTGATACGAGCGCCATGTCGATCTGCGTCAGGGCGATTGAGGGCCACACTGGGGTAAAAGATTGGGTTGGTGCGAGTCGAGATCCCGCCAAAATCCCCCTCGTATTTCGAAGACTTTTTTGGTGGTGCCAACAACAACGTAAATGCGACTATCTTGGTGCTACGCCTACCCATTAATGCAGTCCAAGCGATTATTCGGGCCTGCAAAATAATGCAAATGATTCCCATTGGCAATTTGCGCTTGCAGAAATCGTCGAGACAGTAGGCCTTGCACCCTTGGGTTGGTGGGAAATAGGGACAGACCGTGTTCAGCAACTAATAGTTCTATCTGAAACATTTGCAGCGTTATTCAGTCCGGTTTGTTGCGCGCACCATGCCTACCGCCTGATGACTAATCAGGTGCATCTTTTGCTAACTCCTCAACGCGCTGATGGACCCTCACTCATGATGAGGCATCCGTGTCAGCTCTCTGTACAGTACATTAATCGCACGTATCAGCGTACAGGAACGTTATGGGAAGGGAGGTTCAAGTCGTGCCTTGCTCAGGAGGAAGAATACGCACTAAGGTGCTACCGTTACATCGAACTGAATCCTGTCAGAGCGTGCATGGTGTCTCATCCTCGAGAGTATCCATGGTCCAGCTTCCATTCAAATAGAGATGGGGCATGCGGTGGGCTTCTCGGCCCTCATTGGAGTTACCTGAGTCTGGGCAAGGATAAACGCGAACGGGCGCGCGCTTACACAGCGTTGATAGAGTCGCAGCTCAGCGAAGAACAGTTGCATGAAATTCGGTGTGCGACCAACGGCAATTTCGTTCCCGGCAATTCACGGTTTCAGCGAGAAATCGAATGCGCTTTGGACCAAAGAGTTGCGCGAGGCTCTCCGGGCCTTACGCCCGCACGGAAGTAATGGTGGTCTGTCCCCACTGCCATTTCCATTTTCACCGCGGGCTGAATGAGTTC
>JABSPW010000040.1 GCA_013214285.1 Halioglobus sp. | reverse complement strand
AGGGCAGGCCGCGCCCCGATGCGCGCCATTTCCTCGCGCAACACTTTTATCTGCGACTTGTCCAAGCCACCGCCGCCGTAAGCCTTCGGCCAGTGTGGCACCGTCCAGCCCCGCCCCGCCATGCGTTCACACCAACTCACCTGATCGGGGTGCGCTATTTCTGGGTGGCGGCCCCCGGAATACACCTCCTCAAAACCCTTGATCGGAGTCCGCATGGATTGGGGACAATTCGCTTCCAGCCAGGTCTTTGCCTCCTGGCGGAACGCTTCAAGATCACTCACGGAAATACCTCTCAGCTGCTTGGACCGCAGTGCATCTAGCCTTGTGCTGCCGCCGGAGGAATACGTTTTATTCTGTCAGCAGTGAGGCAGGCACTCAGTGGCCGGTCCATTCGAAAAACCGGATTTGAACATACAGTATGTTTTCGTGCCCTTCAAGTATCCTCGAGACTTCGAGACAGGCCTGATCGCATCGTCGACAACGTCGCGGCCTATCGCCGCTGCGGCAAGGGTGCCCCGTGACACGGAGCACCTGCAGATGATACAGCGATGCCACGACCCACGGGCACGGTCGCGGCGGTTACATACCGGATGCAATCAGTCTTCAGCAGCTCGGCGGCCGTCGGTGAACTTCACCATGCGCACAGTCCGTTGGCAGGTATCCAGCCACTGTTGGCAGGTTTCCGTCTTCAGCGCTCTGACATAGCCCCCTTCCACAAGGCAAGCAATACTGGTCTTATTTGGCGTCCAGTCGCCCTCCTTGGGCCGCGGCTTGCGTGAGCTGTAATACCACAGCCCACGTCGATCCTGCATCACGTACTTCGCATCTTCCGGCAAATAGACTTTCTGGCCGGCGATGACGGCGAAGACCTCCGTCCCTGCGACAGGGACACTCTCTAGCGTTGCTGTTGGTGTGATGGTTAACATATCTGCCTTACCCTTCGCTCATGGCGTCCAAACTCCTTATTTCACCCCGGGCCGCTCGACCTCTTGCTCTGCGCGCGTGCGAGTCGACTCCATGCCCGGAATCCTACCTCTCCGATAGAGACCCCCTGTTATAAGCTGGCGGGCCCTCAGGAACAATGGCCTGAATGCCATATTTTGATTTAAATTTAAATTATGGCTATATAATTGCCATTTTTTTATTTATTATTTTTTTTTAGGCTAATATATATCGGTAGATGCCATTTTTTATATCTCTATGCGTTTCAGGTTTAGGCCGGATCGCTGCGAAACCCGCAGCGGGTTTCAGCTGGGTACAAGCTTAATGTGCGGGTGCTCATTCTCCGCTGGCTTGAGGGGCTTGAGGGGCTCGATCTCGCTGTCCAAGGCCGGCAGATCGCGGGCATCCTCGACTGAGCTCATCAACATGTACAGGGCCATGGTGGCACGCCCCTCCTCCGAGCTGATCTGTCGGGCAAAGGCCGGTAGTCCACCCTCACTGATAATGCCCAACACCATAGCATTGACCAAATAGTCCCGGATGACCTGGCGATTGACCTGGTCCTGCAGGTAGCGCTGAAAACCGCTGTCTCCGAGCACGCCTGTGATAGCCTCTATGTCCTTAGCCTGCGCTGCCGGGAAATCCTCTCCGAAAGCGCTATTAATCCAGGTGATAATTTCATCTAATTGTAAGGTACTCATCTCCAATCCATTGCCCGTTCGTTCACCGATTCACGGCGATTTGTTTCTGGAAACCATCCAGGTCTGGCACCTGGCACAAAACCCCATTAAATCGGAAGGCAGCAGCGGCATGATCACTGAGCTGCTCCGGCACATCTTCGAGTGCTTCATCCGCTAGATCTACAACCCGGAGGCCCTCACCGCGCACCGCAATGCCCCAGTAGGCACACCCCTCTCCTCTCAGTCCTAGAAAAACGGCGACCAGTCCTGCACCGCGGCTCGGATCCCGCCACGGTGACCCATCGTCTGCCCCGAAATCCATTACCTGCAGCGTCTCGCCACGCCAGTCCAACCGCGCCGGGGGCGCGACGCTTTCCGTATGCACGGTAAGAATCTCACCCAGGCAGTTCTGTGGCACTGCCCATGTCTCTGCACTGGAACAGGGGATCAATACACACCAGCGTCTTGCTTTTTCGTTCATCAATTATCCTCAGGACACGACTAGCTCGAGCCCGGTAAGCTCATTAATCTGGTTGGTCAGAGCGGCGAAGTTAAAGGGCTTACCCATGTACGCGTTGCACCCGGCTTCGCTCGCCAACGCGCGATGCTTGGCGCCGGTGCGCGACGTCACCATAATCACCGGTAAATCCCCGTAGCGGCTGGATTTGCGAACCTCCCGCAGCGTCTCGATGCCATCCTTCACCGGCATTTCAACATCAAGCAGGATCACATCGGGCAGGCGGTGCGTAGCGTTGAGCAAATCGATCGCAACCAGCCCATTCTCCGCAGTGATGGTCTCCATACCTACCGACTCGAGCTGACTGGTGGCCACCATACGCTGCGTGCGAGAGTCATCGACGACCAGGGCCAATGGCGCTTCTGCCTGCATCTGACTCACGGCAACTGGCGCAATACCGTCCGCACCGGCACTCAATACCATCAGGTTCAGGTCCAATGCGACGATGGCCTCACCCTCGGCAGTAGTGGCCGCCCCCGCAACACCTGGCACGGAAGAGAACTGCGTGCCCAGCGACCGCACAACCAGTTCCAGCGCCTCCTCCACATTATCGATCGCTATCGCCATGTGTCGCTCTTCCGAGCCTGCGACGATGACCGGCACGAAAGAGTGCCATACACTGCGATCCGGCAGCGGCACACCCTGACATAACGTGGCGAGATAAGTTGCCTCGCACTCCATGTCCGACACGGTCAGCGTCTTATGCTGTTCCACCGCGGCGAAGTACTCGTGCACCGGCACCTGCTCCACCCCGATAAGACCGTTTAGCGGAACCGCATAAGACTCGCCTCCGGCCGCTACCAGTAATGCCCCATTTACGGAGACATTGCTGGGAATACGCACCTCAAAGGCCGTCCCCAACCCGACGGCTGATTGTATCTCTACATCTCCCCCGAGTTGTTGCAGCTCCGTCAGGACAATATCCATACCGACCCCGCGTCCTGAAATTTCACTCAGAGAACTGGCGGTACTGAAGCCCTTGTGGAATATCAGCCGCATGGCCTCATCGTCAGACAGCTCATCCACATCCACGTCGAGACCTTTTTCCAACGCCTTTTGACGGATGGCATCCGGATCAATTCCCCGACCGTCATCCGCCAACCGGATCATGTAATAACCACCTGATTTACGCACATCTACGGTGATCCTGCCGCCAGTGGGTTTACCCATCGCGACTCGCTCCTCCGATGTCTCGATACCGTGATCCAGCGCGTTACGCACCATATGCTCCAATATCACCTGCAATCGTGCGTAGTGATCGCGGTCGAGTGCACCGGTCTCGTTGAGCACCTGAAAGGAGACTACCTTACCCAGGTCCGTGCTGACGGTCCGCACAATACGCCGCAAGCCGGGCATAAGGCGCGATACGGGCACAACCCTGGCACCCTGGATCGATGACGAGATACTCGAGATAACGGAGGACTGTTGCTTGAGCAAGACCTCCACCTGAACGTTCTGACGCGTCAAGTCATCCACTAAATCCGCTAAATCCTCGACGCCCTCGCGCAAAATATTCGCCGCTTCCTGCAACTCTGAATACTGATCCATCTCCAGTGCATCAAGATCAGGTGCCGACTTACCCGGCTGCGCATTAACGTTGAACAAGGCCCGGTCAGCTATCTTTCTGATATGTGTGCGCACCGATGACAGTCGTGCCTGTAACTCGGCCGATGAACGCTTGCTGCGTGAGGTATTCTGGGATGCTCGCACACCTAACTGGTGCACTTGACTGGTCAAATTGAGCAAGTGATCCAGTTTCTCTGAGGTGATACGCACAGACTGCTGTGCGGCGAGGACCTTGGCGCCTTCGTCCGCCAGTTGCTTGTCGCGCTTCTTGTCCAGCGCGGAGGGTTTCGCGCGTCTCGACCTAACCGTCTCTGCGCGACTATCGGCCCCATTCGGGGCAGAGACTTCTGTTGCTACAGCTCTCGACTCGGACCCGGATTTGCGCTGACCCAACGTCTCGATTTCTGCCAACATCCCCAGCTCGCCCTTTTCCTTGGTGAGAGCAATGTCATCAACTTGGACTTTGGCATGTTCCGGCAACTCACTATCGATGTCCGCCCGTTTCTCAGTAACAAACTCTACGCCACGCACCACAGCATCAAGCCACGCATTGACGAGACGAAAGTAATCATTCTGCTGATGCCCCGCAGGCTGCGGCACCTTTTCCAGTAGAGTCTCAAAATTATGCACCAACGTGCCCAGCCGCTGCAGACCCACGCCCTTGGCAATACCTTTTATGGTATGCAACGTGCGAGAAACATTCGCGAGTAAATTGTCATCGTCCAACGACTTCTCCCACTCGCCCACTTCATGCTCAAGTTTCTCGACCTCGACAGTACCCTCCTCAATAAAGGCATCGAGAAAGTCGGCAAAGATCTCGGTATTACTCTGACTGGTGTAACTGAAATCGATATAGTCCGGAACGAAGTTATCCGGGTAGGGGTTTTCAACAACAGACGCTTTCGCTTCTGATGCTGCCGTCGCAGCCTTCGCCTGCTCGACGGCTTGTGCATCAGCAACCGCTCGTGCTTCGGCGGCAGCGTGTGCTTCGGCGGCAGCGTGTGCTTCGGCGGCAGCATGTGCCTGGGCGGCAGCTTCTGCTTCGGCGGCAGCTTGCAGATCCTGCTCAACTGCACCGGCTCGCTCATCAACAGATTCGAGGCCCCCCAGTTCAGCAAACACACCCTCAATATCGACATCGAGCTCGCCTGTACTGGCATTTGCCTCCAGCTGAGCTGAGAATTCGTCGTTGAAATCATCCCCAAAAATATCCTCGCCGAAACCTCCATCTTGCACCCAGTCAGTTTCTAGGCCCGCATCAGCGCTAGAGTCGACCTCCACTCGAGCCGCTGCCGCACGTCTTGCGACAAAGCCATCGCCAAACATTTCATTCCAGTTTTCGTTACGCTCCGTATTCCACAGCCGCACAAAAATCGCGTCCTGCGCGGCCGTCTCAAGGGACTCAAACGGCTGCGGCAGTTCGAGACTAATCGCATGCACAGGTTGAAATCCATCGGCAATAGACTGCGTGACGGCCGCCTGATCTGCGCTAACGCGTACTTCCACAGTAACTGCATCAATCCTTTCTTCCAGCGCCTCGAGTCGCGTCACCACAGCGCGGGATAGCTCCTCCATCACTGGGTCAATGACCGGCGCAATCGCAGAGGACGCTGTCTCTGAAAAGCCTTCTAGAGAGAGGAAATCGTGATGGTAATCGATAGCTTCGACACGGGTCTCTTCGCCCTCACCGGACTGTTCCAACACCAGCTCCTCGGGATTCATACCATTATCTGCCAGGTACTCACCAGCTAGCAGGTACTGGTCGAAGGCTTCGTCATCCTCGGGCTCCGGTGTACGGGCCAGGTACGCCTGCACGCTATCGGTGTCCGTCGCATTCACCGCCTCATCAAACAATGGCTCATCGAACACAAAGCCCGCGTCATGAGCCTCAGGCTCCGGCATATCGGACAGATAGGCCTGTACCTGATTTGCGTCCGTCGCGTTCACACCCTCATCCGACGCTTGCTCACCGGGCAGCAAGTATTGATCAAGACGGTCATCACTCTGCGACCCCGTCGTATTGACCACCTGTCCATGTTCAGGGTCAGTGGCCGCATCATTCGCACTATCAATGCTGCCAGGCTCCACCACCCGAGTCGGCAACGGCACACAGATCTCTTGCGGCACTCCGGCGGCGTCAGCCTGCGGCTTGCGTCTGACCCGCTTCAGAGCAAGCGACTTCTCTCCCATGTCATCATTGTCGGCGAGACCCAGGATATCCCTCCCTTCATGCATATCGCGGACCTGGGTGTTATCTAGCCCTTGAGTGTCCGCAGAGTAATCGATAGCCATCACACCATTTGCGCTATCGGCCCTTGATGACTCATCCACATCAGTCGCCTCGTCCGTATAGATCGAGGCGACCGTATCATCAGAAGAAATAATGATTTCTTCATCGACATAGGCATCCAAGTCATCGCTGCGGGCGTTACCTCTTTCGAGTGGCCGTGCAGCAACTTCAACTTCATAATTTGAGAGACCCGTATCCTGATATTCATTGTCAGCCACCGTGAAGAGATCTTCTTCGGGCTCAGAAAGATCCATATCAAGAAGCCATTTAAGGCTTTTCTCCTTATCGTTCTCCTCACTATCTTTGCCTACTGTGAGCCCCAACTTTCCTAAATCTTCTTCTGTATACACGGTATGATCCCCCTGAGGTCGCCTGGCAATTTCAGATTACCCAGCCAGAGTCTTATCGGCGACTGGCACATCGTTCGGCGCGCGCTTTGTATTAATAATCTGTGCGACATCTGCGATTTTGTTAACAACATCGCCGTCATCAGCTGTCGCCAACTCGAAACAGGCGTTGGTCAATTCGCGAATGCGTTTCTCGTCTGGACCATCAGAATTACTGTAGGACCGAACCAAATCTGGCAACGCCTCTACAAGCTCATTGACCAGAGTCTGGACTGACTCATCGGCTTCAAGCTCTCCCTCCAGTGAGCGGTCCAGCAGGTCCTGTGCGGCCCAACCCAGTTCTCCCAAAATGTTTGCACCTACCGCACGCCCGTTACCCTTGAAGGTATGGAAATGCCTGCGAATATCCCTGAGCACATCGTCATCATCGGGGTTCTGCAGCCAACTGCTTGTCAATTCTCCCAACTGAAGCACCATCTCTTCTGACTCTTCGATGAAAACATCACGAAATTCGGCCGAAATATCTGCATCCTCTACCTGTGCCATGGCATGCGCCGGCACCGACACATCTGGCGAACAGACATCAACAACCGTGCATCCAGGTGACAGGTCAGTCATCCAACTATCGAGGGCCTCAGCACGCTGCTCTGCAAGCTGCAATATTTGCGAGGTGTCATCCAGTGGATCAATAAGCGATCGCTGCAAGTGCAACTCTACCTGGGCGAAAGCATCGGCAAAACACTGGAACGCCTCGTCCTCGTGTACACTACCGGCATTGCTTGCAGCAGAAAGCCACTTTTGGCACCGTTCAATAACTCCACCCTCGCGCTCCAACCCCGCGAATTGCAGCGCGCCCGCAATATCCTCCAACAGTTGCAGCGATTCGGTGATAGCCTGTCTATCGGTAGCACCTTCAAGCTCGTCCATGAACTGGAGCGCCAGTTCATAAAGCAAGTCCATATCAGGTAAGCCGGTATCGGCGTCGCGGATAACCTGACGTAGCTCCTCATAGCCATCGTCAGTCTTGTTCAAATGACGTTTTAGCGCAGTAGTTAGTCGCAGAACACCGGTTGCATCTTTAGGCTTTTTATCGAGAGCACCCTTAAGCGCTTTACGCCGCAGAATCTGGTGCATATAGTCTTCGACCATGCCCATCTGCTTGAAAGTAGCCGACACAACCGTTTCACGCAGCTCAAACTCCTTACCTGCATAAGAAGTGTTTAGCCCATGCTGGCGTTTGTGCTCAAGGTCCAGCGTGACGCAGGTAATGCTCCGAGTAATGTTCGCAACGAGCTCACTGGCGTCGACCGCGTCAACAGGCGGACCACTGTTGTAGAACAGCTTAAGCTGCCGCTGCACTCTCATCAGCGAATCGGCATGTTCCATTTGACCAATGGCCACGAGACGCTCTTCCGCCCCTTCAATACAATCTACCGGGCTTGTATCTCGGTCTCCTGCATTTTGTTTTGAGACAGCTGAAAGGTCATTTTCCTGGAGGAAAACAATCACATTATTGAGTCGCTCAAGCACGCCATTCAATGTGATAACGATTGCGTCGCTGTGCACCAGGCCGCGGCTTGCCTCGACCAGAGTGTCATTACCAACGCCAAATTCTTCACGAATTTTTCTAATGTGTACCGGTCGCGACTCGCATGCAGCAATGTAATAAAGCATTTGCATCAAGTAAGTGTCGTAGTCGACACTAGAATCCACCTGGTCACCATTCTCTCGGGCAAACTTAATAGCAAATGCACCCGTCTTAAAAATCTGCGCGATACAATCGTCGGGGACGATCAAGCCACCGGCGATACCCTCGCACAGGCCGATCATGGTGAACCAAAAGCGCTCTTGCTCCGTTCCGGCGAACAGCGACTGCATTTTCCGGGCAATACGCGCCACGGTCTTCATACTCTCAACCACTTTGACCTTGCGCAAAGCCTGCTTAGCCATTTCCAGGTACAAGGCCAGCATGACATTAGCGCGGCTTTTGATTTCTTCAGCGGAAGCCGGCTTATCCGAACTAGTGATACCCGCATCTGCAGGAATCCTCGCGTAAAAGAAGAAGGCCTTGGGTCGTGGACGCTCACCAGCCCAACGCCGAAGGTCATTGACGAATAGCTCCAGACCAAGCCCCGTATCCAGGCGCAGGGCTTCGGTATGATCAAGGTAGGCGGGAATGATTTTTAATGCCTGCATCAGTCCACCCAGCGTTAAATTATGGCGGTCTGCTGCTATCTTGCCTTTGTAGAGGAAGTTGAGGCTGCGCTCCATCTCCAGCGTCAGCATCTCGACCTTCCTCATACCCAATGCCTTGAATGTGGATGTGATCTGATGGACAGACCACATGCAGCGTAACAGTGCCTGCTTCTGCTCCGGGTCTTTACCGAATTCGACCAAAGCTGCCTCGGCGGCGTCGGTCTGGGACTTTATCAGCCCATTGACCCATTTAAGGGACACGATGTCCGGTTTGGTATTCACTGGCTCAGCCTCCGGTTTTTTGGTACGCGCTCACGCCCGGCCAAGGCAATCGGCACACACTTTGGTTTTGCAGCGTCACGTCTTCACCAGCCCCAAGGACCAAAAGTCCTCCGAGACGCAGTCGATTCACCAGTTGATCAATGATCCAGCGCTGTCGATCGCGCTCGAAATAAATAAGGACGTTCTGACAGAAAATGATGTTGAAGTCGGCGAACGGAGCACCGTCAACGTGCAGCAGGTTACTATGAAAGAAGTGCGTCCTGGTGCGCAGATCCTCGGTAACAATTTTTCGACCACCCAGCTTTTCATCCAGATAGCTGTCCCCGAATCCCTCTGGAATCGAGTCCACTGCAGTCGCGGGATAGATACCGCGCTGCGCTTCACTAATAGCTCGGAAACTAATATCTGTCCCAATACCGTGCCACTGTACCCAGGGCTGATGGCGGGATACGATGGCGTCCACCACCATGGCCATGGAATAGAGCTCCTGGCCATAGGAACATCCCGCGCTCCAGAACGACAGCTCACTGGGCGCCGGACCCTGATTCAACAAACTTTCCACATAGTCCGCCAGACAAACAAAGGCCTCGGGTTGACGAAAGAAACGTGTTGACTTTACGGTCAGCAAATCGACCAGGGCCAACCACTCCGCCCTGGCGTTAATGCTGTTATCAAACGTCGCCAGGTAACGGCCCACATCCGCACATCCGAGGTAATTCATCCGGGCCTGGATGCAGCCTGATATAACACTTTGCGTGCTATCAATACTAATGCCCACCTCGGTGTGCAACTTCTGCATCAGTTTCAGCAAGTAAGCCCGACCCAGTTCAGGAGCCTGGCTGGCGACAATGGCTTTCATGAGATCGCGCGCACCGAGTTTTCTTCGAGACTTCTCATCTCGTCCTCGCGCAGGGCTTTCCTGGTGCTCTGGATTTTCTTCAGATCCTCGATGGCCGCCAGGGTCCGCTCTGCCTCACTCACTTCCTCCACCTTCAACTGACTTAAGCTAGTATCCACTTCACGCATGGATTTATTAAGGCTAGTGACACCCTGCTGGGTTGACTCACTGTACTTGCTGATTTCGTCGTTGCGCTCACGAATGCTGTCCATAGAACTGTTCATATGGCGTGCCGTGGTGGCAGACTGTCCGGCAGCATCATCCACCGACGTGATCAGTTTAGTCACTGCGGAAGAGCCCGCGTTGATTTCCTCCAGAGACGCATCCAAACGATCGATATACTCCAGGATCGTGACCACGGTACCAACCGTATTCTCCATACTGGCTAGGTTGTCTGCCGACAGGTTTTGCAGCATTCGAACCTGGGATATGATCTTGCGACCCTCTTCCTCGGCCTCGCGCATCAAGTCGCCAATAGACTCAGCAATCCCGAGAAACGGTCGACCGTGCTCACCCGCTTTTTCGGCTTCGATCCTGGTGTTAATTGCAACCACCGAAATCTTGGTATTCAGTGCCTGTATGTACTCCGCTGCAGCGGTGACAGACTGAATCAACTCCCCCTGGCGCTTAGCGGATTTAGATGTTTCCTGCACCGACTCGCGCACATCCACAGAAGCCTTGGACATGTCTTTGGTGAGCTCATACCCCTGACTCACGCGCTGCCGATTGCGCTCCGTGGTCCGCGCTGCCTCGGCAGTAGACTTCTTGATCTCCTCAGCAGTACGCACCATTTCCGTGGCCGCGGCGGTTGATTCCTTTACCGAATCGGTCAGTTCACGACCTTTTTCCACCTGCCCCTGGGCAATCACACCAATTTTGGCGATGGCCTCGCTGGACACCTTAAAAGGCGTCTTGATGTTTCGAATTAGCTCCCGCTGCCGCTGCGTCGATACATTGATCTGACCGGCAATATTGCGCGTTGCGGAGTTCCCCTCGGGCACCATGACGGTCAGATCGCCTTCCGCAAGTTTGACCAGCGCGCCGTTGATCTCAGAGACACCTTTTTCGGTGTACACCAGACTGCGGCGCAGTCCTTGGTAGGCCAGCAGAGCGACACCGAGTACCGCCGGCGCACCGAACAATCCAACCAGCATGCCCGTCTCGGGCTTGCTTATGAGTGCGTACACCAGACCCGCCACCGCGACGACAATCCCAATTGCAGCGGCCACCAGCCAATGGGTGGGAAAACCTGTGTTTGTTGCCTTACTCATTACTCTTCCTCCTAATCGCAGAAGCGTTTCCAGCGGAGGCATTGGACAATTCGTCATCCAATACCAGTTTGTCGACATCAAGCACCGCTAGGAAATCTCCCTTGTACATAAATCCCCCAAGCGTATATTCGGCGAAATCCGGATCTACCGGTTGGTCGGTGACCTGGTCTTCCACCGGGAACCGCAGATCGCGCTGCACATGGCTGAGCGTGACCGCGAAGTACTGACCGGGACGGCTGATCACCATGCAATAATCACGCATTCGACCCGTGTATGGACGACCCCGAAACAGCACATCACCACTGAACACTGGTAGCAGGCTCCCTTTGTAGGCAGCCACACCGATGACCCAGTCCTTGGTGCCTGGTATCTTTGTTACCAGGGGCGTTTCAATAATTTCCTCCAGCTCACCAGCGCCAATCAGCAACGGCACGCCCGCGATGCCCAGCGAGGTGCCAACCCAGGTGGCAGCGCGTTCCTCAAGATCCGGAGACGCCAGGCCGTCATATGCATACAGGCGCTCCAGCAATTCCAGGGACTGAATAGACGAGATACCCATGCTCAGGCGGCCACCGCCTTGCGTTGGGTGTGGTTAAAGATCAATTCGCGCAGTACGCTCTCCGGCGGAATCTTCGTCACATGCGCCGTGGCACCGCGGGCGCGGCCCTTGGCGATGTCGAAAATACCATCCGACGATGACAGCATGACCACCGGGGTATTTCTTGTATCCTCGGCGTTTCTGATGAGGGTACAGGTCTGGTATCCATCCAGCTCCGGCATCGTAATGTCCAAGAAGATGAGATCGGGCTTGAAACGCCGCAGCATCCCCAGGGCTTTGTAGCCATCTTCCGCACACTCAACCTCACACCCCATATTGCGCAGGGTATGCGCCATCATCATACGAATCGTCTTGGCGTCATCTATTACGGCGATTTTCACGCCATCTATTTCCATTTTTTCCGTTGCGTCAGTCATTGTCTCCCTCGCATCGCGTTGAGTTATGCCAATGGGTTATGTCTTAACAGTATTTACATCCCGTGAGCCTCAGCAAGTGAAAACTGGAGATTTCGTCAAAAAGCTGCATTAACGGCGCAGCCGGGCACGCGGTTTTTGCGGCAGAATCACTCTAACTATCTGTTTTTAATATTTTTATTCATATTTTGACGCGGAAATTAAACACGCACCCAAAGTGTGACGCAGTTCCTTCACATGCAGTGGGGGTGAGACAAGGAAAAAGGCGACCCGCTACCGCCGGGGCCATCAAGTCGATGGGGCGGCGACACTACTCGCTGGGAAACATGTAGCTCTTAAAGGGCTCGAGATGACCCGCCTGGAAATCACGTAACTCGTAAATATTAAACTTGTGCATCAAGGTCAGGCAGCGTTGAAATACTTGCTCAGCTTCATAGGCCGAGGGCGAGATACCATATTCGTCCGTGATTTGAGCGAAAATGATGGAGGCGATTTCCCGCCGCGTGCTGTCCTCACGATATAGGTTCTGATTCACTGGGGAGGAGACAATAGGGGAGCCATACACCAAAAATGCCTCCCAGCGGCGCGCGTCCTGACCGGGGCCAAGCTGCGCCACGAGGAATTTCACCATATTGTGCAACTCCAGCCGGGGTGGCACCACGTCTTTTTGCAACCACTTACGCACATCCGCTTCACGCCACTCGCGGTTGATCCCCAGGACACTCGTCAGTCGTCCCTCGGTCTGGGCCGGCACCACGTTAGCCAGATCCCAAAGCATATTCAGGCGAGCAGAGAAACCAAGACTAACCGGCATTTCCGCATCACTCGACGCAGTGTACTGCTGCGCGACAGCCTCGAGCGTTTCAGCAGCCAATTGCAAGGATTCCGTGTCACTGTCTTCGGCCATGCTTAGAGCCTCTGCTGACGATCCTGTTGTTCGCGCAGCCGTTTCATATACGTGGGGGTCGATACCCCGACAATTTTCGCGCGCTTCGCGACGCTGAGGTCACCGCCCAATTCAGTCAGGTGAAACAGCAGTGTATCGCCGATCAACGCCTGCGGCGACTCTTGCAGCGGCGGGGATTCTCTCACCCACTCCCGTAACAAACGGCGCGGCTCTTGCCATAGGGAACTGTTGTTACGCGCATCCTCTCGCGCGCAAATCTTCGGCATCCAGCGGCTGATATTGCGCGAACGAGTATGCAGGAATTCAGCCGCCCGAGGCATATCGCCTCGATAACGGTCCAGTGCTGCCATAACAAGCTCATCGTCTACCCACAAACCCAGCGGCTTGATCAGCTTAAGTCCTAACAGATTGTGAACCGCCTCCCCAAGTGCGACACGCACTGCCTCAAGGGTGGTCGGTCTATAGCTTTCATCTGGTACCTCTTCCAACTGGGGCGATGTCAGGAAAGGCTGCGACATCGGCTTTTCGAGTGCCCCTTGCGCACTGATGCCCTTGTACAGACTCAGGTCCACCGGGGTCAGCCAGTCCTTGTCGGTCTTATCAAGCGCGTCGTGAATGCACTGACGCATCTCACTGATATTCCCTGGCCAGTCATACAGCAACATGGCCTGTTCTGCGTCGGGCGTAAAGCCTTTCATGTCACGGTCCCGCAAAGCACCTTCCTGGCCAAGAATCTTGTGTGCCCAACGCAACACCGCCTGTTGACGGTCTCTAATCGGCGGCACATGAATCGGATAACCGGCGAACGCACTGGCTAGTGCCTCAGTAAGCTCCCCACGCCCCATCAAAACTTCCAGCGGTTCGGGAAAGAGCGCAATAAGCTTAACCCGGGGCAGGTACTGGGGCGGGCTAACATCCGCGAGAGTACGAGAACTGATCTGACGAGCAAGCTTAATTTGCACGTCAGCGTGAACGAGCTGGAGTGATTTGAAGACCAGTGTCCGACCCTCACTCGCGGCGAGCTCCTGCGCTATCCGTGACTGCGCCGCATTGCGACTGCGGAACTCGCGACAGTCAATCACCAACAGCGTGTTATTGATGCCGCCAGAGGCCTCGTGAATCACTCGCGCTATGTACATTTTGCCAGTACCAGCGGGCCCGATAACGGCAACGGGCAGGTCCAGGCCGGCAAGAAAAAGCGCCTGATCGACTGCGCCTTCCATATTATCCGCGACATAACCTTCGATACCACGTTCAATCGGAGCGACTGGCGGTGGTGCCTTTGAGACCGGTATCGATTCTTCAATTTCCATTTCACCATTCATCAAACCCGCCGGCGATGGGCCGAACAATGGTCCGTGCAGCACACTGGACTCGGTGACAGCATCGCCAATCAGTTGCGCATAGTCGTCAGCCTGAGCGTGCCGAATAGAATCCCCTTCGGCGCGCGCCTTTATCACCGCGTAACGGGCCGCCAAGAGAGTCGCCTGTGTGCTAGCGTCGGGAGTTCGTCGAGCCAACCCAAGACGAACACGCAAACTTTTCTGAGTTAGATTGAGCTGTCTGTCACCGTGCAGATGAGACAGCAGTGCAAGGCAGATATCCTCAGCATCGTCGGTACTTGAATCGCGTATGACAATGGCAAGCGAGCCCAACGAGGGCATACTTAAGCTATCGGACTTACGCAGGATGTCCTTCAAACTCCGGTGCACACCCATCATCAGGCGCGCGGTGTCATCGATATCCCAAGCGGGGGTATAGCCAAAACCATCCACAGCCAATACTGCCAAGGTATCGGTGAGCGCCAGGTTTTCTGGCATTCTTTCCTCGCGCCGCCAGCGCAGTACCAGACGAGACAGATTTACCGCCGCCGGTTGCACACGTGCATCCAGAATACGCTCCGCACTGCCGCAAGAGCGAACCAAAAATGGTGGAATCCATACCGCTTGCTGCGCCTTGAGTGCCTGCAAGATGGTGCCGGCAACCGACTTTGGTATCTCGAGCGCAGCGTGTAAGTGCCTGCCTACTAACGTCGCTGTATTCCCCCCCAACCAGTCGGCAGCATTCTCTTCAATACTAACCAGTTCACCAGTGCGGATGTCAATGACGAGATGGCCTTCCTCCATTTCGCTCGGTACCGTCACCCTCTCACCTCACCATTACGCAACGTCCACGTATGACATGAAAGACTCGCCCTCCACTTCCGCAAAACGACGCATCACGTAGTCAACTCGATGCTCACTGCGAAAACGACGACTTAGTGTGCGGTTTTCTATATGCCGAAGCCGCGGCAGTAGGCCACAGCCATTGGCAATCTGGATAGCGAGTCCGGGCCGCGCATTCAACTCCAATAGTTGTGGTCCCATATGCTTATCAATAACAATATCTGTACCTATATAGCCTAGTCCGGTCATGTCATAGCACTGGGATGCCAGCAAAAGAATGTCGCGCCAGCCCGAAATACGAATGTCCTTCAGGGAGCGACCGGTATCCGGATGTACACGTACGGACCGACCATGCTGCGCCGCATACAGGCATCTGCCAGCATCCAGCGACAATCCCACCCCGACAGCACCCTGATGCAGGTTGGCCTTGCCGTCCGACGCATGAGTCGAAAGGCGTAGCATCGCCATCACAGGATATCCCTTGAAAACAACGATGCGTATATCCGGCACCCCCTCGTGTGAGTAGCCCGCAAAACAATCGTCGAAGGCGATCAGATCCTCCACAATAGCAAGATCAGGAGAGCCACCCAAGGAGTAAAGGCCTGCGAGAATATTACTCATATGCCGGCGAATATCTGAGACATCCAACAGCGCCCCGGAGCTTCGAACAAACTGATCACCCTGGCGTCCGTGAATGACAAGAATACCCTTGCCACCGGAACCTTTCGCTGGCTTGAGCACAAAACTATCCAGATCAGCTAGCTTACGATCAATATAATTGATCTGATGTTGTGCACGCACAACAAACCGCAATTGTGGCGTCGGCACATCGTATTCTTGTGCCAGTAACTTCGTTTTCATTTTATTGTCGACTAGCGGATATAGCTTACGGTCGTTATAACGGTTTATAAAGTCGACGTTACGGCAGTTCATACCCAACATACCATAGTTCTTCAGCCGCTTGGCCGACATCCATGCCTTGGCCATCAGAAGTCACTCATCGCTCTGAAGCGATGGAGCTCCGAAAGTTTGTACCCCGTATAGTGACCCATGGCCAGGATGGAGGCGAGCAAAACCAGATTGATCTCAGGAAAGTTGAACGACAGGTGCACCATCAGCGGGTTTTGCATCAACAGGTAAGCCAGCACCGCCACCAATAGACTCCCACCGCCCTGTTTCATGACCTCGGTTGGGCCATCTTCTTCCCACAGAATTGACATACGCTCAATCGTCCACGCGATGATAATCATGGGGAAAAATGTAATGGTCATGCCTGTACTGTACCCCATCTGGTAACCAATGATGCTGAAGGCAGAGATGAGAAAGACCACCAGAACAATAAGCGTAGCAATGCGCGCTACGAGCAACAGGTTGAGGCGCGATAAATAACTGCGCAACGCGAGTCCCGCCGCTACGACGAGGACGAAGCTGACCAGCCCCGCTAGCAAAGACGTTTGCAGAAAAGCCAAGGCAATCAAGACTGGCATAAAGGTACCCGAGGTCTGAACGCCGATGATGACGCGCATGAACACCACAACGGTCGCGCCTAGCGGCAATAATAGCAGCAATTTGAACATGCTCTGTTCTTCAATAGGCAACCGCTGCACACCCAGTTCCCGAAAGAGGCTTGACCTGCCCTTCGCCTGCGCCAGTTGCACGGCGGGCACCGTCTGCCGAATCATGGAAAACTGCACCTGGGAATTGGTAGCGCCCGTCACATCGAGCACTGAGACGCCACCCCGGTGCCACAAGACGAAGTTCGGCGGCAACCCAACTTCGCCAGTCTGCGGGTTTACCAAAACCCATGTGTCCCCGGCAAAAAATTCTACCATTGGTGTCAGGCTTTGCCGGCGACGCGCATCTTCCAGGTAGAGACCCTTGGCAAGGCGCGTCGGGATATCGGCCCTCTCCAGCAGGAGCATCAACAATTCCGCTCGCTCGGCGGTGCTCGACCGCAGCAAAGCCGCATTCTGAGAGGCCTCACTGTTCAGCTGCTTAATAACCTCCCGAGACAAGCTGCGGGCCGAACTGGACCGCTCTCTGGCGTCATCAAGGACCTCGGTGGCCGCCAGCTCCTGAGGTCCTTCCCAATCGCTCTGCCGCCTCCCTCTATCAACCGGATCATTGACGTGCGTGTCCTCATCGCGCAACGATTCGACCAGCTGCGCACTATAATAAAGAGATTGCTCACCCAGAGCGTCACGCTTGGTCCACTCTGCGCGACGCGCGCGGCCGCTCGTCAGTATGGCAAACCCGTAACCGGGGGATGCAGACTGCTCCTCAAACAGGTCAAAACCAGGCAACTCCATCTCTGGAAGCGCGAAGCTGGCGGTGACCGGCCCTCCTTCCGCATCGAAATCAATTCTTGCCTCAACCAGCCAGACCGACTGCTCCTGTCCAGGCAGCAAAGGTATCCCAGTTGTTAGGTGACGTAAAATTGCCAGAGCCACACCGGTGAGCGCCAGCGCAAAAAGGATGGCATAAAAGGTTCGATTCTGACTCACTGCGTGGCCCCGGCCACAGCATCCGGTTCATCGACCAACACATAGGGCGCAATGTTTTCTCGACTGACGTCAACGATCATGACATCACTCAAGGTGCTGCGGCCCAAGAGAGCCTGGTAGCCCTCCCGTTTGCGCTCCACCAGGGTAAACTCTGCCTTTTCTTTGACATCCCCAACAACAATGCCCAGTCTAACCACCGGCCGACGCTTTGGCTCCGCGTCACCCTCTTGCACGATTCCAATCGTGCGTCGCAATTTACGTTCAACCTGCACCCATTCATCATTGCGCGAATCAAAGATCTCAAATCGCACCCAGGGCTTGCCGTCGCGCTCAAAAGACGCGACATTCCGCACATTCAGTGATGAGGTCTGAAGTCCCGTATCGATGCGAGCCTTTATAGGAAGCTCCAACGCACTGAGCCAAATCTCTTCTTTCGCACCAACGACCAATTTACTGGCGTCTTCTTCCCGCGCGGGACAAGCAGAAACCTTTGGGCAATCCTGCAAAACCGGGGCATGTAGCGCGACACCAAGGCTATCGCTCATTGTCCGCAGTTGTTCCTGTTGCATCTGCAGTTGCATGGATTGCATCTGCAGATGCTCATCAAGTACGCCCTGCCTATCCAGAGACATATCCACTTTTTCCATCAATTGGCCCATTCGAGGATCTGCATTCTGCGCCGAATCGGGCAATCGAGCACATCCAACCAGAAAGATTGCCAGCAAGATGGCCAGGCAAGGCCGACAATAATTAGCTAGGGTCATAAACATTGAAAGCAGTGCGGAGAGCTTAAAGATGTGCAACTCTAACGACCATGTCACCGAAAGTAAATTACTGGACCGGGTCGGCTATTGCAGCGGGCGACCGATCCTCAGGACCGGCGCCAGGATCTACAGGCGACGCACTGCTCCAGTGCAGAATAAAAATACGTTGTGCAATGCGCCAACCCTCCACTGTGCGACGCAGCTGGTCGCGGTAAGTGATTCCCATATCAATTTTCTTGGTCTCGCCAAACTCCTTTAGTAGGTGTGAAGCGCGGCAATAGGTTTCTCCCTCTGCACAGTCACCCTGCACCTCGTATAAGGTATTGAACACCTGGTGCTGTGTAGACGAATACTTTTCCAGGGCCTGCATCATGCCCTGAATAGCTGAGACGGTCTTCACCTGATGACCCGAGAAATCAAACAGGGCATCTTCGCAAAAGATCGAGGCAAAACCTGCGTAATCTTTCGTATCCGCGCAACGCGCATAACGATACATTAAACGCTGAATCTCAATGTAGTCTTCGACTCCGTTGTTCACTCACCACCCCTCACGTGTATTTTACGTAAAACCCTGGCAAAGGTGTCAGCCTCCTGGGCGCCGGACATCAGGTATTGCTGCTGAAAACGGAATGTCGGCACCGCGAACACCTCCTGTTCGTCGCCCCAGAACCGCTCTTCCTTGCGCACAGTGGCCGCAAAGCGCCCATCGGACACCACTGCTCGCGCCTCTATTATGTCCAGACCAGCCCGGCCTGCTAAAGCCACGAGTATCTCGCGGTCACTAACATCCTCCCGACGACTGAAATAAGCCTCAAACAGCGCCAACTTGAGATCTGTTTGCTTCCCCCGTTTGTCTGCCCAGTACAACAACTGATGCGCAAGAAAAGTATTCACCATGCGCATACCATCGTGGTAATCAAAATGAAACCCCAGCGCGTCTCCTAAGGCCGTTAAGCGCGAGCGTGCCGATACAGATCCGCTTGCCTGCGTCCCGTATTTGCGGGTCAGATGCTGCCTCAGGTCTTCACCACCTGTGGGCATCGCGGGGTTCAGCTCGAAAGGATGCCAATGCAATGTGACAGCAAATCGCCCTGGCAAAGATTCCAGCGCCTTCATGAGCTGCTTATAGCCGATCACACACCAGGGGCACACCACGTCCGACACGATGTCGACTCGCAGAGGCAACGCGGGGACCGATTGCTCCATTGATGCTCCATGTAGCGCGATAAGACCCCGTCCATCATAGAAGCAAATGCCCATCGATGCGAGACTGTCTGCACCGCTGCCCCCCACAAGTGAGTGATTGCCGATATCACCTCGCCATGCTTCGAGTCTCTACGGGACATCTCTTTCGCATGTCATCTACCTTGTCCCAGTTATCGCTGTTAGCGATCCCAAGTGACAACAGCGCCATGCCTGAGAGACCAACCACCAAAGTGCCCGAGTGACGAAAATCTCGACTTTTCGTCAATTTTCAGTTTTTTTTGTCCACTGGCACTGCTAAAAATCCCATAAGAGCACTGGTTGGCTTTTAGGACAGGGAACTCAAGGCCGCTACACCGGTCTCACTCTATAAGGGGAGGTAAGCCTGATGAAGATTCTCAAACACGACAGACGCGGGGCGACACTGCACTTTGAACAGCGAGAGCTGCTGTTGGCAATGGCATTAGTGCAAGAGGGCCGAGCCTCATTTGCTTGCAACAACCAAGACGGCCGGGCACTGGACCAGCTATTCAGCTCTGCCAACATTATGGTGGAGCAGGCGCGCCGGGAAAGCCTCATGCAGACGATGCAACAACAGAAAATCAGCACCGTGGTGACGCCCGATTGCGATCTGCAGCAGGACGTTTCCTGAGCGCGGCCAGACTCCACTCGATGTGCCTTATCGCTGGCCCGCAACCGCAGAGCCACGTATGCTGTCCTACCTGCCGTTAGACGTGCGAAGAACAAACACGAGCCGCGATGAAAGCCACGCCTGACGAACAACTGAGCCCGCATGCGAGAAAAAAGCGATTCCCGCTAGTAGAGCTTCTGCTAGCACTGGCCGTCGTAGCAGCGCTGATACTGTTCTGGCGCGACTGGCAAGAAAAAGCACCACATCGCCCCACTATGCCTGATGTCGCAGGAAGTCCAGCACCTAAGAGTCCCAAGGTGCCGCCTACGCCGGACATTCCAAGACGCGATCCCAGTGCATCAATCTCTGAATCTGCAGCGACCGCAGGTAGACAAGAACCGGCATTGCGTCACACACTGCCAGAGCAGGCAGAAACCGTGCCCACACCTCTCACTGCCGAACAGGGCGACGCGCTATTGCGTCGCGCACTGACACAGGCTGGCCCCAACATACGCGTTCAGGCGTTGGCCTCATCGGAGCAACCCCTGGATACCACCGCAATACTCATCGATGGACTAGGACGTGGCCTTATATTGCGCAAAGTACTCCCTCTAAGCCCACCCAAACCGGGATTCAAGGCGGAACCGCGCGGTGACATACTCTATATGGATGAGTCGAATTACAGTCGCTACAACACACTTGCCGAAACGGTATCTGCGCTCAATACCGAGCAGTTAGTAAACAGTTTCCATGCACTGCGGCCCCTGTTTGAAGCAGCGTACGAGAAACTGGGCCTGAACAGCGAGGATTTCGATAATGCGGTCATCCGCGCCCTGGACCAGGCACTGGCGACGCCGGAGATAGAAGACGCAGTCGCCCTGCGACCCAAATCCGTCGTTTATGTCTATGCCAACCCTGCGCTGGAGGCTCTACCGGACCTGCAGAAACAACTGCTACGCATGGGGCCTGACAACTTGCGATTGATCAAGGTGCAGGCAAAAGCTCTACGAAACGCCTTGCTCGCGCAGTGATGCGCCGGTCGCGCTCAAATTGCATCGCGTAAGCGCTGCAACAACATACCCAGAGCCAATACGGAGCCTCCAGCTCGACGACCGAGCCGCAGCCTTCGACGTGGCACCTCGGCGAACAGATCGAATCGCTCCAGGGTTCCCGCGACGGCGTCCGCCATTATCTCTCCACAGGTATGACTGAGGCTTACGCCATGCCCACTATAGCCCAGCGCGTAATAGACATTGCCACCGATACGACCTAGCAAAGGTACCCGGTTCAACGCAATCCCTACCTTGCCGCTCCAGACATAATCCATGCGTTTATGTTCCAACTGCGGATAGATCTTGCGCAAACGCGATCGCATGACAGCTTCGATACCACTAAACTCACGGCCCGAGTAATTGCAGCGTCCCCCAAATAACAACCTACGATCAGCTGACAATCTAAAATAGTCTGGCACTTGATTCTGATCGCAGACCGCTACGTCCTGTGGATTGATCACAGCAACATCCTGTTCGGCCAGAGGCTCAGTGGCAACAATACAGCTTGGCGCAGGAAAGACCAGACCGCATAGCGACGCGCATTCCAGGTGCTGATACGCATTGCCCGCCAAGAGGACACTGTCAGCCCGGACACAGCCATAGGGGGTAGTGACCACAGGCGTCACACCATGCTGAATACCCATCACCTTGCTGTTTTCGTAAACAGTTACCCCGAGACCGACGGCAGCACGCGTCTCTCCGAGGCAAAGATTCAATGGATGAAGATGTCCACTGCGGCGATTCAGCATGCCGCCAAGGTAAACGTCTGTACCAAGCATCCTCTCCAAAGCAGACTTCGAAAGCAACTCCACATGCTCACCCATGCCATGAGCACAATGCGTCTCATACCAAGACTGCTGCTGATCAAGGTGGCTCGACCGCAATGCGACATCCACGTAGCCGCTTTTGAGACTGCATTCGATAGCATACCGCTGCACCCTATCTTCAATTAGCTGGTGGCCACGATAGCCGATATCAAACAGTGTCCTTGCACGGGAGTCATCCCAATGGGCCCGCAAACGATCTTCACCAGGGATACCACCGATCATCTGACCCCCGCAACGGCCGGTGGCACCCCAACCCACTCGGTGCTGCTCAAGCACAATGACAGTGTAGCCACGCTCGGCGAGACTGAGCGCCGCAGAAATTCCCGTGAAGCCCGCTCCGACAACACACACATCGCAGCTGATGTCAGTCTGCAGGGTGGCATATTCGGTGTTGTCGTTGCGGCTTGCTGCGTAATAGCTTGAGCAATGTGGCTCTGGGCTGTTCATGGACTAGGCAGCGGGCAAAAAGTTAAAGTCTCCAATTGCTTTATATTGCCTACTTCTTAGCGACGTTCCAAGCAAATGCGCAGCGTCGTATTCACACCTTTTATGCTGATTTATAACTGGACATCGCCCGCCAAAGCATTCATTTCAAGTTGCGCAACTGATTTAACGCCAGGAATCACCGTACTCACCTGAGATTCCTGCAGGCACCAGGCATTAGCCCAGGTCGACGGCGCCATACTCCGCGGTTTATCGCGCAGCAGCTCGGCAGCTGCTGCCAGCCTCTCATTTACCTGCGCCTGCTGGATAAACATCGCCCGAACATCCTCAAATACATGCCCCTGCCGATACCTCCCACTGAGTAGCCCCATGGCCAACGGCGCCCGTGCAATCACACCAAGATCCATCTCCTGCGCCATCGGAAACAGTAACCTAGCCGCACGCCGCTGTAATGCATTATAAGGCACCTGAATCACGCCAATACCATAGTCCAACGACTTCGCAAGCTGTGCCTGCATCCTAGGCGCGATTGAATTGCCAAGAAAACGCACCTTGCCTGCGTCCACTTGCTTGTCCAGCATGGTCCACAATGCATCATTATCAAAATATTCATTGGGCGCTGAATGCAATTGATACACGTCAATATAATCCGTGCGCAAAGCTCTTAGAGAGTCCTCAAGCTGAATAAGTACCTGCACAGGCCCGTAGTTTTCGTCACCGAGGCCGTTCCCCGGGTTATGTCCGAATTTCGTGGCGACTAGCCAACGCTCTCGATCGCTTGCAATGGCGTTGCCGATGAGCCGCTCCGCGAGGTGATTCGGACCGTAACACTCCGCTGTATCGAGAAAGTTGATACCTAATTCACGAGCCCGTGCAAAGATCTCGTCGACCTCACACTGCTCAAAGTGTTTGCCCCAGACGCCAGAAAACTGCCAAGTTCCCAATCCTACTGCAGAGACAGAGAGTTCAGTTTTTCCCAAACGGCGGTACTTCATTGCCCGCTGTGACCCGCAAGAGTTCTCGACACGCTACGCCTCAATGTCGCGTCTCTCAATGAGGTAAGCACATTCCAGCGTAAAAACCGTTTCCTCGTGCTGGTTAAACAACCTATTCTTCGTGGTAACCACGCCACAAGCCGGGCGGGACGCCGAGACCCTGGCAGAAACCACTGTGTACGCGCTACGCAGAACATCGTTGGGCCGCACCGGCGCTCGCCACTGCAAGTGATTGAATCCCAAAGCACTTACCGCCGCCGATTGCTTATCTCTATCCACCACTGCGTTTCCAATACAGACGTAAATCGCAAAAATATGTGCTGATGAGGCAACAAGTCCACCGAAAATAGAATCAACAGCTGCCACCGGGTCAATGTGCATTGGACGTGGGTCCCATCGCTGACCCACCTCAATAATCTCGTCTTCCGTTACCCGGTATTCATCTTCAAATACCACTTCGCGCCCAATGGGCAGGTCTTCAAAATAGTACATAGACACCTCGGGGGCTAATACTATACGCGCAAACCATGCACAGGCAATTACTCCTCGAGCACGATCTGTCCGGCGTCTTGTAACAGGCAAAAGTGCAGACTATGCTGATCGGCGCGACAAGAATAAGATGCACCTCAAAAAAAGTACCACGATGGAGATCCCGTATGTTTCGACCCCTGTGCGCGCCAACCTCACTGGCGGCGTTAGTGTTAAGCGTCTCGTTTCCTAGCATCGTATCTAGCGAAGAACGTGCACTCGAGGAGGTGGTAGTCACCGCACGCAAACGGGCGGAGCCGATGCAAGAAGTACCCGTGGCTGTGACGGCCTTCAACGAAACAAACATGCAGTCGCTGGGCATCAAGAACATGCGTGATTTCGATGGCCTGGTCCCAGGACTCAACTTGGGTGGTGGTGGCAATGGGGCAAAGGGTGATGGCAACGCTTATATCCGTGGTGTGGGACAGCGTGAAACCCGGGTAACGATTGATTCCGGCGTGGGCATTTATCTTGATGAAGTGTATATCGGGCGCGCATCCGGGGCATTGCTGGATGCCGTAGAGACTGAGAGCATACAGGTGTTGCGTGGACCACAGGGAACCCTGTTCGGAAAAAATACGACGGGCGGTGCTATTTTATACACATCTATCAAACCTTCCGAGCAATTCGGTGCCACAGCCCGCGGGACGTATGGCAATCTAGGCCGCAAAGACGCATCTCTTACGGTTGATATCCCGGTGCTAGAGGACACGTTACTATCGCGCTTGTCCGCCGCCACGATTAAGCGGGATGGTTACACTGAGAACGTCCTCGATGGGACGGCATACACGGACGAAGACCGCAATATCATCGTCGGCCAGCTGCGATGGTTGCCTAGCGACACGATTATCATCGACCTGAACGCGAACTATACCGAGATCCAACAGCAGCCGAATGGCCTGAAGTGTAAGTCGCTGGCAGACCAACTGGCGGACGCAGGCGCCACACAACCTGGACAGCTTGAAATACTGTATAACTTGGCTTCCCCTGTTAGTGTGCAGGACTTCTGCCAGCGCAGCGGTGATAACCTGCCGCTGGACGAATTCGAGGGCGAGCAGAACAGCAATTCTGATATCTTCCGACTCGGCGTATACGACGTCGATACGGCGATGGCAGCCCTTACCGTCAACTGGGACATAAACGGACAACTTCAGATCAAAAGCATCAGCGCCTACCGCAATACAGAACAGACCGCCGACGAAGATATCGACGGCATGGAGGCAGTCATCATCGGGCGGCTTGCACCCGAGAATAACGATACCGACCAGTATTCTCAGGAGTTTCAGTTTATCGGTAACGCCTTCGACGCGCGTGTAGATTACACCCTGGGTTTATACGGCTTCTATGAAAAGACCAGCGACGACTGGCTGCAGGACTTCGCCGGCTATTCTGAGGAGGTCAAGCCCAACCCCTTCGCCGAAACGCCAGCTATCATGTTGGCTCGCTCAAACCTGCACGAGCGGGAAACAGAAAACACCGCCTGGGCAAGCTTTGGGCAGATGGACTACAACTTCAATGAGAACTTCATTCTCACTCTAGGCCTGCGTTATACCTGGGAGAAACGCAAGACGACATACCGGGAAGGGCGAATTTTCTTACCCACTATCGGTAGGGGCGAATACCTGGGTACACTGGACACAATCTACGGTATTAACGTGGTGCACCCCTTTTCTGAACCGGGCGGCACACCCGTCTCGAGCTGGCAGTACGGTTTCGATCCAGACGGTATCGGAGGGCTTCCTTTTGAAGTGGGCACCTTTGGCGTTCTTGAAGACGACCGCAACGATGATGACTGGAGGCCGATGGCAAGT
>JABSPW010000039.1 GCA_013214285.1 Halioglobus sp. | reverse complement strand
GCGGGTTAAGCATGAAGAAAGTGATGCCCCAGTGCTCGTACTCATCGCGGATTGCTCTCAGGGTGGGTGCACCATTCCTAACAATGGGGCAGCCGTTTCCTTGTACAAAGATGACGACAGCGTTTTGGTCACCGTACCAGCTCAGTTGATGAAATTTGCCCTGGTGGTCAAGGAGAGCGAAGTCGCCAAGCTCTGTCGGTTCGGCGGTGAACCCCGTTGCCGACAGAAGGAAGGCAAAAAGCACGGAGATGAACGGTCTCATAAATTAGCTCCTTGACAACTGGCGAGTTGCTGAAATTCTAGCACAGGCCTGCAACCGATCTACACCGCAGGGACTGAACCAACATTACCACAATCATGTATGTTACGTCGGGCCATCCGGACATGAAATATGGTATAAAACCAGTCGTTTGTGCCGACTTGCAGCGTCGGCCAACTCCATTGACAAGGGGCTATGCAGACACTTCTCAATCTGTTGCTAGAAAGGCGCATCTTGCTTGCGGTGTTCACGGTAGTGCTGGGCTGCGTGGTTACCTGGGGTGCGCGTTATACGAGCATCGATGCGTCTTTCGACTCAATTTTGAGCGAAGATGACCCTTACCGAGAGCAGGTCGACCAGGTCATAGAGGATTTCCCGCCCAGTACCTCGGTGCTTTTTGCCTTCCAGCCGATCGAAGGCGACGTGTTCAGCTTTGACGCACTGCGTGCCATGGAGGAACTGACTGACCGCTATGTCGAGGTGGATTCAGCGGTGTCTGCAGGCTCACTGATCAATCAGAGACTGAATGCGGTAGATGCGGATATTCACGGGCGTGACTATTTGGTGCCGGCGCTAGAAGGCTTGAATGAGGACGATCTTGCGGCTATACGCGAGATCGCCCTGGCGGACGACGCGATTACGCAATCGCTTCTGTCTCCAGATGGGGATATGGCGCTAGCCGTGATTAAATACAGGGTCAGCGAGGATACCCAGGAGGCTCGCCGTGTGGTGGGTCAGTCGGTGATCGATCTGCGCGATTCCTTGCGCGAGCGGTATCCCAGTCAGCAGATTTACGTACTTGGGTTTGCACTGTTTGAGCTCGACAGTTTCAATGCGCAGATCAAGGACCGTATGTACGTCTTCCCTCTCGTCGTTATTGCAACCGTTCTACTAAAGTGGCTTTGCTTGCGATCATTGGCATTGGCGCTGTGCGTGTTTGCGGTTTCTTTTGCCACAATCGGCCTGACTGTCGGTACTTACGGCTGGGCACAAATCCCTTTCAATCAGATCTCTAATATGGGGCCTCTCGTCGTGCTGACTATTGCTATGGCCGACAGTGTGCATATTGTGTCCGTGTACTTGCAGAATTTGCGCAAATCCATGAGTAAATTGGAAGCCATGCGGCATAGCTTGGAGGTCAATCTGAAGCCGGTTACGCTGGCGACCATTACGACCACCATGGGATTCCTCAGTCTCAATTATTGCTCCTCCCCAGGTATCTATGGCTTTGGCAACGTGGTCGCGATCGGCGTTTGCTGGGCCTTCCTTGTCACCTTTACGCTATTACCCGCGCTGGTGTTATTGGTGCCGTTCAAAAAAGTACCTGAGCCGCTGGGGGTGGGTGGTTTCATTGCCGCTGTGGACCAGCTGGTAGCGCGGCATGGTAACAGTCTGTTTTGGGGCAGCCTTGTGTTAATTGGGGTCACTCTGGCGCTGCTACCGATGAATAGATTGGACTTTGATCGTTACAGCTTTGTCGACAAAGAGTCTGACTTCCACACCGTGCTGACGGCGCTATCGGAGAAAATTGGCAACGACCAGAGTCTGGTTTATAGCATTCGCAGTGGCGCATACTATGGCGTGACTCAGCTGCAGTTCCTGCGCAAGATAGAAGAGTTTACGCTCTGGCTAGAGGAGCAGCCAGAAGCCAGTTTCGTCAGCAGTTATGTTGATTTGTTGAAAAACCTCAATAGAGCGGAGCACGATAACGATGTTGCCTGGGAAATTCTACCGGAGGACAATCTCCAGATTATTGACTACCTCGTAAGCTACCAGTTAATTCAGGAAATCGATCCACACCTTGAGCCGCTGTTTGACGCTGATTACTCGGATATACGCCTTGTTGTAGGTACGTCAAATTTATCCAATGTTGAATTAATCAACTTCAATGACCGCATTGAGCATTGGTTCGGTGAAAACCTGCCTGCTGAATACAGCTATATGCAAGGAGACCGCAGCATTTTGTTCGCGCGGCTGGACCGCTCTATTTCCATACAATTGATGCAGGGTTTTACGTTGAGTTTTTTGCTTATTACCGTGACTATGTTGATCGGTTTGAGGAGTGTGCGTTATGGGCTGCTCAGTATCGCGCCTAACTTGTTTCCAGCGACCATTGTGTTTGGTTTCTGGGCTGTACTGGTGGGTGAGCTAAATCCCTATATCCTAATGCTTTTTTCAATTAGCATCGGACTGGTGGTGGATGATTCGGTACATGTTCTCAGTAAGTATATTTACGCCAGGCGCACGGGGCAGCCACCCGAGTCAGCGGTTAGCTATTCGTTGGAGCGTGCCGGGTCTGCTATTACGATTACGACGATGTCACTGGCAACAGGAACTGTCCTGCTGATCTTTTCCAGTACCTTTTACTATACCAACGTGGCAATGCTATTGACGCCCATCATCGTGGTCGCCTTGCTGCTGGATTTGTTGTTCCTGCCGCCCCTGCTGATCAAGTTTGACAGCTGGTGGGAGGGCAGGTCAGCAAAAACCGCGCTGGTCTAAGTCAGAGGGCTACTCCGGGCAAGGCCATGTATTCATAAGGGCACGGAACACGGCGTCAATCGGAGGTTCTGCGCCATACTGCGGGTTGGCTTTTAGGTACGCTATCACTGCATTCACGGCTTCCGAACGGGTCACGCCATCGGGTTCACACACGAGATCTGCATGCAAGTCAGATGCACTGATGGCGTTGTGGTAGTGTGTCGCCCCCTCAAAAAAACCGTAACAGAATGCCATGACAGCCTCGTAGTGCTGATTTGTGGTTTGCACTGTGCACACCTCCACCAGGTCCTGTGCGGTGCCCAACTTCAGGTCATCTAGATCGAAACCATCTTGCGCGTAGAGGTTGTTCCCTCCCATGACAAGAAGTAATGACCCAGCTATCGTTTTCCACATGCGATGTTTCATAAGATTGTTCTCCATGGTACTGGCTCGTCATTGTTGTCTGAGACGTTCGTTCTCAGCGCGCAATCGTGCATTTTCCGTCTGGGCATCGGTTCGTTTGGATTGCTGATCAACAATATACCCTCCAGCTGCTCCCACAGCGGCGCCTATTGCCGCCCCCTCTCGGCTGCCGCCGAGAAGAGATCCCGCCAAGGCGCCCAGTGCGGCGCCACTGCCCGTTCGTTGCGCGGTTTCATTCATGGTACAGCCGCCCAGCGCGATGACCAGGCTAACAGCGCTCAGCGCCTTGAGGAATGTATCTCTAATGTGCATAACTCCTGTCTCCCGCAATTGATGTGTGTGGTAGCAGTATAGGAGAAAACGCGCCAGTAAATGGCGTTGGAGTATTTTTTTCTTAGCAGCAGGCGCGTAAAGCAAGCTAAAGGACTAGCTATTCAATGGCTTCTTACGGCAGTTGTGTGCTGCCCATCAGATCCCGGTCGATCTCGCGGGCGGCTTCTCGGCCCTCATTGATTGCCCGGACCACGAGATCCTGGCCGCGTCGACAATCCGCCGCTGCGTAAACATTGGGCACACTGGTGCGGAAGTTTTCTTTGGTAGCCACAAAATTACCACGCTCGTCTGTGTCCATACCCAACAACTCGTTTACGTAGTGTTCCGTTTGCAGGAAACCCATGGAAAGAAGGATAAGATCCGCCTCCCAGATCTTCTCCGAACCTGGAATCTCCTGTATTTTGTCGTCCACGTTGACGGTGACGATGCCAGTTAGATTGTCGTCGTCGTCCATCAGGAATTCCTTGCTCATGATGGAGTAAACGCGCGGGTCTTCTCCGAACTTTTCCGTGGCTTCTGCATGGCCGTAATCAACGCGATAGATTCGCGGCCACAGCGGCCAAGGATTATTGGCAGCACGCTCAGCCGGTGGTTTGGCTAACAGTTCGAAGTTGACCAATGACTTGCAGCCATGCCGCAAGGAGGTACCGATACAGTCTGTGCCCGTGTCGCCACCGCCGATCACAATTACGTTTTTGTCCTTGGCTGAAATATAGCTGCCATCTTCAAGGCCAGAATTGAGTAAGCTTTTGGTGTTAGCGGTAAGAAATTCCATCGCCAGGTGTACACCTTTTGCTTCGCGGCCTGGGATGGGTAGGTCTCGAGCCAGAGTGGCGCCGGTAGCCATCAAGACTGCGTCATTGTCTGCGACCAGTTTGACGGGATCAACGTTGTTGCCAACATCAGCATTAACTTCGAATCTGATGCCTGCGTCGCGCATCAATTGCACACGGCGCTCCACGATTCCCTTGTCCAGCTTCATGTTCGGGATGCCATACATTAGCAAGCCGCCAACGCGATCCGCCCGCTCATAGACGGTGACGGCGTGGCCAGCACTGCGCAGCTGCTCTGCGGCAGCCAATCCACAAGGGCCAGAGCCGATGATGGCGATACTTTTACCGGTGTCCGGTGCAGAAGGCCGTGGTTTCACCCAGTTTTCTTCGAAACCCCGATCGATAATTGCATTTTCTATATTCTTGATAGTCACTGCGGGGTCGGTGATGCCCAGTACACAAGCTCCTTCACAGGGTGCGGGGCATACGCGGCCAGTGAATTCGGGGAAATTATTGGTTTTATGTAGACGGTCTAGAGCATCGCGCCAGCGCCCGTTGTACACCAGGTCGTTCCATTCGGGTATGAGGTTGTGGATGGGACAACCGTGGGTGGACTGACAAAAGGGCACACCGCAGTCCATGCAGCGGGCACCTTGGGTACGTAGGTGTTGCTCATCATGCCCAGTATAGAGCTCATCGAAATCTGTCAACCGCACGATGGGGTCGCGGTAGGGCTCCGTTTTGCGCGTATACTCTTTAAATCCAGTTGGCTTTCCCATAACTCTTTTACCCCTAGGAACCGACTGCTGCGGTTTTAATGTTTTCCTGTGCCATTTCCTCTAGAACGCGCTTGTAGTCAGTCGGCATGACCTTGACGAAACGGGATATCTCTGTCTTCCAATTACTGAGCAGGTGCTCCGCCACCGTCGAGCCAGTGTAGCGCCTGTGGTTCTCAATCAGCATACGCAGTTCCTCGATATCCTCGGCTGTTTCCACTTTCTCCAGCTCGAAAGTTCCGAAATTGCAGCGACTGGCGAAGTCTCTGTCTGTGTCCCATACGTAGGCGATGCCGCCACTCATGCCGGCGCCAAAGTTCTTGCCCGTTCTGCCCAGCACGACCACACGTCCGCCCGTCATGTATTCGCAACCGTGGTCGCCCACGCCCTCTACTACGGCACTGGCGCCGCTATTACGTACACAGAAGCGCTCGGCGGCGATGCCACGGAAATAAGACTCGCCACTGGTTGCTCCGTACATCACAACGTTGCCGACAATAATATTCTCCTCTGGCCTGAAGGTGCTGTTTTGGGGCGGATAGATGACGATGCGGCCGCCAGACTGTCCCTTGCCGACATAGTCGTTGGCGTCCCCCTCCACCTCCAGCGTGATGCCGCGTGCTAGGAATGCACCAAGACTCTGGCCTGCGGAACCGTTCAACTTCACGTGAATAGTGTCGTCCGGCAACAGTTTGCCGCCGGTGGCCTTAGCTACTTCGTAGGACAGCATAGTACCGACGACGCGGTTAATATTGATGATCTCGCTTTCGATACGCACTTTTTTGCCGTGCTGCAGAGCCGGCTGCGCCTTTTTGATCAGGAGATTATCCAATGCCTTGTCCAGACCGTGGTCCTGGTCGATAGTGCAGTATACCTCGGTGCCTTCGTAGACTATCTCCGCAGGTGTGAGTATGCCGGTGAAGTCCAGACCTTTGGCCTTCCAGTGGTCGATGGCTGCGCTAGTTTCCAGAAGGTCGGCGCGGCCTACCATCTCATTGACGCTGCGGATACCGAGCTGCGCCATGATCTGGCGTAATTCTTCCGCTACCATAAAGAAGTAGTTCACCACATGATCGGGACTACCGGCGAACTTTTTTCGCAACTCAATATCCTGGGTGGCGATACCGACGGGGCAGGTATTCAGATGGCATTTGCGCATCATGATGCAGCCCAGTGTCACCAGTGGTGCAGTGGCGAAGCCGACTTCCTCGGCGCCCAGCAGGAACGCCATGGCGACGTCTCTGCCGGTTTTTATCTGTCCATCTGTCTGCAGTACAACCCGTGAACGCAGGTTGTTTTTCACCAGCACCTGATGGGTTTCGGCGATCCCCAATTCCCAGGGCAGTCCCGCATGCTTGATGGACGTAATAGGCGATGCCCCGGTGCCGCCATCATGTCCGGCAATGACCAGATGGTCTGTTTTTGCTTTAGTGACACCCGCGGCAATGGTGCCCACCCCGATTTCGGAACCCAGTTTTACGCTGATACGTGAATTGCGGTTGGCGTTCTTCAGATCGTGGATCAGTTGCGCGATGTCCTCGATAGAATACACATCGTGGTGCGGCGGTGGACTGATCAGCCCCACACCGGGCGTGGAGTGGCGAATATTGGCGATGGTTTGATCGACCTTGCGTCCAGGCAATTCACCACCTTCACCGGGTTTAGCGCCCTGTACTATCTTGATCTGCAATTCATCCGCATTGGCCAGATACCAGATGGTGACACCGAAGCGGCCAGAGGCGACCTGTTTAATGGCCGAGCGCTTGGAGTCGCCGTTGGGCATAGTTTTGAAGCGCTCTGGGTCTTCGCCGCCTTCACCCGTGTTGGATTTGCCGCCTAACCGGTTCATTGCGATAGCCAGTGCCTCGTGGCTTTCTGCGGAAATAGAGCCGAAGCTCATGGCGCCGGTACAAAAACGCTTTACAATTGCGGAGGCTGACTCGACCTCCGATATATCGATTGATTGCTCCGTTGCCTTGAATTCCATGAGGCCACGGAAAGTAGCTCTGCGTGTGGATTCACGGTTGGCGTGCTCTGCAAATTTCCAGTAAGCGTCGGCGTTATTGGTTCGGGCTGCGATTTGCAAGTTGGCGATCGTCTGAGGATCCCACATGTGTGTATCACCACCGCGACGCCAATGGATGTCGCCGGGGTTGGGTAGGACAGGAATCAGGTTCTCATTACGCCTGGGATAGCCGATTTCATGGCGGCGTTCCATCTCATCGAACAGCACATCGAAGCCGACACCCTGTACGCGGCTGGCGGTACCAACGAAACAGCGGTCAATAATTTCATCAGCGAGACCAACCGCCTCGAAAATCTGTGCACCTTTATAGGACTGCAGGGTGGAGATACCCATTTTGGCCATGACTTTCAGCATGCCCTTCGCCACACCTTTCTGGTAGGCCCGCACAATGGAAGTGCTGTTGGGAAAGTCCTTCTTGTCCAATACGCCGTCCTGTAAAGATTGCCAGATGGCCTCGAAGGCGAGATAAGGGTTGATTGCATCCGCCCCATAGCCGACGAGCAGGCAATGGTGGTGCACCTCTCGCGCTTCACCTGTTTCCAGGATGATGCCGACCCGAGTGCGTTCCTGGCGTGCCACCAAGTGGTGATGCACGCTCCCACAGGCTACGAGTGCGGATAGCGCCATGCGCTGCGCGCTGATATTGCGGTCAGACAGAATAATGAAGGAATAGCCATCGGCTATGGCGTTGGAGGCCTCACTACAGATTCGGGTCAGCGCGTCCTGCATGCCCGCTACACCTGAGTCCTTGTCAAAGCTGATGTCGATAGTTTTCGACTGCCAGCCGTTGCGTTCAATGTTTTTGATGTGGGTCAGTTCATCGTTCGAGATAACCGGGTGATGCAGTTCAAGCCGATGAGCGTCTTGCTCCGTTGACTCCAGCAGGTTGCCCTCAGGTCCGATAAAGCAGGTCAGCGACATCACCACTTCTTCGCGGATAGAGTCGATTGGTGGGTTGGTGATTTGGGCGAACAGCTGCTTGAAATAGTCGTAAATCATGCGCGACTTGTCGGACAGGCAGGCCAGTGCGCTGTCGTTGCCCATCGAACCCAACGGATCTCTGGCCTCGGTGACCAGTGGCAGCAGCATAAATTGCATGGTTTCGACGGTGTAGCCGAAGGCTTGCATGCGCTGCAGTAAAGTATCGGGCTCGTAGTGTAGCTCTGCGTCATCCGGTGGTAAGTCTGATAGCTCCAGCTTCTGGGCGTCCAGCCACTTGCCATAGGGCTGTTTGGTGGCGAATTCCTTTTTCAGTTCCTCGTCGGGGATCAGGCGACCTGCGTGAAAATCCACCAGGAACATCTTGCCCGGTTGCAGGCGACCCTTGACCTTTACGTTCTCTGGCTCAACCGGCAACACACCAACTTCCGAGGCCATGATGACTTTGTCATCGTGGGTGAGGTAATAACGTGACGGTCGGAGGCCATTGCGATCCAGCACTGCACCGATGTAATGACCGTCGCTGAAAGCGATAGAGGCCGGTCCGTCCCAAGGCTCCATCAGCGCCGAATGGTACTCGTAGAAGTCGCGTTTGTCCTTCGGCATGTTGTTGTCCTGTTGCCATGCCTCGGGAATCATCATCATGATAGATTCCTGCAGTGTGCGGCCGGACATCATGAGGAACTCCAACACGTTGTCGAAAGATCCGGAATCGGAGCAGTCGGGCTCAACGATAGGGAAAAGATCACTGATTTTGTCCCCAAAACGGTCGCTGGCGGCGACACCCTGGCGCGCAGTCATCCAGTTCTTGTTGCCGCGCAGTGTATTGATTTCACCGTTGTGACTCATAAAGCGGTTCGGCTGCGCCCGGTCCCAGCTGGGGAACGTATTGGTGGAGAACCGCGAGTGCACCATAGCGAGGTGGCTCTCGTAATCTTCATCTTGCAAGTCTGGATAGAATGGGAACAGCTGCGATGGCGTGAGCATCCCCTTATAGACGAGGATTCTTGAGTTCAAACTGCATACGTACATCATGTCTTCCGGGTAGTTCTCCCGTGCAGTGCGCATAAACTTTTTGCGGGCGAGATACAGTGTGTGATCAAAGTGATGATCATCGGACGCCTTGCCACTGACAAGGATCTGGGTGATATGCGGCATAGCGTGCCGCGCAGCTGGTCCGATCCCAGCCTCATCGGGACGAGTAGGTATCTCGCGCCAACCAAGCAGGGTCAGGCCTTCCTCTGCGATTACTCGCTCAAAGATAGCCTTCAGGCTCGCCCGCTTGCTCTTGTCCTGCGGTAGGAAGACGTTACCCAGGGTATAGGTGCCCGTTTCGCCCAGTTCAACACCGAGTTGTGCGGCGATTTTCAGGGCAAACTTGTGTGGCATGGAGGTCATGATCCCGGCGCCGTCGCCGGTATTCTCCTCGAATCCGCACCCGCCGCGGTGATCCATACGGGAATTGATATGGTAGGCGTCGGTGAGAATCTCGTGGCTGGCGATGCCTTTCACCTGGGCGACGAAGCCGACACCGCAGGAGTCTTTCTCCTGGGCGGGGTCGTATAGACCTTGCTTGGCGGGAAACCCTGTTCTGCCGTCTACTCTGTCGTTCATCATGCTGTCAACTCGTCCTGGTGATGCGATGCCCCCACTGAAAAGCGGCGCTCATGAAGCGGCGCAAGAGGGAGCTTTCGCTCCTCGCGTACTGCCTGCCAGAGGCGCTATTCGGGCAAAACGAAGCGGGGCGGAGACAATACCATCCGGCGCGTTAAAGTCAAGGCTTAGGGCCCTTTAGAGCCTTATTTTTAAACATTAAGTTATTGTATTTAAACAATATTATATTGTCGTACTGCGATAGCCAGCGGTGCCGGACTGGGTGCATCGCGCGGTGCGTGCAGGTCGTGCCATTGCGGCGGGGCGGCGGACGGTCCTGTCGCACCGGCATCCACTGCGCGCAGTGCACGACGGTCAGCCCTGCGGGCAGGCATGTTTTGAGAGCTAGTTCACAGATAGTTATTTGATATTGTTGAGTTTATTTTTTCGGGGAGCCATTTGTGACACCATGCCAATTCCTGCTGGCCGCAAGCCGCAACTTGTGCCCAACGGGGCGACTCAGTCGATCGGTATAGCAGTCGTTTAGAGAAGCGAGACCCGCAGAAAGGGTGCAGTGCGATTTCCAGTGCGAAAGGGCAGGACAATGATGAAACGATTTCTTGGCATGGTGTTGCTTGGCGCGTTGACGCAATCGGCCGTGTCATGGGGTGATCCGGTGCTCCGATTGGGGAAAGAATGGCTGCAGCCAGTAGACTTTATCAACCTCAGTTGGAATGAAGTGGCAGCGGTCTGTCCGCCGCCAAGTGGTGTCTGTGCCGGTGCCCTCAATGGCATCGATGTTACCGGCTACACCTGGGCGTCGATCACCGACGTTATCGAGTTATTCAATGCCTATGGCATCGTCCCTCCCCTGGGACCCTCGCCGCAGGTGTTCAGACAAGTGGACCCTGGTTGGGGGCCAACGCTTACCACCGATTTTACGGCGACAACCGTGGGCCCCAGTAGCACTAGAATGGGCGCGTGGACAGTCTCCCAAGTGGGCGCAGGCATAGTCGACTTCGTGAGCTCCGATCGAGAGGACAGAGCCGTTATCGGATACAATGTTGTAGTGGACGTACCCAGCCCGAGAGATGGCCTGTGGCTTTACCGCGCCAGTGATCCCCTCACGAGTGACGCCCGGGTGCTGGACATCGTGGTTACCAGTGTCCGTGAGGTGTCCGGTTCGTTCTACTTTACGCCCGGTTCCAATCAGTTCTTTGGCAGCGACCTAATGTGGACGGAAGGCGCGAATTATGCCATAACCTCTCCTTTGGGAGATGCCAATAGTGCTGATGGCGAGATCCTTGGCCTGTTCCCGCGTCGTATGGCGATGATGGAGTGGAGCTTCAATGCCCCATTAACCGAGTGGGTGCAGGGTGCGCCCTACGCGGCCGATACGCAGCGCTGCCTTGGCTTCTGTCTCAATTACGGCAGTACGGACTTCACTGTGGTGAATGTTGCTGATCCTCACAACCCTGTCATGCCGTCAGTAAGGGCCGCAATCGGCGGTGGTTGGCGCCTCGGGGCAAGGCAACGATTTGCTTTTTACGATCCTGACCCGGCTGTCGCTTTCACGCTGCAAACCAATAGCGACGATTTGCTGTTCAAGGGCGTGATGATCCCTTTCGAGTACGGCAACGGCGACGTTGACTTGTATCTGTATGATGAGGGGACGATGACCTTTGTCGATTCCGGCACGAACCTGAGTGCAGGCAGCTACTACAGTTTTGAACGCGAATTGGGGAATGGATTACGACAGTTCGAAGTGCGCGGCATCGAGGCGACGGTTTATCCCGACAATCCACTTGGTTTTGTTGCCGGCCTAGATTTTATTGGCGACACCAGCAATGGCTTCTGTATGGTGCCGGCTGTGTTAGGAGAGGCAACCGCACTGCAGTCGGATACGGATGGTGACGGTATTCTGGACGCCTGTGATAACTGTCCGACGGTCTTCAATCCTGATCAGGAAGACACTAGCCAGGATGGCCGGGGCGATGCCTGCCCTCCGCCAGGATGTTTCTAGACATGCCGCTGAATTAACAACACCGTTGATGCGCTGACCAAGGATGGCGGTGCTCCTTTCTTGCCGGCCCAGCGCTCCCGACCGCAAGCCTCACACCCAGTTCTTGCGGGCCAAAAAAGGCACCGAATACGCAAACCGGCTTTGCATTGCTATGCAAGTCCACCCGGTGTGCGTTAAGAGACGTGCGCCGGGAGCACCCGAAAGGAATCTGCATGCCAGAAAACGTGCACCTCAGTCCGCAGTGCGTCTAGGTTGGTATACTCAGACTGCACTGTTGTTGCTCGAGATATATCATTGGGGTCCCCATGCGGAGTTCTGTTCCCTGCGCCACAATAGCGTGATAGAGGAGGTATCGTGTCGACAGATCCCGAGCGGCAGCACCGCGAACATCCTCCGAGTTTGGGCAGGCAAGTGCAGGCTAACCTGCTCTCTGTCATTAGTCTGGTGGTCGCACTTGCGGCGCTGGGGTACAACACCTACCGCAATGAGCTGACTGAACACAATCGCAATGTGCGCTCTGCCGGTTTTATTATTCTGCAGGAATTGTCGCAGCTTCAATTAATTGCCGACCACGCGTACTATGATAGAAATGTGGCGCGGGGTAATCCTATCGACGGCTGGGGGCGGGTGTTGTATATGCAGGATATGAGCCAGCTGGTGTCACCGGAGGTGGTGGCGCTCACTGAGAACCTGATAGAAGTATGGGGTAACAACTGGAGCGCTCTCGAAGAGCAAGAGGTGGCCAACGAGCGCATCACTGCAGCGATCGTTGCCCTACGCCACAGAGTGCGCGTTACTATTACCTCATTGGATTAGGCCTACTGGACGTCTAGGCGGGCTCAAAAGCGCAGCGCACCGGCATCGATTTCAGACCGCCGACAAAATTCGCTTGCACCCACTCCGGTCTTGATAGAAGCTCGATGTGCTCCAGGCGCGGCAACAGTTCTTCGAAAAATAGTGCGATCTCCAAGACCGCCAGGTGTTGGCCCAAGCACATGTGGCCACCGAAACCGAAGGCCAGCTGGTGCCGATTATCTCGCTCGATATTGAATACGTCGGGGTTGTCCACTGAACGCTCGTCGCGGTTGGCCGCGGGGTACCACAGACACAGGCTTTCTCCGGCCTGAATCGTCTTGCCATGCAGTTCGATGTCCTTGGTGGTAGTACGCATCATATGCCGCACCGGTGAGGTCCAGCGTATCATTTCTCGCGCGGCCTGCCGTGACAAGGAGGGGTCTGCTCGCAGTTTAGCCAGTTGTTCAGGATGCTCGATCAACGCTTTCATGCCGCCTGCTGTGGTTGCGGACGTCGTATCGTGGCCAGCAGTGGCTGTAATGATGAAGTAGCTGATTTGGTCCAGCTGTTCCATCGCCTCGCCGTCCACCAGTGCGTTGGCCAGTACCGAAGCGAGGTCATCGGAGGGGTTCTTCTTGCGATCTTCCACAACGCCAGTGAAGTAACCAAAAAAATCCATCAATACTTCAAGGCCGTCCTGCACGTTCTGCCCACGCGACTGAGTAGGATCCTGGCCGCCAAACAATTCCTGGGTGAGTCTCAACATCATGCCTTCTTCCGAGGGCGCGACACCGATAATTGACATAATGACACGCAGAGGATAGAGCAAGGCCACGTCCTTGACGAAATCACACTCGCCGCCGATAGCTTCCATCTTGTCCACGTACTGCCGCGCTATGGTACGAATGTCGTCAGTTAATCGCTCGATCGGCCCGGGCTTGAACCAGTCCCGTGTTACATTGCGTAACTTTTTGTGTTTCGGGTCATCCATGTGGATGAGTGTTTCCAGACCGTTGCGGGTGCCGAACTTCTCCAGCAAGGCCTTTTCAAACTCCTGTTGAATCAGCACTGTGCGCGGATTGTTGATGAATTCCGCGTTGTTCTGGCTGATCGCCCTGATGTCGTCGTAGCGCGTGATCGCCCAGAAAGGTTCGAAATCTGGATGGTCGACATAGCAGGCAGGTGCGTTGTCTCGAAGCTCCCGGAAGAGCGCATACATCGAGTCTTCATTGCCCATGATTGCAGGGTCACAGAGGTTCCAGCCTGGGTTCATAGATCGTCTCGCCACTATCCACTCAAGGCAGTGTATAGAGCGCCCAAGAAATTTACCAGCGCTGCAATAAGGCGGCGCAAATTGGTGGTAGTCGTTATTTGATGGGGTTTTTTGATTGCCGTCGAAAGGTGTGACCTGTAGTTTCTCGAGGGGAGGCGATGACTTCAGGATTTCAAGGATGATGTTCGTAAGCGATACATTCGTGGGCAGTTATAAATCCCTTGTCTGCGACCTTCTTATGGGCAGTATCCGACTCAGAATCAGACGATTGCAGCGGATTGCGTCTCTCATGCTGATTTTTATCGCAGTCACAACGGACGCCCATTGTGCAGTATGGCGTGATAGTAGCCATCCGAGCGATGGCAGACCGCGCCACTCTGCGTGCGCTATGGCGCCCAATGCATATGCCCCGGCGCATAGTGTCGCTTCCGGTCACTGCAATGAACACGCTTGGGCTGCGCACGATCACACCAGCGAGCACATCCTTGAAACCGATTACGCATCACCTGGTATGAAGCACCTGCAGTTCGTGCGCGCCTGGAACAGTCATAGCCGGGAGTGGCGTTTCAGTTTTCAAAGTCATGCCCATTTGAGCTCGAACAAAGGTACGGGATACATTCACTCGATCTTGATACATCGCGACATTGGGCGTGGTGTAAGGTTCTGGCGAAGAGCCGGCCAGCCTTGGCAGTCTTGCGTCGGCACACGCGAAAGCATTGCCCGCGATGGGACGGAGTGGGTCGTGACAGCCAGCTCGGGCCGAAAGGAATGGTATGACGGCAGCGGCAGACTGCTGCGTATCATGTACCCTAATGGTGAGCGGGTAAATGTCGCCTATTTTCGCGACGGCTTGACTGTCACTGACGCTTATGGCGCTGCATTGATGCTGCGTTTAGATGCTCAGAAACGTGTCATCTCCATGCGGGATCCGGATGGAGAGCAGTACCGATACGGATATACCGGAACGGGCAAGCTCGCACACGTATCATATCCCGACACCACGCTGGATGAAGCAGGCACCAACCCCTTTGGTGAGGACAACCCGTACCGTAGCTACCACTACGGAGACCCGTTTCAGGATGACCTGGTGACCGGTATCACCGACGAAAATCGCGAGCGTTACAAAACCGTCGCCTACGATGTGGGCGGCAGAGTTATTTCGCGCGGTTTTGGAGACGGTAAGCCCAGTCGTAACAAGAGGGATTGCGGTGTCAGCGAAGATCGTTTTAATCCAAGCGATTTCGTTTTCCATGCCTTGGGTCGAGAAACGGTATATGCCCTGCAAGGGCGCGATGGGCACAGCGGCAGACACACTGTGGGTGGACTGCCCAGCGCCAGTTGTCTTGCCGAAAAACGCAGTAGGCGCTATTTCGAAGAAAGTGGATGGTTACAGAGTGAGGTGGACAGTGCTGGCGCGGAGACCCGCTACACGTACTACCTGGATGCGGGTCGTTATGGTCTGGTTCGGACTCGAACGGAGGCGTTCGGTACGGCGGATGAGCGACACTATACGCTAGACTGGGACCCCGTCACGCGTAAGAAAATCTACCAAGGGTATGCCCCAACGATCGATGGAGACCGCTCCAGCGTCAGGGAAAGCCACTACGTATATGAGCCACATTCACAGCGACTACTAATCCGTCGGCAAGCGGACCTGAAAACCGTCTCACACCCATACAAGGCGAAGCGGCATCTGCGTGAGTGGCGCTACCAGTACAGTTACCATGATCGGGCAAGAGCCCGACTCAGGATTCGAGTGGAGGATGGACCACGCAAGGACGTAAAAGATATAACCACTTACGAATATTCGACAGGGGGCAACTTGATCCGTGTCAGCAACCCACTGGGGCGAACCGTGCGATATCACGATCATAATGGCAGGGGCCAGCCGGGGAGGGTGGTGGATGCCAATGGCAGAGAGACTTTGTTGACCTATACCGCCCGGGGTTTCTTGGACACGATAGTAAGAGACCGTGGGGGTACCAACGCATGGACAGATCTCGATTATGACAATGTGGGCAATTTGACGAGGATTACGCGTGCAGGAGGTAGCTTCCTGGCGTTCAGCTACGATGCGGCGCACCGGTTGTCTGCGGTCGAAAATCGGCTAGGAGAGCGCATCGAAATTGAACGTAACAAGGCCGGTAAACCAGTGAAGTACCAAGTCAGAAGCGATAAAGGTAGCGTGCAGCGCGTTTTTCGAGGAGAACTCAATGGGCGGCAACAGGCGGTAAAGTTCTGTAATCAGCGGACACGCCATGCGTATGCCGACGGCGCTGGTATACGCCCGGTGATGGATGCAAAGGGTCGCGCTCCGCTATCAAGGGTTAAGGAGCCCGGCTGGCTCTTGTCGAAGCTGTCCGCGAAAAGGGGCGCTAGTGCGTGCAGCTTCTATGGACAACCCCAGCCTGCCCGGTGGTTCCCTCGGCCTGGGTTTGGTTCTGCATATGCATACGATGGTTTTGGCAATATCACGCAGTTCACTGACGCAAATTCCGAAGTAACGCGTTTTGCGTACGATGAAGCGGGCAATCGCACTGTTGTCGGTGGTACTCGTGGCGTGATGATGCGTTTACGCTACGACGAACTCAACCGTCTGGTCGCAGTGTCTTATCCCGCTTCTACAGCGTATGTACACTACCGTTATGGCAATTGGGCGGTTCACAGTGTGCCCGCGTGTGCAGATTGTAATGGTCGGCTCAGCGCCATGTATGATGCCAGTGGCGGATCAAGCTACATTTATGATGCTCGCGGAAATGTTGTCAGCCACAAGCAGACTGTTAGTGGCGCGATCTATACGGTTGTCTATGCCTACGATGTAGCTGATAGCCTGCTAGGCATGATTTATCCGAGTGGACGAGTCGTTGAATACACGCTCGATCCGTTGGGTCGAATCAATAGTATTGAGACCAGGGAAAATGAGCTTGCTACGACTGCAACAGTCGTAGCAAATGTCGATTACCTGCCTTTTGGGCCCGTTGCAAGATTCACCTGTAACCAAGCCTCGCGCCAGCGTGATAGGTACATTGCGGACCGACGTAATACAGGTGTGCATGCCATAGCTGATGCGGTAACCGAAGTTCCGGGCGATGTTTTTACTGATGATGTCAAGGGGATTAGTACTGCGTTTACGATAGCTGGGGATCAGGTGCTAGGGTGCGATGTCCTGGATCGTTCGAACGTAGAAACCGGTATCTGCGGTGCGATCTTTTCTGTTTATGATGAGATCGACAACGCCACCTACAATGCACTTGGGCGGCGTGTCAAAAGCACATTAGTGGGGGCAGAGGCCCTGCGCGAGGAGCACTATGTGTACGATCTCGACGGTAAGCTGATCGCAGTACTCGATGCAGGAGGCGCCACTATAAAGGAGTACATTTATCTGAACGACCTGCGTGTGGCGACATTGATTGATCCACGGTATGCACTGGCCGATGCCTATTCGGACAACGCAGGGGATGATCAGTTTGATTGCGCCGTAACGCCGGTTGATACAGGGCTGCACCCCCGGTGAGATGGGGCGATAGCGTAAAACGACACGCTGTCCAGGTATGGGTGGGTGAGGAGTCTGAGCCAGACGGCCGGTGTCGCCAAAGGCATACTCGCTTTGTTTTCCTGTCAAATTTACGGCCGCCAAGCAGCCGCGGGCTTGTCTTTTTACTGCCGGCTGCATTATCGTTGTCACATCACAGCTGCAGTATCGATCATGCTCCAACGCCCGATGAAAACAGCCACTTTTGTTCTCTTTGCCCTGCTACTTGCAAAACCCACTTTTGCGCGCACTTATGACTTGCCTTCGGAATACTTCGATGTGATTGGCTCCCCCAGAACAGTAACGGCACGATATGAGGACACCATGCTGGAAATCGCCATCCGTGAGAGTATCGGTCAGGACCATATGGAGCGAGTGAATCCGGCTGTGGACCGTTGGCTGCCCGGGGAGGGCACGGAGTTACTTATCCCCTCTCACCACGTGCTGCCCGAGGCGCCGCGCAGGGGGTTGATCTTGAATCTGCCCGAGATGCGCATGTATTACTATCCGCCGAAAAAGGCGGGTCAACCCCTGCAGGTGCAGACCTACCCGATCAGCATCGGCCGCATGGACTGGGCGACCCCACTGGGCAAGACCCGTATAGTGGCCAAGGTGAAGGACCCCGGTTGGACACCGCCCGAGTCTATTCGAAAAGAGCATGCAGAGCGTGGTGATCCGTTGCCGAAGTATGTGCCACCTGGTCCGGAGAACCCGCTGGGGCGCTACGCCATGCGGCTTGCCATCCCCGGCTATCTGATTCACAGCACGAATAAACCGATGGGAGTGGGCATGCGCGTGTCTCACGGGTGTATCCGTATGTTGCCCGATGATATCGAGTACCTGTTCCCGCAGGTGCCCAATGGCACGACCGTGCAAATTATCAATCAGCCTGTGAAGGCTGGTTGGTATGGAGGGAAACTGTACCTTGAAGTGCATCCCCCACTACCGGAGTATCCCCATGATCGCGGTGCCATGGTGGAGCGCGTCATGGCCGTCCTGGATGACGTCATGGCCGGCCGCTCAGCCGAACTTGATAACCAGGTAATCGAGCAAGTGCTGACGCAGCAGACAGGCATGCCGGCGGTTGTCACAAAAGGGGGATAGGTGGTGAGACCACCGGGGCGACCGTCTCAAGCGGCATGGTCGCCCCGGTTGGAGAGGTGCCCGAAGGACTACTTATTCATTTTCTCCTTGAACATGCGATCCATTCTTTCCGTATTTGCCTTGCAGCACGCCATTGCCTGATCAGCAGACGACTGTGAATTCGCAGCAGAGGCGGCAGCAGCATCAGCCGTTGCCTGGGCTTTATCGACGCGCAGCGCCAGTGCATCCAGGTCGCGAGTCGTGGCACAGCCGGCAAGGACTACCAGCATAAGAGCTGCGGCCAAAGTTTTGAGCGAGTTACGCATAATCAATTCCTCTAATTGGTCAGCCGATTCCCGGCTTGTTGGGTCGTTCCTATTACGAACACACCGGTTGAGCCAGCGTAGGGTGGGGTGTTCAATAACAGTAGGGACAGAGTCGCCACAAAGAGTCGGCGAGCACCTCCAAGCACAAGTTTAGAGATACTGAGCCTAATCGCAAGGTTTTGTTTGTGTAAGTTTTGGTAGCTTAGCGGACTACAACCCGCGTACCGACGGATACCCAGTCTGTCAATTCGGCCAATTGCTCATTGGTCAGCGCGATACATCCGTCTGTCCAGTTGACAGCCTTATGAATCTCTGGGCTGGACCAGCCCAGGCCGTGGATACCTAGGAAGCCCCCGAGGCGCGTATCTTGTGAAGGGGGGTTGCCCTGGTCAAGGTCAATCAGCAGGCTGTGATACTCTTCGGCGCTGATGCGCTCGTCCATGAAGGCTCTTTCAGTATGGTCCCTGTTGGGATAATTGATCTCCATAAACAGTTCGAAACGCTTGCTGGGCCTGATATCGGTAATAGTAAATTCCCCAAGCGGGGTGGTCTCATCTCCGCGCACTCTCGACCGAGACGCCCCCCTGCTGCCGATGGCAATATTTTCAAATACCCTTAACGCGGTATCGCCGCGCATAATCGCTAAAAAAAGGCGCTCTGTGTCCACTGAGAGCCAGATGTCAGCGCTTGCTGCTGTGTCGCGTGATGTGGTTAAAAAAGAGACCGCGATTAATGCTGTCAGTGCAAACATCAGAACTCGTCTGTTGCGCCCTGGCCAGCCTTGCTTTCCAGTGTGAAAAAATACCATTTTTAGGCCCCGCGCCGTATTATTTTTCTTATCGTAGTCAGCGCCAGACCTTGGACAAAGAGCCGATTTCGGTAATCTGACACGCCCGGGAAGGACGCTGCACATGCAATGACAATAATCCTCAAGCATACTCTGGGTGGCGCGCCGTTCCCGGATCGACTGCAGGCTTCACCTTCAGACACATCGCATGCCTCAATGTGCGGTGCACCGCCCGTTTAGGCATGTTATACGATAGAGGGCTTGCAATTCAGCAAGAAGGCTTGTGCCATTTGAACAGATGTTGTCCGGATGCGCCTAATGCGGGTTAGAAGGCCGATGAGGATCAACGGTCGCTAGGGCTATTAATCAGCGTAGAACTGACTGAACCACTTGCGGTATTTCGCGATAGGGCCATCGCCGTCACACAATATGGGCTTATCTACATAGCGTTTATTGTTCCAGATAGGGATATCCTGCTCTACGCCGCCAACGATATTGTCCCGCGTCGCCTCCGCAAACACTTGGTTCATGTCGGTTTGAGAACGCGGCATGGTGAATACGAATCGGAGGTGCACGCTCTGGTCATCGATGGGGGTAATTGTGCCCATCATCACCACCTCGAAAGCGCGGGTTATTCGCTGTATCGTCTGGCCAGGACCTACATTGACAGAGTTGACCTCAATGAACTCCCAGTCTTCACCCGTCGCGTCCGTTTCGCCCTGCTCATTGATTTTTGGTACTTTGTTCATTAATAAGGTCGTGCGCTTCACCCCATTCATGGTGACCTCGCCTTTGGGCATCTCAGGACTGGAGTGCACAAACATAAAATGAGCGACATCGGCACCGTTTTCGCCAGTCTCCTGAACGATGGTATTGATTTTCCACTCATACACGTCGATGTCCGTCCACTCCCGTGAGCCTATTTCCGCTATAGCATCCACCTCGAAATTCGGCGGTTTCTTCTGTGGGTGGTACCAAGCCCAGATCATGGCGTTCCGTTCCACGACAGGGTAGGACTCGATCGTGGACTGCTGACGCGCGCGGGAGGGGATGGCGGTGGCGTAAGGCACTTCTCGACACACCCCATCGCCATCGAATTGCCATCCATGAAAAGGGCAGGCGATATGCTCACCCTTTACGGTACCGCCGTGGCCGAGGTGTGCCCCAAGGTGAGGACAGAACGCATCCAACAACTGGGCTTCTCCGGACTCGGTGCGAAACAATACCAATTCGCGATCGAAATATTGTAATGATTTTACCTCTCCTATGCTGAGCTCGCTGGAGTAAGCCAGCGCGAACCAGCCAAAAGGTATCGCTTGTTCGTAACGCACTGCCATTGTTTGCGGCTCCTATCCATAGAAAATCGGTGGCCTCAGGGCCGGCTTTGCAACCCGACCTGGACGTGCTACATAGTAACGCAGCCTGCTCTGCGGAGGTACCGAGGATGAAAGTTCGTTCCCTTTTATTAGCAACCGTGGCCTTGGTTGCAGTAGCTATAGGGTACAACGTCGATTGGGGTTTCAATGCGCTGCGTCTTTATATGTCTGTGAGCCAACCGCTGGAGGTGAGAGATAAGCCGCACCAGGAATCGACGCCCGATGTCGAATTTATTGCCACGGCTATTACTGATGCCTTGGTGATGCCCTGGAGTTTTGCGTTCATGCCCGGTGGTGACATCCTGGTGTCAGAGCGCGGTGGTGCGCTAAAGCGTCTGGATCCAGAGACAGGCGAGCTCACTGCGGTCGAAGGCTTGCCCGAGGTGTTCTATCGGGGTCAGGGTGGTTTATTGGATGTTGCGTTAGCCCCAGAATTTCCGAATCCGCCCTGGGTCTACCTGACTTACGCGGCGCCCATGGGTGAAGGAAATTCGACTACCCGATTGGCACGTGGGCATTTAGTGGGCAATGCTCTTAGAGACCTTGAGGTGCTTTATACGACTGAGCCGGTAAAAGGTACAGATAAGCACTATGGCGGTAGATTGTTGTTTAGCGATGGACATCTATTTTTGACCATGGGTGACCGCGGCCACAGGCACTTTGCGCAGGCCCTCGACAATGATCTGGGCAAGGTCTTACGTCTGAAACCGGATGGGAGCGCGCCGCCCGATAACCCCTTTGCAGCAACGCCGGGTGCAAACCCCGCGGTCTTCAGTTTTGGTCACCGTAATCCTCAGGGGCTGGCGCAACATCCACACACCGGTGATTTTTGGGTGACCGAACATGGCCCGCAGGGGGGTGATGAACTGAATCGTTTGATACCTGGCGCCAACTATGGATGGCCCGTGATTACTTATGGGGAAGAGTATGGTGGAGGTAAGATTGGTGAGGGCACTAGCAAGGATGGTATGGAGCAGCCTGTTTATTATTACATACCGTCCATTGCCACTAGTGGGTTGGCTATTTATAGCGGTGAGCAGTTTCCGGCATGGCAGGGAGACGCCTTTGTCGGAGCGTTGCGCCAATTTTATCTGAGCCGCTTGGATCTAGGGATAGTGGGTTCGCCGGACGAACACCGTTTGCTAGCTGATTTGGGCCTGCGGGTGCGTGATGTGAAGGTTGGCCCCGACGAAAACCTGTACGTCCTGAGCGAACAGGGTTCACTGATACGACTAGAACCTGCCGATTGATGCCCGCGGCCAGCTCAAACTGTGCAAACGCATTGGGCCAGCGTTGAGGGGTTGTCGTTCCGCTCTCATAGGGTGTAGCCTTACTCCCCGTACGTCAACCCGAGGGGGAGAGTCCGATGCCCGGCTGCCCACATTTTGATCTCACCGAGCCCGATACGTACCGCGGTGGTGTCCCCAGGGACGTGTTTAAGTATCTGCGCAATGAAGAGCCTGTCTATTGGCATAACGACCCGGACACGGATACTGGTTTCTGGGTGGTAACTAAACAGAGGGACTTGGATTTTATTTCGAAGCACCCGTTGCTCTTCTCTTCGGCCGAAAAAAGTTGTCTACCTTGGGAGTCGCCTCAGGATCGCGTTGATGCAATGCGCAACCAGTTAATTAATATGGATCCGCCGCAGCATCTCAAGTTTCGACGTCTCGTACGTAGTGCGTTCACGCCAAAAAATGTCGATGGCTATCATATACGGTTTAAGGAAGTGGCGCAGGAGATCATTAGCAAGGCTAAAAAGGGTGGCGAGTGCGAATTTGTCGAGGACGTCGCTGCTGAGTTGCCGCTGATTGCTATTTGTGAGTTGATGGGGGTGCCATTAGACAAGCGCAAGAGTTTGTTCGAATGGACCAATATCATGATTGGAATGAATGATCCGGAACTTGCAACATCTGAGGAAGACGGTACAAACGCAATGGCACAGATGTTCTTCCTGGCGCAGGAACTTGCGGAGAATCACCGCAACAATCCGCAGGACGATATCGTGCATATTCTTTTAAATGGTACTGTGGAAGATGAACCATTGACTGACGAGGAGTTCTGCCATTTTTTTCTGATGTTGATGGTCGCAGGCAACGAGACTACACGAACCGTAACGACACATGGCATGCGTCTTTTGATGGAGCATCCGGAGCAGTACCAAATGCTGCTAGAAAATCCTGAATTACTGGAGGATGCGATCGAGGAGTTTTTGCGTTACGACCCAGCCGTAATCGCCTTTCGCCGAACGGCTATGGAGGATGTAGATGTGGGCGGTCAGGCGATGAAAAAGGGTGACAAAGTAGTGATGTACTATGCGGCGGCAAACGCCGATGAGGACGTGTTCACCGATGGTGACGTGTTTGATATCACGCGGGCTCAGCGCGAGGATGTAAGAAACAGCCACCGGGCTTTCGGGATTGGGGAGCACTTTTGTCTGGGCTCGCATCTGGCGCGACTGGAGCTACGGGTGATCTTTGAGGAAATCCTCTTGCATCTGCGCAACCCGCGTTTCAACGGCGACATCAATTGGCTGCGCTCTAGCTTTATTCATGGCATCAAAAAGATGCCTATCAAGTTCGATGTGGTGTAAGCGTATTGCTGATAGCAGTCAATGACGTTTGCGTGGCGACGCACAGCAGCGACGATAACTTATCTGCTTACTGAAAAGGCGCGATTCTGCGCTGGGTAAGGCTTCAGTTTCGGCTGAGGAGAAAGGTGACCGCATCCGCCAGTGCCTCACACTCCTCATTGATAGTCTCTTTTGCATTACTGCCGCGCGGATTTATTTCATCTGCCATACCACGCAGGGCAGCGAATAAGAGGTGACGTGCCACCTCGCTCTGTTGTGACTCGTTCACAGCGCCCGCGAACAGGCCGTGCCACAGTTCTGAAGTCCGTTTCGCCCAACGGGCAAGCTGCGCCTGCCCGTTGATGCTTGAACTGTCGTCTTTGCCGGCGTTGCGCAAAATCGCGAGGCTCACACGATATTCTTTTTTGCTGACCAGTTGCCATACGACGTCTATGAGCTGTCGCACACGCATACCCAAGTCTTCCCCATGCAGTGTGGTGTTCTTGAGAGTGGTTTCAAAGTCGTCGAAAATGGTGTCAATTATTGCCTGTAAAAGACCGTCCTTGTCACCGAAATGATACTGCAGAACCCCCCAGCTGACCCCGGCTTCCTCGGCAATTCGGTTGGTGTGTGCGGCGTGAAAGCCGTCGCGGTAAATGGCATCGATTGCCGCAGTGATGACTCTGCCTCGGGTGACTTCGCGTTTGCTGGGTTTTTCGGATCCGGTCATTTCGGCGCATTGAAGAGGGGCAGCGAGGAATGACCAGACTATAAAATAGTGGCCGTCATAGAACAACAGCCCGCTAGTGATCGCTCTAGATAAGGTTTAATTAGAGGTGTCCCTCAAGCAAGATTACCGGACTGGAGGAGGAGATTCCTTTCATTGGATAATGTGTTCATTCGCAGTGTTCTTATCAACGACATCTCTCTCGGGTGGTTCAGCGCAGGCGGATAACATTCATGTGCCCAATGACTAGGAATTGTTTGACACTGGCCCGATCGACTCCACTCTTTATCTTACATCAAGCGTTCTCGCTTACGCCGAGATCGCTGTTTAGGGCTGCATTGAGTTGACAAGAAAGGTATCTGGCAGTTTGACGACGGTATCGAGACGTATTGTCTATGTCGTCAACTTGGCAATAGTGCTGTCCAACCTATTTCCCACTGTGCATCGCTGCACCGCGTCATTGACAGCACTGATGTATCACGGGGCAAATGCTTCAAAGCCCATAATGCCGCCGTCAATGCAGGTACATCGTGGTGTGGATATTTGAGCACTGCCGTTTGGCTTAACCGCATATTTGACGTGATTGATGCGGACTGGCCCGTGCGTCCGCTGTCTGTAACGATGATTCAATTTATGATGATATGCCGATCTTGCCGGTGTTTACAGGAGCAGGCTTACTAGTGAAAAAGCAGCCCAGACATACACAGAGACCATTGGTTGTATTTACATGTTGACGGTTGAGGCGACGGCCGTATGGCCGGACAGGGTTGTCTGTCTGGTGAGAGTGTCAATGATTGACCTCGAGTGAGTGTAACCAGAAGCGGCGCGCTTGGAGATACTGATAACCTAGGGCCGCCATTGTCAACAGCAGTGCAAGAGCTGCGAGCATCTGCAGCTGCGGGTAGCGCCATAAGATGGCACCAAACGAAGCCATGCCGATAGCGGTTATGGCAGATTCACGATAGTCGCGAATGCCAGCGGGATCAAACTGTGAGAAGAAGTATGCGTTGGAGATGTCCTGGCGAGCGCGGCGAGTGATAGTGTGGCTGATGAAAACGGCAACGACGAACAGGGCAGCCAGTAACATCATCCAGGGCCCGATCAGGTCCGGATGGGTCAGGCCTATCAAACCAAACTCCATCAAACCGATGAGAAAGGGAACCAGAGTGTCCTCCAGTGAGGGTAGCCAGTTGAATCGCAATACGAAACTCACGTAGAGCAGCCAGATCAGCAGGATGCCGAAGAACATGGCGGCAAATTGCAGCCAGCCGATCAGCGCGATCCAATCTCCCGCCCACAGATACTCGGCCTCGACCAGCTGGCTCCAATAGAGCTCAAGCGCCAACGCCTGGATCATGCTGAGTACTGTTAGAATAATGGTCGGCATCAGTCTGCGCACACGTTTGATTCTGTCGCTCATGCGTTATCCTCCTTACGGTTCGCGGAAATCCGACGGTTAATGGTTAGTCGAGCATTATGAAGCGCTCTGCGAAGGTTTCCAGCCTCCGTTTTTTGTCATCAATGCTTGATAGCGCGGTGCGTCCGTCGGCGGCAAGAAAATTTGTGCCGTTGACCATGGTCACGCCAGCCTCTTGCAGTCGTGCATGGGTGCCCTCATCGGGGTTGATCACCCCAGTCCATATATCGAACGATTTTTCTGCGCTACCTTGCTCATCGCGAATTGTTTGCAAAGTGGTTAGCAAGGGGTAGATATCTTTTTCCTCATGCGATGTGGCCATCCAGCCGTTGCAGCGGCTGGCGCGGCGCATCGCTGCAGGAGCATAACCGCCGACCATGATGGGTAACGGTTTTTTTGTGCCCGGGGACATTTTCACTGCCGGAATATCGTAGAACTCGCCTTTGAAGTTTGTGACTTCACCTGATAGAAGCCCTGGCAGTATGTCAAGCATCTCATTGGTGCGCTTGCCTCGGGTATGAAAGTCCTGGCCCACCATGTCGAACTCTGCTTTCTGCCAACCGACACCCACGCCGAGGGTGACCCGGTCGCCTGAGAGATAAGCGGCTGTAGAAACCGCTTTTGCTGCGGTCAACGGATCGCGCAGAGGCAGCACATAAACCGTCGAGAGAAAATGCAATCTAGTTGTCGCCTGAGCCAGGGCAGCGGTAGCCACCCAGGGGTCCGGCCAGTGAGTATCTGGGTTCCAGAAAATGTTACCACTTTCTCCGTAGAGGTATTCGTCTACCTGGTTGGCGGTGGTAACCAGGTGTTCACCATAGGACACACCGTAAACGCCAAGGTCCTCACAGAATTTTGCCAGTTCCACCATCTCGTCGAG